>CBFGZU010000006.1:0-44471 GCA_965653335.1 uncultured Pseudolysinimonas sp.
GCACTGCAGGGCGCAGTACGGACAGTGCGACGCGGTGTCGACCCCGGTGGATGCGGTGCTCATCAGACGCGCTGCCCCGCGACCGCGCCGCGACGACGCAGGTAGAAGAACGCGGTGATCGCGATGAAGACCACGTAGGCGGCGATGAAGCCGTAGATCGCGGTCACATAGCTGCCGGTCGAGCCCAGGGAGGCGCCGAGCACTTGCGGGATGATGAACCCGCCGTACGCGCCGATGCCCGAGATGATGCCGATCGCCGCCGACGTCTTGCGCACCGTGCTGACGTCGCCCGAGTTGACGTGAGCGTCTCGCACCCCGCTCCGCGCCGAGAAGATGCTCGGGATCATCCGGTAGGTCGAGCCGTTGCCGATCCCGGTCGCGGCGAAGATGAACAGGAACGTTCCGAGGAACAGCCAGAAGTTGCCCACGGGGAGGGTCAGCACGACGGCGAGCGCGCCGAGTGCCATCGTCGCGAATGCGAGAACCGTGATCTTCGCGCCGCCGAATCGGTCGGCGAGCTTGCCGCCGAAGGGCCGCGAGACCGATCCGACGAGGGCACCCAGGAACGCGAGCGAGAGGCCGGCAGTTCCCACCTGGAAGGTGGAGAACTCGGGGAATTGCGTCGCGATGAGCTTCGGGAAGACGCCGGCGAACCCGATGAACGAGCCGAACGTGCCGATGTAGAGCACCGACATGATCCAGGTGTGCGGGTCGCGCAATGCGGCGGCGGATGCCGCGAAGTCGGCTTTCGCGTTCGACAGGTTGTGCATGAACTTGTACGCGCCGAAGATCGCGATGAGGATGAACGGGATCCAGAACCACCCGGCGAGGGCGATGTTCTTGGTCGCTCCGATGGCGCCGACGGTGATGACGATCGGCACGACGATCTGGGCCACCGCGACACCGATGTTGCCGCCGGCGGCGTTGAGGCCGAGGGCCACGCCCTTTTCGCGCTGCGGGAAGAAGAAGTTGATGTTCGACATCGACGACGCGAAGTTGCCGCCGCCGAAACCGGCGAGCGCCGCGATGAACAGCATGACGCCGAACGGGGTCTCGGGGTTGCTCACGGCGAACCCGAGGGAAATCGCCGGGATGAGCAGCAGCGCCGCCGAGATCATCGTCCAGTTGCGGCCGCCGAGCTTGGGCACGAGGAACGTGTAGGGGAAGCGCAGCGTGGCGCCGACGAGGGCGGGCATCGAGATGAGCCAGAAGGTCTGGCCGATGTCGAAGGTGAAACCGGCCGCCGGGAGCTGCACGACGACGATGCTCCACAGCTGCCAGACGATGAAGCCGAGAAACTCGGCGAAGATCGACCAGCGCAGGTTGCGGCGGGCGATCGTGCGGCCGCCGCCCTCCCACTGCACGTGATTCTCGGGGTCCCAGTTGTCGACCCAGTTGCCGTGCCGATACTCGAGAGCGGGGGCCGCGACCGCCGGGGATTCGATGGGCGCAGTGGCGCTTTCTGTTGCTGGGGAGGAGGCCATCTGTTGTCCTTCGTCGAGGTGGGAGAAGTGGATGCGACCGACGCTAACTACGCCGTGTTTCGGCGACGCGCGACCGCGGTTACCGTTCGGTCACCACTCGCTCACACCGCCGCGTCGAGGTCGAGAGGGGCCGGTAACACGCCCGACACATGGAGCGGCCGGGGAGCGGCCGAGCAGGGGTCATGAGTCGATCCCGTCGGCCGGCTCGCCCGAAAGCCCCACGTCGCCCGAAAGCCCGATGAGAACTTCGACCCGCCCGTCGGCGAATCGCACGGGATAGCTGCCGAGCCCGCGGCCGTCGGCCCCCAGCCGGTCACCGGAGTCGAGGTCGTAGATCTCCTTGTGCAGGGGCGACGCGATCGTCGGACGGTCGCCGCGCGACCCGACGATGCCGCGCGACATGACGTAGGCGCCGGCGACCGGATCGAGGTTGCCGACCGCGAACACCCGGTCGCCGGGAAGCCGCACGAGCGCGATCTGGTGCCCGGAGACGAGGGCCGCCTCACCCCAGAAGGGCTCGAGGTCGTCGAGCGCGCAGACATCCATCCATCGCACGACGATCGTCGTCGTCGCGGTATCGGTCATCGCACACTCCTCGGACACGCCTGCTGCGGATGAGGCTCTCTTTGCTGCGGAGCCTAGGCAGCCCGCGTTTCGCGCAGTCGCGTTTGTCGTGTCGAACGTGTGACAGCTGCCTCACAGCGCCGATCGACGGGCGTGAGGCCGGAGTCATCCGCCGTTACATGGGTGCAACGACCGCGTAACGCGAGCCACCTACCGTGAGGGCAACGGCCCGGAATACAGCGGCCGGGAAGGACAGGGCATGAGCTCGCACGACGGCACGCCGCGGCGCATCGTCGTCGTGGGCGGCGGCCCCGCGGCCCACCGCCTCGCCGACGCGATCGCCGCCCGGGATGTGGTCGACGGTCGTCGCGACCTCGACGTCACCGTGATCGGCGACGAAACCCATCTGCCCTACGACCGGGTCGCGCTCTCTCGCCGGCTCGAGGATCCGACGACCGATCTCACCCTCGCCGACGGCACGGTGTGGCGGCATCCGAGCATCAGCTACCGCGGGGGCAGCGCGGTCGTCGCGGTCGATCCCGAGGCGCGCACCGTCCGCCTCGCGGACGGCGACCTCGTCGCCTACGACGACCTGGTGCTCGCCACGGGTTCGCGCGCGACGGTTCCCGACATCCCGGATGCCGACGCGGGCCGGGTCTATCGCACGATCGACGATGTCGATGCGATCGTCGCCGAGATGCTCGACCTGCGCACGAGCCTCGGCCGCGCGCCGAACGTCGTCGTCGTGGGCGGCGGACTGCTCGGCCTCGAAGCCGCCGGCGGGCTCTCCCGGCTCGGCGGCCACGTCACCGTCGTGCACTCGGGCGCCTGGCTCATGTCGGCACAGCTCGACGAGGGCGCGGGGCAGGCCCTCGGCCGGCTCATCAGCGCTCAAGAGATCGATCTCGCCCTCGGCACCCGTCCCTCCTCGCTCGTGCTCGCGCCGTCGGGGCGCGTCGTCGGCGTCCAGCTCGGTGACGGCCAGGCCCTGCACGCCGACCTCGTCGTCTTCGCGATCGGCATCGCTCCGCGCGACGAGCTCGCCCGCGCCGCGGGGCTCGAGATCGGTCCGCGCGGCGGCGTCGTCATCGACGCGGCCTGCTCTTCGTCGGCTCCGGGAATCTGGGCGATCGGCGAGGTCGCCAGCATCGACGGCACCTGCGTCGGGCTCGTCGCCCCCGCGAACGCGATGGCCGAGGTCGTCGCCGATCGCCTGTCGGGCGGAAGCGCCGAGTTCCCCGGCATCGACGACGCCACCAAACTCAAGCTCTCGGGGGTCGAGGTCGCCTCGTTCGGCGACGCCCGCGCGCTGTCCCCCGGCGCGCTCGAGGTCGTCTATGCCGACCCCGCCCGCGGGCTGTACCAGAAGATCGTCGTGTCCGACGATGCGACGACTCTGCTCGGCGGAATGTTCGTCGGGGATGCCGCCCCCTACACCGCGCTGCGGCCCCTGCTCGGCCGGCAACTACCCGCCGAACCCGGCGCCTACCTCGCGGCGGCCGGCGCGGAGCCGCCCGCGGGTGGCGAGCTGCCCGACGACGCTCCGCTCTGTTCGTGCAACAACGTCTCGGTCGGCACCGTGCGGACCGCCGCGAGCGGCGACCACGGCGCGCACGCCGAGGCGTGCACCGACCTCGGCGAACTCAAGGCGTGCACGCGCGCCGGCACGCAGTGCGGTTCATGCGTTCCGCTGGTCAAGAAGATCCTCGAAACGGAGCTCAGCAAGGCCGGGATCGAGGTCTCGCGCGCCCTCTGCGAGCACGTCGCGCTCAGCCGCAGCGAACTCTTCGAGTCGGTACGCATCCTCGAGCTCACGTCGTTCGAGCAGATCATGGACCGCTTCGGCACCGGCTACGGCTGCGACATCTGCAAGCCCGCCATCGCGTCGATCCTCGCCAGCCAGCACTCCGAGTACATCCTCGACGCCGGCCGTGGCGCGCTTCAGGACACCAATGACCGGGCGCTGGCGAACATGCAGAAAGACGGCACGTACTCGGTCGTGCCGCGCATCCCGGGCGGCGAGATCTCCCCCGAGAAGTTGCGCGTCATCGCCGAGGTCGCCGCCCAATTCGACCTGTACACGAAGATCACCGGCGGCCAGCGCATCGACATGTTCGGCGCCCGGCTCGAGCAGCTGCCCGACATCTGGCGCATCCTCGTGGATGCCGGCTTCGAGTCGGGGCAGGCGTACGGCAAGTCGCTGCGCACCGTGAAGTCGTGCGTCGGATCGACCTGGTGCCGGTTCGGCGTTCAGGATGCCGTGGGCATGGCGATCGAACTCGAGTTGCGATACCGGGGCTTGAGGTCACCGCACAAGCTCAAGTTCGGGGTCTCCGGGTGCGCGCGCGAGTGCGCCGAAGCCCGCGGCAAGGACATCGGCGTCATCGCGAGCGACACCGGCTGGAACCTCTACGTCGGCGGCAACGGCGGCTTCCAGCCCGCACATGCCGAACTGCTCGCGCAAGACCTCGACCACGACACCCTCATCCGCTACATCGACCGGTACCTCATGTACTACATCCGCACCGCCGACCGCCTGCAGCGCACGGCGCGCTGGCAGGAGGAACTCGATGGGGGGCTCGACCACGTGAGAGCTGTCGTGTGCGACGACAGCCTCGGCATCGGCGCCGACCTCGAAGAAGCGATGGCCGAGCACATCGACACCTACGAAGACGAGTGGGCCGCGACCCTGGCCGACCCGGAGCGGCTGCGCCGGTTCCGGTCGTTCGTCAACGCTCCCGAAACCGCTGATCCCGGCGTCGTGCAGGTGCGCGAACGCGGACAGCCGCGTCCCGCGACCGCCGCCGAACGCGAATCGGCCCGCCGCGAGTCGGTGCTCATCGCGGGCGCCACGATCCCGCGTCGTGAGGCCGACTGATGGATCTCGACCTCGATCTCACCCATCGCACCGTACTCATCGTCGGCGACGCGGCATCCGCTCGACTCGCGGTCGCCCGCTACCGGCACGCCGCGGCGGCGGTGTCACTCACGATCGGCGCCGACCTGACCACCGTGGCAGGATGCCGCGGCGTCGATCGCCCGAAGCACCTCGCGGGCTGGCGCGACCTCGTCGACGGGATCGACATCGTCGTGCTGGTGGATGCCGAGGCCGACGAGGAGCGCATGGTGCGCGCCGCCGCCGGCCGTCGCACGTGGATCGTGCGGGAGGCCCCCGCCCCGACGACGCCGATCGGCACCGTGACGCTCATCGGCGGCGGCCCGGGCGACGATCGGCTACTCACCCTCGCCGCCCGCGACGCGCTGGCTCGCGCCGACATCGTCTACGTCGACCGGCTCGCCCCCCAGCAGCGGCTGCGGGAGTACGCGCCCGGTGCCGAGATCGTGGATGTCGGCAAGACGCCCGGCCACCACGCCATCCCGCAGCACGAGATCGAGCGGCGCATGGTCGCGAGCGCTCTCGACGGCCGCACCGTCGCCCGGCTCAAGGGCGGCGACCCGTACGTGTTCGGCCGCGGCGGCGAGGAGGTCGGCGCCTGCCGCGAGGCGGGCGTGCCGGTCACCGTCATCCCCGGAGTGACGAGCGCGATCGCGGTACCCGCTGCGGCGGGCATCCCCGTCACGTACCGCGAGGTGAGCCGGATGTTCACCGTCGTCTCGGGGCACGCGCCGCTCGACGACGCGCAGCTGGGCGCTCTCGCGAGCCTTGGCGGCACGATCGTCGTGCTCATGGGAGTCAGCAACCTGCCGCATCTGACGGCGGGACTCGAACGTCTCGGGATGGGCGGCGACATGCCGCTCGCGATCGTCGAACGCGGAACGCAGCTCTCACAGCGCACGACGGTCACGACGCTCAGCGAGGCAACGGCGGTGAGCGCTCGACTACGGGTCGGCTCCCCCGCCGTCATCGTCGTCGGCGAGGTCGTCCACCTGATGCACCATGGAGAGGACGCCGACCGGATCTCCCGGGACGTGATCGCCCTCGCCGGCGAATAGCGCCGATGCGCCCATGGACGGATTGATCGTGGCCGATGTCGAGACGGACGCGGGTTTCGCCGCGGGGTTCCGGCCCGATCAGCTCGACGGGTTCCGCATCGGCGTCACCTCGGATCGACGCAGCGAAGACCTCATCGCGGCGTTCGAGCGACGGGGAGCCGAAGTGCTGCACGCCCCCGCGATCCGCATCGCCGCCGTCGACGACGACGCCGAACTGACTCGCGACACGGCGGCGATCATCGCCGCGCGTCCCGACCTGCTGCTCGCCACCACGTCGTACGGCATCCGTCGCTGGCTGGAAGTCGCCGACGCGGCCGGGCTCGGCGCCGAACTCACCGAGGTGCTCGCGCGGGCACGCATCCTCGTACGCGGTCCGAAGGCGCGCGGCGCGGTGCGGGCCGCCGGCCTCGAAGACTCGGGGATGAGCGTCGACGAGACGACGGCGTCGCTCGTCGGCCAGGTGCTGGCGGACGGCGTCGCGGGACTGACCGTCGCCGTGCAGCTCCATGGCTTTCCGGATGTCGACCAGCTCGCCCGGTTGCGCGACGCCGGCGCGCGCGTGCTCACGGCGGCCCCGTATCGCTGGCGGTTGCCCGAGAACTCGGCGCGCGTCCTGCGGCTCGTCGACGCGATCTGCACGGGCTCGGTCGACGCGGTGACCTTCACGAGCGCACCCGCCGTCGACGCCCTCCTCGCGACCGCGGAACAGGCCGGGAAGCTGAACGACGTGCTCGACGCCTTCGCCGATACCGTCATCGCGGCGGCCGTCGGGCCCGTCACGGCGGCACCGCTCGAAGCCGCCGGCATCCGCCCGATCTCGCCGCAGCGCTATCGCATGGGGGCCCTCATCCGGCTCGTCTGCGAGCACCTCGAGACCACCGCCGTCCGCCGCGTGCCGACGCCTCGAGGCACGATCGAGTTGCGCGGCGGGCTCGCCGTCGTCGACGGTCGCAGCGCATCCCTCTCCCCCACGAGCCTCGCCCTGTTCCGGCTGCTGCTCGCCGAGCCCGGTCGGGTGGTTTCACGGACGAAGCTCGCGACGGCGCTGCCCGACGACCCCGACGATCACGCCGTCGACATGGCGATCAGCCGGCTGCGCCGCGCGCTGCCCGTGCCCGACCTCATCGCGACGGTCATCAAGCGCGGCTACAGCATCCCGGTGCGCGGGGCCTGAGGCCCACGCTTCGGGCCGTAGGGCAGAAGGCGGGCTCCCGCCTCCGGCGCGGGCGGCTCGACCGTGACGAGCGACGTCGTCACCGACTTCGGATACTGGAACGCGACGGTCGCGAGAAACTCGTCGTCGGCGGCCGAGTAGCGGCCCTGCAGGCCCGCCGCGACGATCCGCCACGGCCGCACGTTCGACGCGGATGTCGCCGAGCCATCGTCGGGGCGGAACTGCTGGTAGTCGTAGTCGGCGCTCGAACTGGCCTCCAGCCGGAGCGAGAAGGTGTCGACGGCAACCGACCCCGACGCGAGATCGATCTGCAGCAACCGCTGGAAGCCCGAAGCCCGCTCGCCCGTGTGCGTGCGGAACTCCTGGTAGTCGGCGAGCAGCTCGACGACGTCGTGCCCGGGGATGCCCCCGGCGTCCTCGGTGCTCAGCTGCCCGATGCCGTGGAAGTGCCCCGAGAGCACGAGCACGACGTTGCGGTTCGGGGCGATCACCTGACGCCACAGGTCGCCGCCTCGCGACACCCAGCGCGAAGCCGTCGAGCGCTCCGCCGATCCGTAGGGGCCCTTCGGGGTGACGTGCTCATGCGTCGAGATGATCACGTTGTAGTCCTGATGGGCGGCGACGACGCCTCGAGCCCACTCGATCTCCGCGTCGGCGTACGCGTAGGGCAGCGAGAGCATGAGGAATTTCGCACCCTCGTGCTCGAACGTCGAGAAGTTGGCGCTGTTGTCGTCGGGGGCGATGGAGCCGCCGTACCAGGGAGCGTCGGCATACCGCTCGGGCCCGAAGTACTCGTTGAACAGCTCGTTCGTCGCGCCGCGCTTGTTGTCGTGGTTGCCCGGCAGCACGCTGTTGGGAACTCCGGCGTCATCGAGGATGTCCTGGATGGCCGACGCGTTCGTGAACTCCCGGCGGGCGCGATCCGGGGTCTGGTCGGGACTCACCCAGTTCTGCACGAGGTCACCCGTGTGCGTCGCGAACTCGATCTTGCGGGCATCCGCGTTGTCGGCGATCCAGCTGACGATCTGGGCGTACACCTCGGGGTAGCTCTCCGTGAGATATTGCGTGTCGGTGATGTGGGAGATCGCGACGTCGTACATCGCCGGATCCTCGAGCGCACCGTCGCGGCCGGAGGCAAGGGTCGGTTCCGTGCGCGGTCCGTTCTGCACGAGCAACGTCACCCGGTCGCGGTGGATGTCAGCAGCGACGAGTTCGCCACTCAGTACCACGCGCGGTCCGATCGCGGCGTCGAGGGGACGCCAGGATCCCGCGCTCCAGACCGAGAGCTGCAACTCGCCGCGGCCCACCGTCGACCCCGACCAGTTCACCGTCGCACCCGGGGCGAGGCGCTCGGCGTCGAGCACGAGTCGCTGATAGGGGAAGGCGTAGGCGTCGTCCCGCACCGGGATCCCTGCCGTCGGATCGAGCGCGAATTCGTCGTCCCCGGCTGCGGTCGCGAGCGGGCCTCCCTCGGTCGCCCCGGCCCACGCCTCGAGGATGACGACGGGATCGCCATGAATTTCGGCGGCGGGCGACGCGGGAGTGCCCGGGGCGGCGGGAATCGTCGAACTCAGGTCGACCCGTGACGTCGGATCGACCCACGGCACGAGGTCGAGCACTCCGGGGGTCGCCTCGCGCACCACGAAGTCGTCAGCGTCGACGCCCGTGAAACGACTGCGCTGAAACGTCTCGCGCTCGAGCCGGTCCGGCTGGTAGGTCGTGAGGGCGACCCCTTTCGTGCACGGACTCGGGGTGACGTTGCTGTCATCCATCTCGTTCGCCGCGAAGATGCCGACGCTGTCGACCCGGTCGCCGCGAGCGTCGGCGAGCCAGATCCCCGCGCCGAGCAACGAGAGCGGAGTGTCGTAGACGACATCCGCGGCGGTCGCCGCGGGGGTGTCTGCTCGCGCCGCGAGGAAGACCCGCCCCGGAGCCAGGGTCGTGCCCGGCGACACCGTGAACTGCGGCTCGAAGGCGCGGGCACCATCCGCTTCACATCGCCACGCCGTCCACCCGCCGATCGAGACCGGCACGTCACCGTAGTTGGCGAGCTCGACGAAGTTGCGCTGCACGGTTCCCGCGGGCATCCCGTCGGGCGAAGGATCGGTGGCGACTTCGCTGATCGCCACCTCGGGGTGCTCGGGGTAGCTCAGCGTCTGGGCGAACACACTGTCGGCGCGAGTCGTGTTCGCCGCGCCCGGCGTGCGGGGCGCGATCAGGTACCCGTCGCTGACCCGCTGATACGACTCCGCCGCGACCGGGTCGAGCACGGCGGGCAGCTTTCCACCGACCTGACAGGCGGAGTCGCCGAAGCCGCTCACGGCGACCCCGTCGACGAGGGCACCGTCGGCGTCACGCACCATGACCCCGAATTCGACATCGGCGAGGGAGGTCGCGTAGCGGGCGTCGGCGTCGCCCGTGAATTGCGGCCCGGCGGCGACCCAGCGCTCGCCCGGAGCGAGGACCGTGCCCCGCGGGATGGTGAGCTGGAGAGTGCTGGGACGCACCCGCCCCGAGGCGGTGCACCGGTACAGGTGCCACCCACTCACGTCGCCCGCCTGGTCGCCGTCGTTGCGCAACTCCACGAAGTCGTCGCCGCTGCCGCCCGGCCCGGAGCCGGCGAACTCCGCGATCACGACCGGACTGTCGGCCGTCGCGGGTGCTCGCGTAACGTTCTGCTGGCCCAACGTCGAGGGCGCGGCCACCCAGTCCCGCGCGAGGTCGCCGGTCGCCGCGACCCGCTGCCAGCTCTCGTTCTGGGCGAAGTCGAGCACGTTCGGCAGGTTGCCTCCCCGAGGCGTGCACTCACTCTCCACCGGCGACGGTTCGTTGGGAAAGACTCCGGCGAGGTCGATCGGCTGTTCGCCGGGACCCTCGAGGAAGAGTCCGAAACCCCCGATCTCGAAGGGCGAGACGAACGGTACGTCACCCGGCAACCCGACGCTGCTCAGCGTGAGGATCTGACTCGGCTCAAGCACGACCCCGGAGATCCGGGCTACGGGACGCCCGACGTTGCTGCGCACCCCCTCGGGCGAGCACCGGTAGAGGTGCCACCCGGTGAGATCGACAGCCTTGTCGCCCCAGTTGCGCAATTCGACGAACGTGTTCGTGTCGGAGACCGCATCGCCGTTGCTGAACTCGTTGAGGAGCACGGTGTGCTCGATCCCCGGCGCGGGCTTCGGCAGGCCCGCGGCGGCGGGCCCGGCGGACCCGAGGAGCCCGGCGACGACGATGACAGCGGATACGGCGGCAACCACAGGCCTGAGCACGTGGCCAGAGTCGCTAGAGACGGTGAACGCGCGCCGTCATCCAAGAGCGTGTCGGATGAACGGCGCGCGTCCCGAACCTACGGATCAGCGCGCGGCGGACCCTTCGGTGTAGTCGGAGTCCTGCTGCTTCCAGGCGAAGAGGGCGCGCAGTTCGCGACCGGTTGCCTCGATCGGGTGCGCGGCACCCTTGGCCCGCAGCTCGAAGAACTCGGGCGCTCCAGCATCCTGGTCGTCGATGAAGCGCTTCGCGAACGCCCCCGACTGGATATCGCCGAGCACGGCCTTCATGTTCTCCTTCACCGACGGCGGAAGCACCCGCGGGCCGGAGACGTAGTCGCCGTACTCGGCCGTGTCGGAGACCGACCAGCGCTGCTTGGCGATGCCGCCCTCCCACATGAGGTCGACGATGAGCTTCAGCTCGTGCAGCACCTCGAAGTACGCGATCTCGGGCTGGTAGCCCGCCTCGACGAGAGTCTCGAAGCCGTACTGCACCAGTTGCGACGTGCCGCCGCAGAGCACCGACTGCTCGCCGAACAGGTCGGTCTCGGTCTCTTCGGTGAAAGTCGTCTTGATGACGCCGGCACGGGTGCCGCCGATCGCCTTCGCGTACGACAGGGCGACATCCCAGGCCTGACCCGACGCGTCGCGCTCGACGGCGATGATGTCGGGGATGCCGCGACCCGCGACATACTCGCGGCGCACCGTGTGGCCGGGAGCCTTCGGGGCGACGAGGATGACGTCGATCCCCTCGGGCGCGTCGATGTAGCCGAAGCGGATGTTGAAGCCGTGCGCGAAGGCGAGCGTCTTGCCGGGTGCCAGGTTGTCCTTGATGCTCTCGCTGAAGATCGCGCGCTGGTGCTGGTCGGGCGCGAGGATCATGATGAGGTCGGCCCACTGCGTCGCGTCGGCGACGCTCTTCACCTCGAAGCCGTCCTCCGTCGCCTTCGCGGTCGACTTCGAGCCGTCCTTGAGTGCGATGACCACCTCGACGCCCGAGTCGCGCAGGTTCTGCGCGTGGGCGTGGCCTTGCGAGCCGTAGCCGACGATCGCGACCTTCTTGCCCTGGATGAGGGAGAGGTCGGCGTCTTTGTCGTAGAAGATCTCAGCCATTGGTTTCTTTCGTTCCTATCTCGGTGGTTGAGTAGCCCGCGCAGCGGGCGTGTCGAAACCACACGCTGCTCGGATGCTGGTTTCGACACGCGGCCTGCGGCCGCTACTCAACCAGCGGTTTGTCGGTCTAGTTCTTGAAAACCCTCTCGGTGATGCTCTTGCTGCCGCGGCCGATCGCGAGGAGGCCGCTCTGCGCGATCTCCTTGATGCCGTAGGGCTCGAGCATGCGCAGCAGGGCGTTGACCTTGCCGCTGTCGCCGGTCACTTCGACGACGAGCGAGTCGGGAGCGACATCCACGACGCGCGCACGGAACAGCGTCACCGCTTCGAGGATCTGCGAGCGGCTCGAGCCGTCGACCTTGACCTTGATGAGCAGGTGCTCGCGCTGCACCGAGGCGTCGGGGTCGAGCTCGACGATCTTGATGACGTTGACCAGCTTGTTGAGCTGCTTGGTGACCTGCTCGAGCGGCAGCTCGTCGACATCCACCACGACGGTGATGCGCGACAGCCCCTCGATCTCGCTGTGACCGACGGCGAGCGACTCGATGTTGAACCCGCGGCGGGCGAACAGGCCCGCGACACGGGTGAGCAGACCGGGCTTGTCCTCGACGAGGAGGGAGAGCACGTGAGTGGACATGGCTTACTCCTCTTCCCAAGTCGGGGCCAGCTCGCGGGCGTACTGCACTTGCGAGTTGCCGACGCCCTGCGGCACCATCGGCCACACCATGGCGTCGCGGCTCACGATGAAGTCGATGACGACGGGGCGGTCGTTGGTCTCGATCGCCAGCTTGATCGCCGGGTCGATCTCTTCCGGCTTCGTCACCCGGATGCCGAGAGCGCCGTACGCCTCGGCGAGCTTCACGAAGTCGGGAACCATGCGGGTCTGCTGATCCACCCCGGTGTGCCCGGTGTCGAGGTCGGTGAACGAGTGGCGGCCGTCGTAGAACAGCGACTGCCACTGGCGCACCATGCCGAGCGACGAGTTGTTGATCACCGCCACCTTGATCGGGATGTCGTTGATCGTGCAGGTCGCGAGTTCCTGGTTGGTCATCTGGAAACAGCCGTCGCCGTCGATCGCCCACACCAGGCGGTCGGGTTGCGCAACCTTGGCGCCCATCGCCGCGGGGACCGCGTAGCCCATCGTTCCCGCGCCCCCCGAGTTCAGCCAGGCGTTCGGGCGTTCGTACTTGATGAACTGTGCCGCCCACATCTGGTGCTGGCCGACGCCCGCGGCGTAGATCGCCTCGGGGCCGGAGAGCTGCCCGATGCGTTCGATCACCGTCTGTGGAGCCAGGAGCCCGTCGTCGGGGTCGTCGGTGTAGCCGAGCGGGTAGTTCGCCCGCAGCTGCTCCAGCCGCGTCCACCACTCCGTGACGTCGGGCTTCTTCTTCTTCGCGACCGACTCGTACGCGTCGAGCAGTTCGGGCAGCACATCCTTGAGGTCGCCGACGATGGGAACGTCGGCGTGCTTGATCTTGCCGATCTCGGCCGGGTCGATGTCGACGTGCACGACCTTCGCGTCGGGCGCGAACTCGGCGACCTTGCCGGTCACCCGGTCGTCGAACCGTGCGCCGAGGGCGACGATGAGGTCGCTCTCCTGCAACGCGAGCACCGCGGGCACCGTGCCGTGCATGCCGGGCATGCCCAGGTGGTGCGGGTGCGAATCGGGGAACGCGCCCCGGGCCATGAGCGTCGTGACGACGGGCAGGCCGGTGCGGTCGGCGAGTTTCAGCAGCTCGGTGTGAGCACCGGCGCGCACGACGCCGCCCCCGACGTAGAGCACGGGCCGCTGCGACTCGAACATCAGCTCCGCGGCGGCGGTGATCTGCTTGCCGTGCGCCTTCGTCACCGGCCGGTAACCGGGCAGGTCGACCTTCGGCGGCCAGGAGAACGTCATCGCGCCCTGCTGGGCGTCTTTCGTGATGTCGACGAGCACGGGACCCGGCCGGCCCGTCGAGGCGATGTGGTACGCCGAGGCCAGAGCGGCGGGCACGTCTTCGGCACGTTTCACGAGGATCGAATGCTTCGTGATCGGCATCGTGATGCCGACGATGTCGACCTCCTGGAAGGCATCCGTCCCCATCGACGTCGAGAACACCTGGCCGGTGATCGCGAGCAGCGGCACCGAATCCATGTAGGCGTCGGCGATCGCCGTCACGAGGTTCGTCGCCCCCGGGCCGGAGGTCGCGATCGCGACGCCGACCTTGCCGGATGCTGCCGCGTACCCCTCGGCGGCGTGACCGGCACCCTGCTCGTGACGCACCAGGATGTGCCGGATCGTCGTCGACGCCATCAACTCGTCGTAGAACGGCATGATCGCGCCGCCCGGCAGGCCGAAGACGTCGGTGACGCCGAGCTTCTCGAGCGACGCGAGGATGGCACCCGAACCGGTCATTACGTTCTTGGCCGGCTGAGCCGGGTCGCCGGGGGTCGCAGCGGGTGATGCGTCCGCAGTCATGGGATTCCTTACCGAGCGATGGATGTCTTCAGGGGCGCTCCGTTACCCCGTGACCGCGCCCTCGGCGGCCGAGTGCACGAGCTTGGAGTACTTCGCGAGAACGCCACGGGTATAGCGCGGAGGCAATGGAGCCCAGCCGGAACGCCGGCGCTCCAACTCGGCCGGATCGACTTCTAGGTCGATCGACCGGGCTGCGATATCGACCCGTATCAGATCACCATCGCGGACGAAAGCGATCGGACCTGCGTCCACTGCCTCCGGGGCGATGTGGCCGATGCACAGGCCGGTTGTGCCGCCTGAGAATCTACCGTCCGTCAATAGTAGGACATCTTTTCCGAGGCCCGCTCCCTTGATGGCGGCGGTGATGGCGAGCATCTCGCGCATCCCCGGGCCGCCCTTCGGGCCCTCGTAGCGGATGACGACGACGTCGCCGTGCTGGATCTCGCCCGCGGCGAGGGCATCCATCGCGCCACGCTCGCGCTCGAACACGCGCGCGGGGCCCTCGAACACGGCCGCGTCGAAGCCCGCCGTCTTCACGACGGCACCCTCGGGAGCCATCGTGCCGGTCAGGATCGTGAGGCCGCCGGTCGCGTGGAGCGGCCGGTCGAGGGGCTTGAGCACTTCGCCGTCGAGCGGCGGAAGGTTCAGCTCCTCGAGGTTCTCGCGCATCGTCTTGCCGGTCACCGTTATGACGTCGCCGTGCAGCAGGCCGGCATCCAGCAGGGCCTTCATGAGCACGGGGACCCCGCCGCGCCGGTCGACATCGTTCATGACGTACTTGCCGAACGGCTTCAGGTCGCCGATGTGCGGCACCTTCGATCCGATGCGGTTGAAGTCGTCGAGCGTGAGGTCGACCTCGGCTTCATGGGCGATCGCGAGCAGGTGCAGCACGATGTTGGTCGAGCCGCCGAGGGCCATGCCGACCGCGATGGCGTTCTCGAACGCTTCCTTGGTGAGAATCTGCCGCGCGGTGATGCCTTTGTTCAGGAGGTTGACGACGGCTTCGCCGGAGCGGTGCGCGTACATGTCGCGGCGACCGTCGGAGGCCGCCGGCGAGGCACTGCCCGGCAGGGAGAGCCCGAGCGCTTCCGCGACCGACGCCATCGTGTTGGCCGTGTACATGCCGCCGCACGCGCCCATGCCCGGGGCGAACGCGCACTCGATGCGGTGGGCATCCTCACGACTCATCGTGCCGGCGAGCACGCCGCCGACCGCCTCGAACGAGTCGATGATCGTGATGTCCTTCTCGGTGCCGTCGCTGAGCTTCACCCAGCCGGGCGCGATCGACCCGGCGTAGAGGAAGACGGATGCCAGATCGAGCCGAGCGGCCGCCATCAGCATGCCGGGGATCGACTTGTCGCACCCGGCGAGCAGCACGGATCCGTCGAGCCGCTCGGCCTGCATGACGACCTCGACGCTGTCGGCGATGACCTCACGCGACACGAGGGAGAAGTGCATGCCCTCATGTCCCATCGAGATGCCGTCGCTGACGCTCACGGTGCCGAACTGCAGCGGGTATCCGCCGCCGGCGTGCACCCCCTCCTTCGCCGCGCGGGCGAGGCGGTCGAGGCTCAGGTTGCACGGCGTGATCTCGTTCCACGAACTCGCGATGCCGACCTGCGCCTTGTCCCAGTCGGCGTCGCCCATGCCGACGGCGCGCAGCATCCCGCGGCTCGTCGTCGCCTCGATCCCGTCGGTGACGGTGCGGGATCGCGGCTTATGGTCAACGGCAGGCACGCCAGTCGAAGGTGGTGTTTCCGGCATGTGACGAGGGTACCGTTCGCCCGACGGGGTCGCTGCCGGGATTCTGGACGTCAGTGACCGGAACTGTCGGAATCGACTCCCGCGTCCGGGCCGGCGTCGAGGGTCGCGAACGATGCCATGTCGTCGGTCGAGAGTTCGAACGAGAAGAGGTCGAGGTTCTGCGCGAGCCGGGTGGGGTCGCTGCTCTTCGGGATGACGACGAGCCCCTGCTGCACGTGCCAGCGCAGCACCACCTGGGCCGGCGTGCGACCGAGACGTTCGGCCACCGCGACGACGAGCGGTTCGGCGAGCAGCGACCCGACGCCGTCGTCGCCGCCGAGCGGGCTCCACGATTGCGTAACGATGCCGTGCGCATCGTCGTAGGCCCGCTGCTTGAGCCGCGTGATCGCGGGGCTGAGCTGGATCTGGTTCACCGCAGGCACCACCGATGTCTCCGCGACGAGCCGATCGAGGTGCGCGGGTGTGAAATTCGAGACGCCGATCGCGCGCGCGAGGCCGTCGGCGTGCAGCTTCTCGAAGGTGCGCCAGGTCGAGACGTACTCGTCGCGCTGCGGCAGCGGCCAATGGATGAGCAGCAGGTCGACGTAATCCGTGCCGAGCCGGTCGAGGGCGGCTCGCGCGCCACCGAGGGCACGGTCGTCGCCCTGGAAGACCCCGTCGAGCTTCGTCGTGACGAACAGCTCCTCCCGCGCGACGCCGGAACGACGGATGCCCTCCCCGACGCCGGCCTCGTTGCCGTAGCGCGTCGCGGTGTCGATGTGCCGGTAGCCGGCGTCGATGGCGAGGGCCACGACATCCGCCGCTCGGGCGTCGTCGAACGGCCAGGTTCCCACCCCGACCTGCGGAATCGTGGCACCGGTGTTCAGGGGAATCTCGGGAACGTTCATCGCTTCATCCTGCCTACTGTTCGTGCACGTCGCCCGCGCGGAACGTCGCGAGGGTCGTCAGTACGAGCGCGACCTCCTCGGGACCGGCCACCCGGAACGCGGCCTCAGTCGCGCCGGTGCCGCTCTTCACCCCGACGTCGTGCGGCAGCAGAGCGGCGAAAGCATCCTCGTCGGTGACGTCGTCCCCCGCATAGAAAACGGCATCCGCGGCGGTGTAGCGGCGCAAATGCTCGACCGCCTCGCCCTTCGTCGTCGAGCGCACCGCGAACTCGAGCACATTCTTGCCGTGGCGCACCGTCAGGTTGTCGATCTCGGCTTGCGCCTCCGACAGTGCGACGAGGTGCGCGAGGCGCGAGTTGTCGTCGGTCGCGAGCCGGGTGTGCAGAGCGAACCCCGCGGGCTTGGATTCGAGCCACACCTGATCGATCGAATCGGCGACCTCGCCGAGCACCTCCTGCAGCACCTCGACCTGCTCGATCTCGGCCGTGTCGAGACCGACCCGCTCCTCGGGATCGTCGAGTCGCAACTCGATCCCGTGCGACCCGACGAGCAGCACGCTGTCGGGCAGATCGGTCACCTCGATGAGGCTTTCCAGCGCCCGGCCCGAGACGAGCGCGACGCGTGTGTTCGGCAGCTTCAGCAGAGCGAGCACCGCCTCCCGCGCCTCGGGGATCGCGCGCGCGTGCTCCGGCGAATCCACTTCGGGCGCGAGGGTGCCGTCGAAGTCGAGCGCGACGAGCAGACGCCTCGCGCGGGCGAGTTCGCGGAGCGCCCCGACGAGCGGCAACGGGAGAGGAGCCGCGGGTGCGCGGTGACGGGGTTCGCTCACGGCTTCGGGAGGCGCTCGACGGTCCATTCGAGTTCGCCGAGCGGGTCGGGGTCGAAGCCGAACCGGGCGACGCCCCCGTTCGCGTCGCTCAGCGCCCGCAGGAAACTGCGCGACCAGTGCCCCACATCGTTCTCGCGCACCCGCTTGCGCAGGGAGCGCATGCGCTTGCGACGTTCGGCGCGCGGCATGTCGACGGCCTGCATGATGGCATCCTTCAGCCCGTCGATGTCGTGCGGGTTGATGCGCAATGACGTCTTGAGCTCGTCCGCGGCCCCCGCGAACTCGCTCAGCACGAGCACGCCGTCCTCATCGTGCCGCGCGGCGACATACTCCTTGGCGACGAGGTTCATCCCGTCGCGCAGCGCGGTCACGAGCATGACGTCGGATGCCAGGTAGAGCGCCGCCATCTCCTCCCGCGGGAATCCGTGGTGCAGGTAGTTGACGGCCTGGTGCCCGATCGTGCCGAAGTCGCCGTTGATGCGACCGACGGTCAGCTCGATCTCGTCGCGCAGGTGCTTGTAGGTCTCGACGCGCTCGCGGCTCGGACTCGCGACCTGCACGAGCGTGACGTCGGCGACGTCGAGCCGCCCCTCATCGAGCAGCTCCGAGAAGGCCTTGAGGCGATGCCCGATGCCTTTCGTGTAGTCGAGCCGGTCGACCCCGAGCATGACCGTCTTCGGGTTGCCGAGCTCTTCGCGGATCTGGATCGCCCGGGCCTGCACGGCGGGGCTGCGCGCCAGCTCCTCGAATGCGGTGACGTCGATCGAGATCGGGAACGCACGGGCGACGACCCGGCGCGCGGAGTGCTCGCCGGTGGCGGGCAGCTCGACGTACGGGCTTCGCGTCGGGTACCCGAGCAGGCGGCGCGCCGCGCGGGAGAAGTTGCCGGCATCCGACACCCGCTGGAAGCCGATGACGTCGGCGCCGAGCAGACCCTCGATGATCTGGGTGCGCCACGGCAGTTGCGAGAACAAGCCGTACGCCGGGAACGGGATGTGGTTGAAGAATCCGATGACGAGGTCGGGCCGGGCGAGACGCAGCATGCGCGGCACGAGTTGCAGCTGGTAGTCCTGCACCCACACGGTCGCTCCCGTGTCGGCGACGGCGGCGGTCGCGTCGGCGAAACGCCGGTTTACTTCGACGTACGACTCCCACCACTCGCGGTGATACGTCGCCGGAACGATGACGTCGTGGTAAAGCGGCCAGATGGTGTCGTTGCTGAAGCCTTCGTAGTAGTTCTCGATCTCATCGTCGGAGAGCGCGATGGGAACGATGCGCAGCCCGTCATGCGTGAATGGCGTCAGGTCGTCGCCCGGCTGACCGATCCAGCCGACCCAGGCCCCCTCGATCTCGCGCATGACCGGTTCGAGCGCCGTGACCAGACCGCCCGGTGATTGCGTCCACGACGCGGAGCCGTCGTCGGCGACAACGCGGTCGACCGGCAGGCGGTTGGAGACGACGACGAAGGCATAACGCTCGTCGGCCATTCAACGACGGTATCAGCCGCCGACGAAAGGAGTTCCCGGATGCGTCACGCGCGGGACACCGGGGCGGGTTAGGTTATAGCGCGATGATCCAGATCGGCATGAGCACCTCCTGCAACTTCCCCATGGGGGTGGAGCAGTCGTTCCGGCTCGCGCGGATCGCCGGCTACGACGGCCTCGAGATCATGGTGACGACCGATCCGGTGTCGAAGGATGCCGCCGCGCTCACCGCACTCATCGAGCGGTATTCGCTGCCGATCCTGTCCATCCACGCGCCGTCGCTGTTCTGGATGCAACTCATCGGCGGTCGTGACGCCCAGCTGAAACTCGAGAGGTCGGCCGAATTGGCCGCGGCGGTCGGCGCCACGAGCGTCGTCGTGCATCCGCCGTTCCGGTGGGAGTCGAGCTACGCGAAAGACTTCGAACGCATCGTGCGCGAGACAGCACGGAACACGGGCATCGAGGTCTGCGTCGAGAACATGTTCCCGTGGAAGATCGCCCACAAGAACCTCAAGGCCTACGCCCCGAGTCCCGACCCGCTCGACCTCGACGTCGACGCCATGACCCTCGACTTCTCGCACGCGTCGCTCAGCGGGCGCGACTCGCTCGAGTACGCGATGGCGATGGGCGACAAACTGCGTCACATCCACCTGTGCGACGGGCGCCGAAGCGTCGACGACGGCAACATGCACGACGAGCACCTCGTGCCCGGCCGCGGCACCCAGCCGGTCGCCGAGACGCTCACCTACCTCGTCGAGAACGGCTTCCGCGGGCACGTGATCGCGGAGATCGGTCTGCACAAGATCCGCAACCCCCAGGTGCGCCTCGACATGCTCGTCGAGACGGTCGCGTTCGCGAAGCAATACATCGGGCAGGAGCACGCGACGCGCGAGCCGCTCACCGCCGAGGCGGCGCGCATCAACGGGCGCAGCGTCCGCCGGGCGCGCAAGGCGGCATCCCGCTCGTAAGTCAACCCCCGGCGCGATCTCACGGGCCGCGGGGTAGCGTTGAACCCGATCCTTGGGAGGCTGCGTGCGCAAGTTCATCTTCAACTTCAGCGTGCTGAGCGCGTTGTTCGGCGCGGTGGGGCTGGTGAAGTCGACGACGCAGGGACCACGTGACTGGCGCCTCATCCTGCTGTGGATCGCGTGGGGCATCAACGTCGCGGTCGCCGTCGGCACCGTCGCCGAACAAGCGAAAGAGCACGAACTGGAGGAATGGTGATGTGGGGCGATAGATACGGATTCGGGTGGTTCTGGCACATCGGATCGTTCGTCGGCGGGCTGATTCTCACCGCAGCGCTCATCGTCGTCGCGGTGCTGCTCGTGCGCTACCTCATCGTGGCCACCCGGGCCGCCCAGCTCTACCTCGACTCGCACGACACTGCCCGGCCGGCGGCGACTCCCCCGGCCGCTGCCGACCCGCCCCCTGCGGCCGCCAAGCCCGCCCGACGTCCGCGCACGCCGCCCGCACCCTGAACCCGTTGGTCCGCCATCTGCGAATCGGGCCTACAAGAAAACAGCGGCCCGATTCGCATCTCGCGGACCAACTCGCCCCGGCCCGCCGGAGAAACGGATGAACCCCCGTTCTCTGGCGAGAGAGAACGAGGGCTCATCCGTACACCCGCCGGGACGTGACTCTGCGAAACGCAGGATTGCGACGGACCGGTAGATCTGTACACCCCCCGGGACTTGAACCCGGAACCCACTGATTAAGAGTCAGTTGCTCTGCCAATTGAGCTAGAGGTGCGTAGCCCGCAAGCGGACCGAGGGACAACGATAGCATGGCGCTCGTGAGTGATCTGGTCCGTCTCGACGCGGGTTCGCTCGCCCCCGATTTCACCCTGCCCGACCAGTTCGGGCATCCGTTCACGCTGTCGAGCACGCGCGGCTCGAAGACGATCGTGTACTTCTACGGCGAGGCCGGCACCCCCGCCTGCACGAGCCAGGCGTGCGACTTCCGAGACCGGATGGATGTCTTCGCCGCGGCCGGCTACCGGGTGGTCGGCATCTCGCGGGACGAGCCCCGAGTGAACGCGAAGTTCGCGAGCGACGAGAGCCTGCCGCAAGTCATCCTCAGCGATCCGTCGCGCGACGTGCACGCGCTCTACGGCACGTACGGCGAGAAGCAGCTCTACGGGAGAACGGTGACGGGCGTCATTCGGGCGACCTTCGTGCTCGACGAGGCGGGTCGCATCGAGCTGCCGCTCTACAACATCAAGGCGACCGGCCACGTCGCGATGCTGATCAAGAAGCTTCGTCTCGACCGCTGAGCCACCCGGCGGTCGGTCGCGCGACGAAGAGCACGAACCCAACGACGGCGACGATCACGAGCGGCCAGCCCCACTCAGGCTGAGCGAACGCGCCCTGGAGAGCGCCGACCCCGACGGCGAACAGCAACACCTGGAACACCACGCCGGCGGCTCGCACCCAGGCTCGCCCGCGCCAGATGCCGAGCAACACGGCAGCGAGCACCGCGGCGGTGGCAGCGGCGAGCACGACGAGCGCGATCGCCGTGCCGAACGACGCCGGCGGGACGGTCAGCAGCTCCACGAGAAGCAGGATGCCGAGCCCGAGCACGCCGGCGAATTGGGCGGCGACGAGGGCCAGCAGCACCGTGACAGTCGCCGGGCGCTGACGGGGAACTGGAGGATCACCTATTGATTCGATGCATCAAGTATGAAACCCTTACCCACGGTTGATGTGACGCCTACAAAGTCGTAGGTGAGTCCGGAAGGCCGAATCCCATACTTTCCGTTCTCACTTCGACCATGCGCGAATGTGCTTCCGAGGGAAGCAACCCGATTCGCGTCACGCGTCAGCAGCAACAAAAGGAGCACCACCATGGATTGGCGTGACAAAGCCGCCTGTCTCACCGCAGACCCCGAGCTCTTCTTCCCGGTCGGCAACACCGGACCGGCGGTCGACCAGATCGACAAGGCGAAGGCCGTGTGCGCTCGATGCTCCGTGACCGAGCAGTGCCTGCAGTACGCTCTCGAGACCAATCAGGACTCGGGTGTCTGGGGTGGGCTGAGTGAAGACGAGCGTCGCGCCCTGAAGCGCCGCGCCGCCCGCGCCCGCCGCGCCTCCTGACCCGGCACGTCGCGCGCCCGTCAGACCCGGGTGAGCCAGATCAGGGGGACGTCGATCGTGACCTCGGTGCCCTCGCCCTCGAGCGTGTGCCAGTCGATCGTGCCGCCGAGTTCGCCCTGAATCAGCGTGCGCACGATCTGCGTGCCGAGACCTGAGCCCACCTTCCCCTCGGGAAGGCCGACGCCGTTGTCACGCACCCGAATCGTCAGGTGCTCGTTCTTGCGTTTCGCCGAGATCTCGACCTCGCCGTCGGCGCGACCGGCGAGACCGTGCTCGACGGCGTTGGTCACGAGCTCGGTGAGGGCGAGGGCGAGCGGTGTCGCGTACGCGCTCGGCAAGGTGCCGAAGGTGCCCGACTTGCTCGGCCGCACCGTCGTGTTGTGGCTGGAGGCGACCTCCGCGACCAGCAGCAGCACGCGGTCGAACACCTCGTCGAAGTCGACGATCTGGTCGAGACCCTCGCTCAAGGTGTCGTGCACGACCGCGATCGCCGCCACCCGCCGCATCGCCTGGTTGAGGGCATCCTTCGAGTCGTCGCTGCGGGCTCGCCGCGCCTGGATGCGCAGCAGCGAGGCCACGGTCTGCAGATTGTTCTTCACACGGTGATGGATCTCGCGGATCGTCGCGTCTTTGGTGATGAGCTCCTGTTCCTGGTGGCGCACCTCGGTGACATCGCGCACGAACACCGCCGCCCCGACGCGTTCGCCGCGGACTTTGATCGGGATGGTGCGCAGCGTCACCGTGACCCCGCGGGCCTCGATGTCGGTGCGCCACGGCGCGCGACCGGAGACGACGAGCGGCAGCGACTCGTCGACGTGCTGCTTGTTGGCGAGCAGCCCGGTGGTCACCTCGGCGAGCGACTCGCCCTCGAGCTCGCCCTGGAAGCCCATCCGGTTGAACGCCGACAGCCCGTTCGGGCTCGCGAACGTGACGATACCGTCGACGTCGAGGCGGATGAGACCGTCGGATGCGCGGGGGGCGCCGCGCCGGGGCATCGTCGGCGCCGACAGGTCGGGGAAGTCGCCGCTCGCGATCATCGCGAAGATGTCGTTCGCGCATTGGTTGAAGGTGAGCTCCTGGCGACTGGGGGTGCGCGCCTCGCTCAGGTTGCTGTGCCGGGTGAGCACCGCGACGGGATTCGCGGCGACCGCCTGCCCTCCGGGAGCGAGCCGCCGCACGACGGGAACCGCGCGTACCCGCGTCGGCGTCTCCTCGTACCAGTCCGGTGCCGCCGTGTCGACGATCTGCGCGGTCTCGAACGCCTCCGTCACCTGCTGTTTCCACTCGGGCTTGATCTGCTGCCCGACGAAGTCGCGATAGAAGAGGGTGGCGGCGGATGACGGCCGCGCGTGCGCGACGGCGACGAACCCGCCACCCTCGCTGGGCACCCAGAACACGATGTCGGCGAACGCCAGGTCGGCGAGCAGCTGACCGTCGGCGACGAGCAGGTGCAGCCACTCGACATCGGTCGCCGAACGATCCTGCGAGAGCATCAGCTCGGAGAGGGTCGACACGGCACCAAGGTTACCCGCGACCTCGCGGAGCCACGGGCGCGAGGTCGGCCGCGAGCTTGCGGATGACGGCGCGAGCGGGCGAGCGGGACGCCGCCTCGCCGAGACTGCGTCCGCGCAGGAGCGCGGCGTCGAAACCGGCGCCATCCCACGGAACCAGGTGCGCGGGCACGATGCCGCCGAACCGCTCGAGCGTTGCGCGCACCTGCGCCGCGGGGTCGAGGCCGATGACACTGGCCCTCACCTTGTTGATCACGACGGTGATGCGATCGGGTGGGACGTGCTCGAGCAGTTCGGCGTGGCCGCGCAGGAAGCGCGCCAACCCGACGGGATCGGCCGCTCCGACGGCGACGACCCGGTCGGCGCGGCGTAGCGCCTCGACGGTCGCCGCGTTGCGACGGGGAGCGGCGACGTCGCTCACCAGCTCCTCGTCTTGCTCGAGACTCGCCGCGACGTCGACCACGGTCGCCGCCACCCAGCCGCGCACGGCATCCAATACTCCGCCGACGCGTTCGGCCGTCAGCTCGGGCCACCGCGCCGGTCGCCCGATCCCGGTCAGCACCCGGAACTCGCCGCGGTGCTGCGTCGCCACGCGATCGAGTTCGGCGGAGGTGAGCGACCCCGTGCCGGCGAGGCGACAGGCCGCGGCGAACCCGGGCGCCTCATCGAGGAGGCCGAGCGACGGCGCGACGGCGGCGCCGTGCGTATCCGCGTCGGCGAGGGCGACCGAGGCGCCGGTCGCCGCGAGTTCCGCCGCGAGCGCGATCGCGAGACTCGTACGCCCGGGCGCTCCACCGGGCCCCCAGACGGCAATGACCCTTCCCCGCTCGACGCGCTCGACGGCGGCACGGGGAGGCCTGCCGGCCGTCTCCTCGGCGACGGCGCCCATCCCGGCAACCCCGAGCGCCACAGCAGCCCCGACTTCCACGGCCGCATCGCGGGCAGGATGCGGTGGCGCGAGCATGAGGCCGGGCGTGGTCGGCGCGGCGACCGGGATGCCGCTGCCGGGCGTGAGCAGCGTCCACGCGGGGGGCCCGGGCACCGGGTCGACCACGCCGATACCCGCGGCGAATCGTCGCTCCCGCGCGGAGTCGCCGACGACGACGAGCCGCACCCCGTGCGCGTCGCACGCCGCGACAAGCCGCGCACTCAGATGCGGTGGCGATGCGGCGGCGATGACGACCTCGGGCTTCGCGACGCCGATCCGCGGCGCGAGTGCGTCGGCATCCGCACAACCCGCGACGACCCGGTGCCCGTAACGTGCCGCCTCGACACCGAGCCGGTCGGCGTCGGCATCGGGCAGCGCGAGCCCGACGTCGGTCACGGCGTCGCCAGGGGGAGCCCGGACGGCACGACGGCGAGCGCGTCGCCGTTCGCGATCGCTTGCAGCAGGCGTGCGACGCGAGTGCGCGGCACGAGCACCTCGACGGTCGAGGCGGCGGGACCCGAACCGGCGACGAGAGATTCGTCGGCGAGGACCCGCACGACGGTCGCCCGCGACGCGAGGACGACGGGCGTGCCCACGTCTCCCTGATCGAGCACCGCGACGCCCCAGACATCCACGAGGCTTCCGGTCTCGACGACGGTGCTCACGGGCCCCGCGAGCTGCAGCACGAGCGACGTCGCCCGCGCACCGTCGAGCGAGCCGGCGGCCGACAGGGGAACGAGCTGACCTTCCGCGACCGGTTGCGCCACCACGAAGCCGTCGTCGGGAACCGCGTCGACGAGCAAGTAGAGGTTCTCGGCGCCGTCGAGCGCGACGCGACGCTCGACGAGGTCGCCGGCGTCGACGCGGTCGCCGGGGGCGAGCGAATCGGCGGCGGCATAGACGGCGACCCGCGTGTCGGCGGCGCCGACGAGCAGCGTCGTCGCGACGACCGATGCGGCGACGAGCGCGACGCCGAGCACGAGCCGCACGTCGAGAGCTAGCCGCCGCCGGGGCCGCGGGGGTGAGTCGGTCATGCGGTCCTCCTGGTCGCGCGATGGGACGGCCCATGCTCACCCGACGCCGAGCCGTCGGGCGAAAGTTGTCCACAGCCGGAAGCCGAACCGGACGGCGGGCGGGTACTGGGCCGATAATCGGACCATGACGCACTCCGACTCGGGGAGACTCGCGCGCTTCTTCACGCTCGCCGAGACCGCCGAGGTGCTCGCCATCTCGGTCAGTCAGGCGTACGCGCTCGTGCGATCGGGCGAGCTCCCGGCGATCAAGGTCGGCGGCAACGGTCACTGGCGGGTCGAGCGCACGGTGCTGCAGGGCTACATCGACGGCAAGTACGAAGAGAACCGTCGCCGGGCGCTCTGGCAGCAGGCGGAGTACGCCGACGTCGCCGAGCTGTTCGTCGAGCGGTAGCCGCTAGAACCGCACGAGGTCGAGACTCGCGAAGGCGATGATGCGGATGCGGGACACCGCCGCCGATCGTCGCGGCTCGCCCGGTGCGTGCTCGGCGAGGTCGAGATGATCCCGCGCGACGCGGTCGATCGTGCCGTGCAGGCGCTCGCGGCCGACGGCCACTTCGACGCCCGAGCGGCGCCGGCAGAGGTCACGCAGCACGTATGAGAGCCCGAGGCGGGCTGACAGCGCGGTCGGCGGCTCAGGGGCCGGCTCGGCTCGAAGACTGGCCGCGAGCTGCGTCCCGATCGGGTCGAGGGTGGCCAGCGAGGCGAACGGCACGATCGCCGAACGCAGGATGCCGGCATCCAGCTCGCCGGCGAGCCAGTCGCGTCCGAGGGCGGCGACGGTGAGGGTGAGGCGCTCACCGCCCCGTACGGTCACGACGAGCGGAGATGCCGGCGCCGCGTCGTGCAGGGCGCGGACGCGGTCGCGCAGACTCAGGCGGCCGAGACGCAGCCGCTCTTCCTCGGCGAGCAGGTCGACTTCTTCGGCCCCGAGTTCGACCTCGAGCTGGCTCTCGAGGTCGTCGAAGAGGTTCTGCCAGCGCACGGCGCGACGTTATCCACCGGGGCACGTCCCGGAGGGCAGTTATCCACAGGGAGGTAGTTCCCATTTACGACCTCGCGCGGGCGTGGTCGGATGAGGAATCCCGCTGGGACGGGAAGCACCGGAACCGATTCAGGGAGTTACCGATGACACATTCCCCGGCGTCGCACGCCGCGTTCGACGGCACCGCGGCGCGGCAGCTGGAGCCGCGATTCCCGGTCGACGACTTCTTCGATCACCAGCCGACGCCGACGACGGCGCTTCCCGACCCTCGGCCGCTCGTCGAGAACCTCACGCGCTGCGTCATCGAGATCCTCGCCGGGGCGCGCGAGCTCGACCAGATCGCCCGCTGGCTCACCGACGACGTCTACCGGCACCTGCTCAAACGCGTTGTGTTGTCCTCGCGGGCCCGGCAGGCGAAGGGCGCCCCGGCGCTACGGCCGACGTTCGCGATCGGGTCGGTCATCGTGTGCGAACCGCGCGACGGCATCGTCGAGGCGACGGTCGTCGTACGCGGCCGGGCTCGCGTCCGCGCCGTCGCCCTGCGCCTCGAGGGTCTCGACCGCCGCTGGCGGGCGACCGCCATCCACGTGCTCTAGAGCCTTGGCGCCGTAACTCGGGCGAGTTCGGTCAACTCGGGCGTCCGAGGTCGCCCCGGTTGGTCGAACTCGCCCGAGTTGCGAGATCCGGTGGCTGCTAGCGGCGCTTCTCCTGCGCGCGGCGCTGGGCACGATTGAGGGGCGGAGTGGCGGGAGCGCCACCCTCCTTCTGACCGAACGCACCGCGCTGCGCGGCGGGAGCCGCGCCCGGGCGACCCTGCGGCGCCGTCTGCTGGGGCGCGGCGGGCTGGCGGGTGAACGCCGCCGCCTGCTGAGCCGCCTGTTGCTGCGCCAACGCGGTGGCACGCTGCTCGACCTGACCACGCTGATTGCGCACCTCGACCTCGCCCGCCGTGTCGGCGCTCGGAGCCGAATATGACAGGTTCTGCTGCGGCGGCTGCTCGCCGGTGAGACCGCGCGCGGCGATCCGCGCCTGACCGGTCGCATCGCCCGTGACCTGCACCTCGAGGTTGAACAGGAACCCGACGGCCTCCTCGCGGATGGCACCCATCATGCTCTGGAACAGGGCGTAACCCTCACGCTGGTATTCGACGAGCGGGTCGCGCTGCGCCATCGCCCGCAGTCCGATGCCGTCCTTAAGGTAGTCCATCTCGTAGAGGTGGTCGCGCCACTTTCGGTCGATAACCGAGAGCACGACGCGGCGCTCCAGTTCGCGCATCGCCGGCGCCCCGAGCTGCTCTTCGCGCGTGCGGTAGGCGACCGCGGCATCCGAGAGGATCTCTTCGGTGAGCCGCTTCGACGAAAGCCGCCCCTTGCTGCCGACTTCGCTCAGCACCTCGTCGATCGTGAGCCCGACCGGGTAGAGGGTCTTCAGCTCCGTCCACAGCGCTTCGAGATCCCAGTCGTCGCTCGACCCGGACGCGGTGTGCTCGTCGATGACGTCGGTCAGCACGCGTTGCAAGAACTGCTGCACCCGCTCGTGCAGGTCGTCGCCTTCGAGGATGTGGCGGCGGTCGGTGTAGATCGCGTCGCGCTGGCGGTTGAGCACGTCGTCGTACTTGAGCACGTTTTTGCGGATCTCGGCGTTGCGGCTCTCGACCTGCGACTGCGCCGAGCGGATCGCGCGCGACACGAATCGGTGCTCGATCGCGACATCGTCGGGGATGCCGGAGCGGCCGAGCAGATTCTCGACGGCCCCCGCGTTGAACAGCCGCATGAGGTCGTCTTGCAGCGAGAGGTAGAAGCGGCTCTCGCCCGGGTCGCCCTGACGCCCGGAACGCCCGCGCAACTGGTTGTCGATGCGACGGGATTCGTGCCGCTCGGTGCCGAGCACGTAGAGGCCGCCGGCATCCACGACCTTCGTCGCCTCCTCCTCGACCTCGCGCTTCACCTGCGCGAAGACCTCGTCCCACTGCGCTTCGTACTCCTCCGGGGTGTCGACGGGAGAGAGTCCTCGCTCGTGCATGCGGGCGGTCGCGATGAACTCGGCGTTGCCACCGAGCATGACGTCGGTGCCACGACCGGCCATGTTGGTGGCGACGGTCACCGCGCCGACGCGACCCGCCTGGGCGACGATCGCCGCTTCGCGCGCGTGGTTCTTCGCGTTGAGCACCTCGTGCTTGATGCCGCGCTTGGCGAGCAGGCGGGAGAGTTCGTCGCTCTTCTCGACACTCGTCGTGCCGACGAGGATCGGCTGGCCGGTGCGGTGCCGCTCGACGATGTCTTCGACCACCTGGCCGAACTTGATCGCCTCGTTCTTGTAGACCAGGTCGGCGTTGTCGACCCGCACCATCGGCTTGTTGGTGGGGATCGGGATGACGCCGAGCTTGTAGGTCGCCATGAACTCGGCGGCCTCGGTCTCGGCGGTACCGGTCATGCCGGAGAGCTTCGTGTAGAGGCGGAAATAGTTCTGCAGCGTCACGGTCGCGAGAGTCTGGTTCTCAGCCTTGACCTGAACACCCTCCTTCGCCTCGATCGCCTGATGGATGCCTTCGCTGTAGCGGCGGCCCATGAGGATGCGACCGGTGTGCTCGTCGACGATGAGCACTTCGCCGTTCATCACGACGTAGTCCTTGTCTTTCTTGAACAGGGCCTTGGCTTTGATCGAGTTGTTGAGGAACGAGATGAGCGGGGTGTTGGCCGACTCGTAGAGGTTGTCGATGCCGAGGTAGTCCTCGACCTTCTCGATGCCGGGCTCGAGCACGCCGACGGTGCGCTTCTTCTCGTCGACCTCGTAGTCCTCACCTTCGATGAGACGCTGGGCGACGCCCGCGAACTCGCCGAACCAGCGGTTCGCCTCCCCCGATGCCGGTCCGGAGATGATGAGCGGGGTGCGGGCTTCGTCGATGAGGATCGAGTCGACCTCATCCACGATCGCGTAGTAGTGGCCGCGCTGCACCATGTCTTGCGACTGCCAGGCCATGTTGTCGCGCAGGTAGTCGAAGCCGAACTCGTTGTTGGTGCCGTAGGTGACGTCGGCGGCGTACTGCTCGCGACGCTCCGCCGGGGTCTGGCCCGACAGGATGCAGCCCGTCGTCATGCCGAGCGCGCGGAAGACGCGGCCCATGAGCTCCGACTGGTACGACGCGAGGTAGTCGTTGACGGTGACGACGTGCACGCCCTTGCTGGCGATCGCGTTGAGGTAGGCGGCGGTCGTCGCGGTCAGGGTCTTGCCCTCACCGGTCTTCATCTCGGCGATGTTGCCCAGGTGCAGGGCGGCACCACCCATCAGCTGCACGTCGAACGGCCGCAACCCGAGGGTGCGCTTGCTCGCCTCCCGGATGGCGGCGAAGGCCTCCGGCAGCAGATCGTCGAGGCTCTCGCCGTCGGCGTACCGGTCGCGGAACTGCCGGGTCTCGTCGCGCAGCTCGTCGTCGGTGAGCTCCTCGAAGTGCTCTTCGAGATGGTTGATGGCTTCCGCGTAGTGCTTCAGCCGCCGGAGGACCCGGCCCTCCCCGAGTCGAAGGGCTCGCTCCAGAACGTTCGCCACGGATGCTCCACTCGTGCTCGTGGCGGGCATGAAATCCGCCCGCCGTTACCGGCGCGTAACTCTAGCAAGCGTAGCGTTCAGGCTCTCTGTGAGCCGGGCCCCGGGCGATCGCGGCGATGGGTCAGCGGCGACGGCGGGTCGCCACCTCGTCCTGCTGCTCTTCGAGGGAGATGACGCCGTAGTGCCAGCCCTTGCGGCGGTAGACGACGGAGGGGTTGTCGGTGCTTGAGTCGATGAAGAGGAAGAAGTCGTGGCCGACGAGCTCCATGTGGTCGACGGCATCCTGTTTCGTCATCCGCTCCGCGGGGAATACCTTCTCGCGAATGACGACGGGGCTCCACTCGGGCTCGTCGCCGGGCACCTCCTGCACGGGGATCTCCCCCGTCGCGACCGCTTCGAGCAGCGCAGTGCTCGCCGGCACGAGTTCGGCGACGCGGCCGTTGCTCGTCGCTTCGCCGATCGACACGGGCCGACGCGCGCCGCGATGCACCTTCTTGCGGTCTTTCGCCTGCCGGATGCGTTCCAGCAGCTTCTCGAACGAGAGGTCGAAGGCGGCGTACTTGTCGATCGCCGACGCTTCGGCCCGCACGACCGGTCCGGGGCCGATGAGCGTGAGTTCGACGCGGTCGTCGCCCGTCGAGCCGCCGGTTTCGTGGTGACGGATGACGCGGATCTCGAGGGCGAGCGCCTTGTCGGCGAGATGGGCGACCTTCTCGGACTTCTCGGTCGCGTAGTCCTCGAACCGATCCGGGATCTCGACTCCGCGACCGGTGATGGTGATGTCCATGGGCGTCCTCACTCCTGTTCAGTGGCTCTCGCCGTGACCCCCAGGAGGCCCCGCCAACGAGTGCCTGTTGCCCCACCGTAGACCCGCGCCCTTTCGATGTCACGGGAAGATCACGACGAGTTGCTGAGCATTCCCGGTGAACGCGACCGGCGCGGGGTCGCGGCGAGAACCGCGGCTCCGACGACCTCGGCACCGCCCGCACGGAGGACCTCGGCAGCCGCGGCGAGGGTCGCCCCCGTGGTGACGACGTCGTCGAGGAGCATCATGCGCTGCCCGTCGACCGGCCGGGCGAGCGCGAACACGCCCTCGAGGTTGCGCGCCCGTTCGGCGACGCCGAGGCCCTTCTGCGCGGCGTGCGGGCGGGCGGGGCGGAACACCTGGGCGAGACGGATGCCGGCGCGGGTCGCGAGCAGCCGCACCGGTTCGTAGCCGCGTCGGCGGCGAGCCGCCCGCGAGGAGGGGATCGCGGCGATGACGGCATCCGGTGTCACCGTGAGAGCCGCCGTCGCCGCGGCCGCGAACGGCGCCGCGAGTGACGCGGCGAGGTCGGCGCGGCCCTGCTCCTTCAGAGCGAGCAGCATCGTGCGAGCCACGCCGTCGTAGGCGAGCGCCGCGGTCACCGGCCCGCCGGGAAGATCGGTCACGCCGATGCGAGCCTCGAGCGCCGACGCGCACGCCGCGCACAGCGCGCTGCCCTCGGCCCCGCACCCTGCGCACGGCACCGGGAAGAGGTAGGCGAACGCGTCGCGAACGATGTGCACCCCGGCACGATCGCAGTGAACGCGCGGTCGTCGGCCAGCGAGCGACGTTTCTGGGGATGGCCGCTACTGCTGGGTGCCGAGGAAGGACGCGACGAGACCGGTGTCGACCCAGACCCCGGCGCTGCTCGGGCGCAACACCCGGCCGTCGGACGTGCGCACGCGGATGCCCTCGGTGCCGTTGCCCCCGACGATTTGCACGGCGTCGTCGGCGTCGTCGAACCGTTCACCGGGGCCGCCGAGAGCCAGCACCTCGACGCGTGTGCCGGTCGACGAGGTCACGAGCAACGCCACCCGCTGCGCATCCATCCAGGTGCCGTCGAGAACCGTGCCCGACACCGTCAGTTCGTAGGGGGCGCCGAACGCGACGGGCGCAAGGTCGGCGTCGCGCAGGATGCCGACGGCGAAGACGCGGGGACCTTGCGCGGTCGAGAGGGCGACGAGGAGCCGCGCCCCGTCGCGAGCGACCTCGAGAGCCACGACGGTGCCCGGGAGGTCAAGCGGCAGGGAGTGCGGCACCCCATCACGGGGTGAGGTCGCGACGAGGCCTCCCAGGTCGGCGGCGGGCACCGTCCAGACGTAACCGTGCGGGTCGAGACTCGGGGCGACGAGCCCCGCGCGACCGTCGATGGGAACCGCCGCTCCCGTCGGGCCGACGAAGCTGACGCCTTGAGGCCCCAGCACCGCGAGGGCGTCGCGACCGCGCCCGAGGGATGCCGCGACGGGCTGCAATGGATCGGCTCGCGTGCCGATCACCGGAATCGCGGTGACGCCGTCGGCGGCGAGCAAACCGAGCTCCCCGTCGACCGCCCCGAGCACTCCGCTCACCTGGGGTTGCGATTCCGGCCGAGGGTCGTCGGCCGCGGGCGTCAGCGGGAGACCGTCGGATGTCACCGACACCTCCGTCACATTCGCGAGCGCGCCGCGCAGGGTCGTCTCGAGCTGCCACAGCATCCGGCGCTGGGCGAGCGGCGACTCCAGCCGCACTTCGGGGCCGAGGTTCACAGTGACCCGGGGTGCGTCGTAGGTCGCGCTGCCGGTCGTGTCGCCCGGCAGCGCCGAGAAGAGCACCCCTGATCCGAGCCAGGGCGCCGGGCCCGCGACCATCTCACCGACGATCCGGTCGGCCACCCCGCGGGTCACGGGGAACCACCGCGAGTCGGCGACGAGGAAGCGGAACGAGGGATCGTAGAAGTACAGCGGGAACTCCCCGAAGGCGAGCGAGAAGCCGTTCGAGGTGAGCACCGTTCCGGGTGGAGCCGTCGAGATGCGCCACTCGCCCGCGACTTGCGTGAACCCGTAGGTCAGCGTCTGTTGCGACGACTCGATCGTGTATCGCCCGGTCGCATCGACTTCGGCCGAGACGGCGAGCGAGATCGACTGGGTGGCCCCGTCGATCGCCACCGGTTCGATCGTCGTCGACGAGATGAGTACTTGGGCGGTTCCGCTCCACTCGACGTCGGGCGCGAGGTACTCCCGCGCGACGGAGTAGTCGTTCTGCGGCCCGCGCCCCGCGCGCAGGAAGCCGCGCAGGATCTCGGCTTGCGTCATCCCGGCGACGGGACTCTCCGGCTGAGCGATCGGGGTGAGGTCGTCGGGATCGACATCGAGGGGAACCGTCTGCACACCGCCCGAGAGGGGGATGGCGACGCATCCCGACAGGATCACGGCGATGAGCAGCCCGATCGCCGGGATCACCCGCGCGCGACGCATCATGACGCCTCCTCGGGGGGAAGGCCGAGGGGAGAGATTCCCAGTGGCTCCCCGCGTCGGCGCGGAATGGTGAGGCGGAAGCAGCTCCCCGCTCCGGGCTCCGACCACACATCGAGGACTCCCCCGTGGACCACGGCATCCTCGAGCGCGATCGCGAGCCCGAGCCCCGTTCCTCCCGTCGATCGTTGCCGCGACGGATCCGCTCGCCAGAACCGGTCGAAGACGTGGCCGAGATCGTCGGCCGTCATCCCGATCCCGTGGTCGCGCACGGCGATCGCGACCGTGTCGGCGTTGGAGTCGACGTAGAGGTCGATGGGCTTCGCCTCCCCGTGGTCGATCGCATTGCCGAGCAGGTTCTGCAGCACCCGGCGGATGCGGCGCGCGTCGACCTCGGCTTCGAAGTACCCCCCGGGGGCGATGAGTCGCACGGGCGTTCGCTTCTCCTCGGCGAGCGGCGCGACCTGCTCCATGGCGTCTTCCGCGAGCCGCACCAGGTTGGTCGGCTCGAGCTCCAACTGCACCGCGCCCGCGTCATACCTGCTCATCTCGAGAAGGTCGGCGAGCAGCACCTCGAACCGCTGCGTTTGCGCGTGCAGCAATTCGGCCGTGCGGGCCGTCGCCGGCGGGAACGCGTCGCGCTGATCGAAGAGCACGTCGCTCGCGAGCCGGATCGTCGTGAGGGGCGTGCGCAGCTCGTGGGAGACGTCGGACACGAAGCGCTGCTGCAGGTGGGAGAGGTCGGCGAGCTGACGGATCTGGCGCTGCAGGCTGTCGGCCATGCGGTTGAACGAGCGTGCGAGGGTCGCCAGCTCATCGTCGCCGACCTCGGGAAGTCGCGACTCGAGTTCACCCGCCGCGAGCTTCTCGCTCGCCTCCGCCGCGACGCGAACGGGACCGATCACGAGACGCACGACGAGATAGGAGACCGCGCCGATGAGCAGCACGAGCACCATCCCGGCGAGGGCGAGCGAGCCCTGCACGAAGTCGAGGGTCGACTGCACGGGCCGCAGGCTGTAGACGATGTAGATCTCGTAGAGCTCGTTCTGCGGCAGCCGCAGCGTCGATCCGACGATGATGCCCGGGTCGTCGGGACCACCCTCGGATGGCAACGGGATGGGTTGCCAGGCGGCGACATCCCGGTCGGCGCCCAGGAGGGTCTGCCGCATGGCATCGCTCACCATCGACCGCGAAAAGTCGGCGGTGAACTGGTCGACGAGTGGTGCCTGACCGGATTGCCCGGGCGCACGGAGCATCGCCACCGACGGGTCGGCGGAGATGATCGCGGCGATCGCGGTGAAGGCCGAACGTTGTACGAGTTCCAGATCATCGGGCGTGCCCGACTCGTCGGCCTGGGTGAACTCCTCCTGGGCCGCGGCGATCGCGCGGTTCGCCTCCGCGATCACCTGGTCGCTGTTCTGGTCGAACAGGTTGTCGCGCACGCTCGAGACGACGTACCCGCCGACGACCGTCACCGCGAGTGTCGATAGCGCGACGGTGAGGGCGATCGTGCGCAGCTGGAGCGACCCCCGCCAGAACCGCACGGCCTGTGCGACGTGACTCCGCCAGTCGAATCGCATCTCGGCCGCCCGGCGCTGACTTGTCAGGTGACCGCGCCGGCGCGATACCCGACGCCGCGCACGGTCGTGACGATGCGGGGGTCTTCGGGGTCGTGCTCGACTTTGGCGCGCAAGCGTTGCACGTGCACGTTCACGAGCCGGGTGTCGGCCTTGTAGTGGTAGCCCCAGACCTGCTCCAGCAGCATCTCGCGCGTGAACACCTGCTGCGGCTTGAGGGCGAGCGCGAGCAGCAGCTGGAACTCGAGCGGGGTGAGGCCGATGCGCTCGGAGCCCCGGCGCACTTCGTGGCCGGCGACGTCGATGACGAGGTCGCCGATCGCGACGGTCTCGGTGTCGGTCGCCGGGGTGGGTCGCAACCGGGTGCGGATGCGAGCCACGAGTTCCTTGGGATTGAAGGGCTTCACGACGTAGTCGTCGGCGCCGCTCTCGAGGCCGCGGACGACATCCGTCGTGTCGCTCTTCGCGGTGAGCATGATGATCGGCACCCCGCTTTCGGCCCGGAGCGACGCGCACACCTCGATGCCGTCGATGCCGGGCAGCATGAGGTCGAGCAGCACGAGGTCGGCGCCGTTCTGGCGGAACGCCCGGAGCGCTTCCGCGCCGTCGCCGGCGAACGATGGCTCGTAGCCTTCGGCACGCAACACGATGCCGATCATCTCCGAGATGGCGGTGTCGTCGTCGACCACGAGGATGCGTGCGTTCATCGTGCGCACCAGAGTAGTCGAGGCGTGCGCAGAGTCGAGGCGAACCCAACGTCGGGCGTGAGAGCATGACAGTCAGTCCGTGACAGGGAAGGGCTCGCGTGAGCGACAGCGGATCCACTCAGACGCCCGCGGCGGCGTCGATCTGGCGGGCGCCCGCGGCTCCGGCCTCTGTGTCACTGGGCCCCGCGGTGCCGGGTGTCGGCGTGCCTGCTGTCGAGGTGCCGGGTGTCGATGCCGCGCCGTCCCCCCGGCGACTCGGCTGGACGCCGCCCCCGAGACGCGGGCTCGTGCCGTTGCGGCCGATTCCCCTCGGCCAGATCCTCGGGGCGCCGTTCCGCTTGCAACGCCGCGCCCCGCGCATCACCCTCGGCCCGGCGCTCGTCATCAGCCTCGTCACGACGACGCTCGCCGCGGTGACCGCTTGGGCGCTCGTCGTGGGGCCGCAAGCCGCCCTCGACGCCGCGTACTACCGCGACTTCGTGCTCGCCCAGAACCTGCTGGGCGTGCTGCAGCAGGTCGGCGGGTTCGTGCCGCTCGTGCTCGCGCTCGCCGGCTGCGCCCTGCTCGCCGGCCCCGTCGTCGTCGCGGCGTCGCGAGCCGTGCTCGCCGAGCGGGTCTCGTATCGCGGCCTCCGGTGGCGGCTCACGGGGCGCACCGGGCGACTCGTCGGGTGGACGGTCATCGTGCTCCTCGTCGCCGCCGGGGTGCTCGCGCTCGCCTCGCTGTGGCCGATGGCTCTCGCGGTGAGTTCATCGGCGGGCAGCGGGTTCGCGTTCCTCGCGGGGTTCCTCGAGGCGATCGCCATCGTGCTCGTCGGCGGATACCTCGCCGGACGCCTCGGCTTCACGAGCCACGTCATCGCCATCGAGGGACTCGGGGTCGCGCGCGCGATCGGGCGCTCCTGGCAGCTCACCCGTCGATCGGGCTGGCGGCTGTTCGGCGTGCAACTCCTCGTCGGGGTCGTCGTCGCGATCGCCGCCGGCATCCTCACCTTGCCGGTCGGCTGGGCGCTCGACCTCGGCGTCGGACTCGTCTTCCCGACCGGCCCGACGTCGGCCCAGCTCGAGGTCTACCTCGCGGTCCGCACCGTCGTGCTGATCGCCGTGAGCGCGGTCGTCGGCGCGTTCGGGCTCGTCCTGCAGTCGGCGTGCGCCGCGCTGCTCTACCTCGACCAGCGGATGCGCGTCGAGGGGCTCGATCTCGCCCTCGCGCGGTACGTCGACGAACGCCAGCGCGGCATGACCGTCGCTGACCCGTTTCCCGGCGGAGGGGCCTCATGATTCGCGACGTTCCCGTCGACCCCGATGACGAGCAGGCGCGCCGGTGGCTCGAAGAAGAGCTCGCGCGAGGCGATGAGCAGTACCAGCCACCCGAGGCGCCCGGCTGGTGGCAGGACTTCCTCGACTGGCTCGAGCGGCTGCTCACCGGCGCCGACGCCCCCGAAGCCCCGACACCGGCTTTCGAGACCGGCCAAGCGGTCGGGATCGCCATCGGGATCCTGCTCGTCGTCGCCATCCTCGTCGTCGCGTTCGCGATCTTCGGCCTCCCCCGGTTGCGCAAGCGCAGCAAAGTGACGGGCGACCTCTTCGGCGAGCACGACGACCGTTCGGCGCTGCAGCTGCGCACGGTCGCGCAACGGGCGGCGGATGCCGGCGACTACACCTCGGCCGTCGTGGAGTTGTTCCGTTCCCTCGCACGCGATCTCGCGGAACGCGGCATCGTGGTGACCTTCCCCGGCACGACGGCACGCGACTTCGCTCGGCGGACGGGCCTCGTCTTCCCGCCGATCGCGGATCGGCTCGCGGAGGCCGCCGCGGTGTTCGACGACCTGCGCTATCTCGGCGGCGTCGGCACGCTCGCCCAGTGGCAGTGGATGTCGGCTCTCGACAGCGACCTGCGCGCGTCACGTCGGCCGCGGGCGGTGCGGGCGACCGACGTGCTCCACGCCGGGGAAGGCGTGACCGGATGAGCGTCGTCCTGCCGCCCGCGCCCCCGACGGTGCTCTCGTCGGCGACCCCCTCCGTCCGGCCACTGCGCGGCGTGCTCATCGCCGTCGCCGTCACCGTGATCTTCGTGCTCGTCGCGGTCGTCGTCTATGCGGTGACCCGACCCCGCGAGCGCGACGACGACTACCTCTCACCCGCCTCGGGAAGCCCCGCCGGTGCCCGCGCCGTCGTCGAGGTGTTGCGCGATCAGGGCGTCGACGTCGAACCGGCGACGACGCTCGCCGAGGTACGCGCGGTCGACAGTGACCCGGCGGCGACGACGCTCGTCGTCTACGACGCCTCCTTCGTGCTCGGCGCGGACCAGCGCCGGGAACTGTTCGATATCGCCGACCGCATCGTCGTACTCGATCCGCTCGACGACGCACTGGCCGACTTCGCGCCGGGTGTCGTCTTCGAGAGCGAGGGCCTGCGCGGCACGTTCCCGGTCGACTGCGATCTGCCCGCCGCGGTGAAAGCCGGGACGGTCTCCGGCTGGCCCTACCTGTATGAGGTCGCCGACGCCGACGCGACCGGGTGCTTCGCGGCAGAGGACGGCGGGTACGCCCTCGTGCACACACGGACCCGCGGCGCCGAGGTCACGATCGTCGGCCTCTCGCCGGCGTTCAGCAATGGTGAGATCCTCGACGACGGCAACGCGGCGCTCGCCCTCAACCTGCTCGGCGAGCACGAGACGCTCATCTGGTATCGCCCCGATCTCAGCGAACTCGACTCGGGTGAGATCCCCACGGCTGCGAACCTCACCCCGCCGTGGGTCACCCCGCTCGTCGTACTGCTCCTGCTGTTCGGTCTCGTCGCGGCGATCTGGCGAGGGCGCCGCCTCGGCCCGCTCGTCGCCGAGCGCCTCCCCGTCGTCGTGCGCGCCAACGAGACGATGGAAGGCCGGGCGCGTCTCTACGAGCGCGCGGGTTCACGCGAGCACGCCCTCGACTCGCTGCGCATCGGCACGATCACCCGGCTCGCGAGCTCGTGCGGGCTCCCGCGCCGCGCGACGGTCGATGAAGTCGTCGCCGCCGTCGCGGCGCTGACGGGGCGTGACCGCCGCGACCTGGAGGATCTCCTGGTCGACCGCATCCCCGTTCACGACGGAGCGCTCGTCGGCCTCTCCGACGACCTCATGCGACTCGAAGCCGACGTCACCCGCATCGTGCGGGGACGCTGACCCCCTCCCGAATCGAGAGAATGTCCCCTATGACCACGACGGAATCGCTCCGCACCTCGCTCGCCGCCGTCCGCACCGAAGTCGGCAAAGCCGTCGTCGGACAGGACGGCGCGGTCACCGGCCTCATCATCGCGCTCCTCGCCGGCGGGCACGTGCTGCTCGAAGGGGTTCCCGGCGTCGCCAAGACGCTGCTCGTGCGCTCGCTCAGCGCGGCGATGCGCCTCGACACCAAGCGCATCCAGTTCACCCCCGACCTCATGCCGGGCGACATCACCGGATCGGCGGTCTACGACCCCACGTCGGGCGAGTTCGAGTTCCGCGAAGGGCCGGTGTTCACCAACATCCTGCTCGCCGACGAGATCAACCGCACGCCCCCGAAGACGCAAGCGGCGCTGCTCGAGGCGATGGAGGAGCGTCAGGTGTCGGCCGATGGCGTGACCCGCAAGCTGCCCGCTCCCTTCCTCGTCGCGGCGACGATGAACCCCATCGAGTACGAGGGCACCTACACGCTGCCCGAAGCCCAGCTCGACCGATTCCTGCTGAAACTCGTGCTCGACTTGCCCGAGCGCGACGTCGAACTCGAGGTGCTGAACCGGCACGCGAACGGCTTCAACCCGCGCGACCTCGCCGCCGCGGGGGTGACCCCGGCGCTCGACGCGGCGACGCTCGCCGCCGCCCAGGCGGATGTCGCGACGGTGACGGTGAGCCCCGATGTGCTCGGGTACGCCGTCGACCTCGCGCGCGGCACCCGGGTGTCACCGTCGGTGAAACTCGGCGTCTCCCCGCGCGGCACGACGGCGCTGCTCGCCGCCGCGCGCGCCTGGGCGTGGCTCTCCGGTTCGAGCGGCGTGACACCCGACCACATCCAGACGATGGCCGTGCCGGTGCTGCGCCACCGCATCCAACTGCGCACCGAAGCCGAACTCGAAGGGGTCGCTCCCGACACGGTGCTGCGGTCGGTCATCCAACAGGTGCAGGTGCCGATCTGATGGGCGACCGGCTGATCGGTAACGCGCTCATGGGTAGCGCGCTGGTGGGTAACTAGCGCGTGGCCGTCTCGGGGTGGTTCCTGCTGTTCACCGCGGTGGGCGCGGTACCCGTCGTGCTGCTGCAGGGGGTGCCAGGGCTCGCGCTGTGGGGCGTCGCGCTCGCCGGCGTGGTCATCGTGGACCTCACGCTCGCCGGGTCGCCGCGTGCGCTCGAGTTCGCGCGCGAGCTGCCCGGTCGACTGCGGCTCGGCGAAAGCGCCCCGGCGGTGCTCGCCGTCGCCAACCCCGGCCGGCGTGCGGTGCGCGGCACCATTCGGGATGCCTGGCAGCCGTCCGCGGGCGTGCGGCCCACCCGGCAGCGCCTCACCGTTGCGGCCGGCGAGGCGGTCGCCCTGACCTTCGTCCTGCAACCGGTTCGACGTGGTGAGCGGCGCGCCGCTCACGTGACGGTGCGGTCGTTCGGACCGCTGCGGATGGTCGCGCGGCAGGCGACGATCGCAGTGCCGGGGAGCGTGCGCGTGCTACCGCCGTTCACCGCGCGCAAGCATCTGCCGTCGCGGCTCGCCCGCCTGCGGGAGCTCGACGGCCGCACCTCGGTCATGGTGCGCGGCCAAGGCACCGAATTCGATTCGCTGCGCGAATACGTGCGCGGCGACGACGTGCGGTCGGTGGACTGGCGCGCGACGGCACGACGGCGCGACCCGGCGGGCGGCGGCGTGAAACTCGTCGTCCGCACCTGGCGGCCTGAGCGCGACCGTCGCGTCGTCATCGTCATCGACTCGAGCCGCACGTCGGCGGCACGCATCGCCGACGAGCCGCGCCTCGACACGGCCTTCGAGGCATCCCTGCTGCTCGCCGCGCTCGCCACCCGCGCGGGCGACCGGGTCGATCTGCTCGTCCACGATCGCGTCGTGCGGGGGCGCGTGCAGGGTGCGACGGGTGCCGACCTGCTCGCGAAGATGGTCGATGTGCTCGCGCCGATCGAACCGGAACTCCTCGAGGGCGACTGGCACGCCATCCCGGAACTCGTGCGTGGTGTCACGACGCACCGGGCGCTCGTCGTCATCCTCACCTCGATCGACACCCCGGGCGGGTCGCGGCCGCTGCTCGCGATGCTGCCCACCCTCACGCGCCGGCACACCGTCGTCGTCGCGGCGGTGACCGATCCGGGCGTCGTGGCGGCCACTCGTGAGCGGGGCGGATCGGACGAGGTCTATCGCGCGGCCTCCGCCGAACGCGCGCTGCTCGATGTCGCCCGGGTCGCGAGCGCGATCGGTCAGGTCGGGGCCGAGGTCGTCACCGCGCCGCCCGCCGACCTCCCACCCGCTCTCGCCGACCGCTACCTCGCCCTCAAGGCTGCCGGGCGCCTCTGACGCGACGCGCCGATTCCTGCCGCGGCGGCAGCGAAATGCGGCGAACATGGGCATTTCGCGAGTCGCCCGGCCCATAGGTTGAGTTACCTTCGGGGTATGGCAGAAACCAGCGCTCCCTCCTACCTTCGTCGACTGATCGCCGAGACCTTCGGCACCTTCCTGCTCGTCTTCGGCGTCATCGGCGTCGCCCTCAACTACGGCGAAGCGGCCAAGCCTCTCGTCGTCGGGCTCGCCGTCGGCATCGCCGTGCTCGGTGGCGCATACGCTGTCGGTCACGTCTCGGGCGGGCACTTCAACCCCGCCGTGTCGTTCGGCGTCGCGGCCGCCGGCCGGATGCCGTGGAAAGATGTGCTGCCCTACGCTGCGGCGCAGATCGTCGGTGGCCTCATCGCGACGCTCATCCACCTCGTCATCGTCGTGTCGCAGGGCGGGGCGGTCGCCGAGAGTTTCGCGGCCGTGTCGAACGGCTACGACGGCGCCTTCGCTCCGCTCGTGACGGTGCTCGTTCTCGAGATCGTCATCACGGCGGTGTTCCTGTGGATCATCCTCGGCGTCACCGCCGAAGGCTCGACGACCGCCGGGTTCGCGCCGCTCGCGATCGGCCTCGCGCTCGCCCTGTTCCACTTCATCGCGATTCCGCTCGACAATGCGTCGCTCAACCCGGCGCGTTCGCTCGCGACGGCCGTGTTCGGAGGTGTCGGGCCGCTCAGCCAGGTGTGGCTGTTCTTCGTCGCCCCGATCGTCGGCGCCCTCATCGCCGGTTTCACTTACAAGCCGCTCTTCGGCCGCAAGTAGTACTTGCTGTTTGCCCAACTTCGTGGCTATTCGGCGCGCCGAAGCCACGAAGTTGGGCAAACAGCCGAAGGTCACGCCGAGACGGGAGCCTTGGCACCGGCGTCGAACTCCAGCACGTCGCCCGTTTCGCCGGCACGGGCGGCTCGGCGGCCGACGACCCACTGGTACGCCAGGAACGCGACGAGAGCCGCCGTGCCGATCCCGATCTTGAGGGGCCACGGCCAGTCCTGCCGTGTCACGAAACCCTCGATGATGCCCGACACCAGCAGCGACAGGGCCAAACCGACGACGATCGTGAAGAACGCGCGGCCGTCCTCCGCGAGGGCCTGCCGTCGCGTGCGGGCGCCGGGGGCGACCCACGACCAGAAGATGAGCATCCCGGCTGCTCCGGCGACGAAAATCGAATACAACTCCAGCTGCCCGTGCGGCGAGATGTAGAGGAAGAACTGGTCGAGCCGGTCGAACTCGTGCATGACCGCTGCCGAAATGCCGAGCCCTTGCGCATTCACGAACAGCAGGTAGACCGGGAAGACCCCGGTGATGCCGAACATGATGCACTGCGCCGTGAGCCAGGCGTTGTTCGTCCACACCTGCCCGGTGAACCCTCCTGAAGAGCTCTCCGAGTAGTACGACACGAACTCCTGCTCGGCGTATTCGCGCCGCAGATCTTCCGGCCCGAGCAGATCGAGCAGTTCGGGGTTGGCGGTGAACCAGGTGCCGAACGCGGCCGCGACGGCCCCGAACAGCACCGTCACGACGAGAGACGACCAACGGATGCGGTACAGCGCCGCCGGCAGCTGGTTGGCGAAGAAGACGGTCAACTGCCGCAGCGGATTAGCGGGGGTGCCGGTGAAGCGCACGCGCGCCTTCGCGAGGGCGAGCGAGATGTGGTCGCCCTGCACCGTCTCGCCGACGGTCGCCTTGATCTCGGCGAGGTGGGCGGATGCCGACTGGTAGAGGTCGATGAGTTCGTCGGCATCCCGGCCGGTGAGCTTGCGCTGACCGGCGAGAACCGCGAGCCGATCCCACTCCGCGCGGTGGGCGGCTGAGTAGGCGTCGAGGTCCATGCCCTGGAAGGATATCGGCATGGCGGCCGATCCCGACGCGGAGTGGATCGACGACTACGCCCCCGGCGAGGAGGGAACTCTCACCGGCGAGGCGGTCAGCCTCGACCTGCATCCCACGGGATTCGTGCTGCGGGCGCTCGGCGCGCTCATCGATGTCGTGGCGCACTTCGTGGTCTTGGTCGTCGTGATGACGGCCCTGAGCGTCACGCTCGCGACGCTGGGCACCGAGCCGGCGGTGCAGGCGGCGCTCGTCATCGTGACGATCGTCGTGTGCCTCGTCGGCATCCCGATGACGGTCGAAACGTTGACGAAGGGCAAGTCGCTCGGCAAACTCGCCGTCGGCGGACGCATCGTGCGGCTCGACGGCGGCTCGATCAACCTGCGGCACGCCGCCATCCGCGCCCTGCTCGGCATCTTCGAGTTCTACACGACCCTCGGCGGGGCGGCCGCGCTCGCCGGGCTGCTCACCCCGCGCACGCAACGCCTCGGCGACTTAGCGGCCGGCACCTACTGCCAGTACGAGCGCGTGTCGGGTCACGTGCTGCCGCTGTTCGGCATCCCGCCGCAGCTGGCCGAGTGGGCGCGTATCGTCGACGTCGCCCGGATGCCGACGCAACTGTCGCGGCGTATCGGGCAGTTCCTCGCCCAAGCGCCGCAGTACGACTCCGAGCGCCGTGCCCGGATCGCCGCCGACCTCGCGGCGGAGGCGGAGGCGTTCGTCGCACCCGTGCCGCCGGTCTCGGCGGAGCTGTTTCTCGCCGGCATCACCGTCGTGCGACGTGAACGCGAGACCGTGGCGCTGCGTCTCGAGCGCGAGCGCCTCGCCACCCTGCAACCCGCTCTGCGCGGTACTCCCCACGACTTCCCGTTGCGTGCGGACTCCGACTGACTCTCGTTCATCCGCGACTTTTCGCGCGGATAAAGCGTCGATCGGGACGAAAACTCGCGGATGGAGAAGAGAGATAACCCGCGCAGTCAGTAGCGGTAGTGGTCGACCTTGTAGGGACCGTCGACGGGAACACCGATGTAGGCGGCTTGCGCGGGGGTCAGCTCGGTGAGCTCGACCCCGAGCGCCGCGAGGTGCAGGCGGGCGACCTTCTCGTCGAGCACTTTGGGCAGCACGTAGACGCCCACCGGGTACTGATCGGTCTTCGTGAACAGTTCGAGCTGCGCGAGCACCTGGTTGCTGAACGAGTTGCTCATCACGAACGACGGATGCCCGGTGGCGTTGCCGAGGTTCATCAGCCGCCCTTCGGAGAGCACGAGGATGCTGCGCCCATTGGGCAGCCGCCACTCGTGCACCTGCGGTTTGATCTCGACCTTCTCGGTGCCGGGCAGCGACTCGAGCCCGGCCATGTCGATCTCGTTGTCGAAATGCCCGACGTTGGCGACGATCGCCTGGTGCTTCATCCCTTGAAGGTGCTCGACGGTGATGACATCCTTGTTGCCGGTCGTCGTGACGAAGATGTCGGC
>CBFGZU010000007.1:0-44236 GCA_965653335.1 uncultured Pseudolysinimonas sp.
TGCCAGAGCAGGTGCGAGTCGAACGTCCACACGTGACTGAACCCGTACTGCTCGGCGAGTTTCGCGAGATGTATCGTGCGCGACGCCGGCGGATTCGTCTGCAGAACGGCCCCGAAATCCATCAGTCGGCGTCCCTTTCCTTCGAGGCGATCCGCAATCCGGGCGAGTGCGGCCAACCTGGGCGAGTGCGGACGCCCGGGTTGGCCGCACTCGCCCGGGTTGCGGATGCCGTGGCACGAACTGCGGCGGCGGGAGTGCGGGGGGATGCCGGAAGGGGGGCGGCGTTCATAGGAGGTATTGCGACACGCCGCGCTTGAGAAAACGCCCGTCGCCCTTCGATCCGAGGTACGCGCCTCCGTCGACGATGACCTTGCCGCGACTGAGCACCGTGTCGACGTGGCCGTCGACCTGAAAACCCTCCCACGCGGAATGGTCCATGTTCATGTGGTGGGTCTGCGCCGAGATCGTCGTGGCGCCGTTGGGGTCATAGACGACGACATCCCCGTCGGCCCCCGGCGCGATGACGCCCTTGCGGCCATACATGCCGAACATGCGCGCGGGGGTCGTGGATGTCAGCTCGACCCAGCGCTCGAGCGTGATCCGACCCGTGACGACGCCCTGATACATGAGATCCATCCGGTGCTCGACGCCGCCGATTCCGTTCGGGATCTTGCGGAAGTCGCCCTTCCCGAGCTCCTTCTGCCCCTTCATGCAGAACGGGCAGTGGTCAGTCGACACCATCTGCAGATCGTTGGTGCGCAGGGCCTGCCACACGTGCTCCTGATGACCTTCCTCGCGCGAGCGCAGGGGCGTCGAGCACACCCACTTGGCGCCCTCGAAGTCGCCCCATTCCTCGGATGTCGCCCCGAGCTGCTCTTCGAGCGACAGGTAGAGGTACTGCGGGCAGGTCTCGCCGAACACGTTCTGGCCGTTGTCGCGAGCCGTCGCGAGCTGGGCGACCGCTTGCTTCGCACTCACGTGCACGACATACAACGGGGCGCCCGTGAGGTGCGACAGCATGATCGCGCGATGAGTCGCCTCCTCCTCGAGCTGCCAGGCCCGGGCGACGCCGTGAAAGTACGGCGCGGTCTTGCCGGCCTCTGCGAGCTGGGCGGCGAGCACGTCGATCGCGGGGCCGTTCTCGGCGTGCATCATCGTGAGCATCCCGAGGTCGGCCGCCCTCTGCATCGCGCGAAGAATCTGCCCGTCGTCGGAGTAGAACACCCCCGGGTAGGCCATGAACATCTTGTACGACGAGATGCCTTCATCCAGCAGTTCGGCCATGTACGCGAGCGACTCGTCGTCGACGCCGCCGATGATCTGGTGGAAGCCGTAGTCGATCGCGCAATTACCCGCGGCTTTCTCGTGCCACCTCGCGAGGCCGTCGGGCACCCTCGTGCCGGTGGTCTGCACGGCGAAGTCGACGACGGTCGTCGTGCCGCCCCACGCTGCGGCTCGCGTGCCCGACTCGAAGCTGTCGGATGCTTCCGTGCCGCCGAACGGCAACTCGAAGTGGGTGTGAGCGTCGATACCCCCGGGGATGACGTACTTGCCGGTCGCGTCGATCACCGTGTCGGCGGATGCCGCGAGGTCCGTGCCGAGCAGAACCGATCCGGGCGCGAGCAGCGCGACGATCTTCTCGCCGTCGATCAGCACGTCGGCTTCGGTCCGCCCGGTGGCGGAGACCACGGTCCCGCCGGTGATCAACGTCGTTGCCATGACCTAATTCTCCCCCCGGAGCGGGCCCGCCAGAATTCGTGTCGAGGTCACGGCTTCACCGTCGAGGTGTAGGAGTCGGGCCGGCGGTCCCGATAGAACTGCCAGTCGTCGCGCATCTGCTGCACGAGGTCGAGGTCGAGGTCGCGGATGAGCACCTCTTCGTCGGTCGCCGAACCGCGTTCGCCGACGAAGTTGCCGCGCGGGTCGATCACCTGGCTCGTGCCGTAGAAGTCGACCGCGAGCTCGCCGTACTCGTTGTCTTCACGCCCGACGCGGTTGGGCTGCAACACGAAGTACCCGTTCGCGACGGCCGCGGCCGGGCCTTCGACTTCCCACAACCGGTTCGACAGGCCGGGCTTCGTCGCGTTCGGGTTGAACACCATGTGCGCCCCGTTGAGGCCGAGTTCGCGCCACCCTTCCGGGAAGTGCCGGTCGTAACAGATGTAGACACCGATCTTGCCGACCGCTGTGTCGAACACCGGGTAGCCGAGGTTGCCGGGGCGGAAGTAGAACTTCTCCCAGAACTTGTCCAGGTGCGGAAGGTGGTGCTTGCGGTACTTGCCGAGGATGGTGCCGTCGGCATCCACGACGACCGCGGTGTTGTAGTACACGCCCGTCATCTCCTCCTCGAAGATGGGGAGGATCATCACGAGCCTCAGCTCTTTCGCGAGGGCCGCGAAGCGTTGCACGATGGGGCCGTCGGCGGGCTCTGCGTAGCGGTAGTACTTCTGGTCTTGCGTGATGCCGAAGTACGGGCCGTAGAAGAGTTCCTGGAAGCAAACGACCTGCGCGCCCTGCTTCGCCGCCTCCCGGGCGAAGCCTTCGTGTTTGTCGAGCATCGACTCCTTGTCGCCGGTCCACGTGGTCTGCGTGATGGCTGCTCGCACGATGTGGGTCATGCTCGTTCCTTCCCCGGTCGTCTTTTGTTATCTTTCGCCATAAACATTTCTTTGTCGTTTCGTTCGAGTCGGATTCGCAAAATGCTGGCGTAACTGAAAGCTAGGCGGTGTCGCGTGAAGTCGGTAGCCCTCGCCGTCGAAGAGCCTTCCCCGCACGGTATCGCGAGCGCGATCTCGCGGCTCATCACGACCGGTGACCTCGCCCCCGGCGATCGGCTGCCCACCGTGCGCGACCTCGCGAAAGACCTCGGCATCTCGCCCGCGACGGTCAGTCATGCCTGGCAGACCCTCGCGGCGGCGGGACTCATCACCTCTCGGGGACGCTCCGGCAGCTTCGTGCGTTCGGCGCCCCGCGAGTGGATGCCACGCCGGTACCAGCGCCTCGACGGCTCCCTCGACGCGGCCCTCGATCTTTCCCGCGGCACCCCCGATCCCGCCCTGTTGCCGCGCCTCGGCCCGATCCTCGCGGCGCTCGAGATTCACGCCGACACGAGGTCGTACCAGGCCAAGCCCGACATCCCGGAGCTGCACGATCTGCTGCGCAGCACCTGGCCGAGCGATGTCGAATCGATCACCGTCACCAACGGCGCCCTCGACGCGATCGACCGGGTACTGGCCACCCTCGTGCGCTACGGCGACCGGGTTCTCGTCGAGAACCCGACCTTCCCCCCGTTTCTCGACCTGCTCGAGGCCTACGGTCTGGAACCGGTCGGGGTCGCGATGGATGCCGAGGGGATGCGGCCCGACGCGTTCGCGCACGCTCTCGGCACCCGGCCCGCAGTCATCCTCCTGCAGACGCGGGCTCACAACCCGACGGGAGCTTCGCTCTCGCCGGAGCGGGCGGCACAGTTGGGCCGGCTTCTCGCCCGCAGCCGCATCGCCCCGAACGCCGTCGTGATCGAAGACGACCACTCGGGGTCGATCTCGTCATCGCCGGACGTGACCCTCGCATCCGTCGTGCCCGACCGCGTCCTGCACGTCAAGAGTTTCTCGAAGTCGCACGGCCCGGATCTGCGCATCGGCGCCCTCGGCGGGCCGCGCACCCTTGTCGATCGCGTCGTCGCGCGGCGACTCCTCGGACCGGGGTGGACGTCGCGCACCGTGCAGGCGATCCTGCACGCGCTGCTCACCGACCCCGCTGCGGCCGCCGACATCGAGACCGCCCGCCTCGGGTACGCCGCGCGACGGCTGGCGATGCAGACCGAGTTGCGCGACGCCGGTGTCGGACTGCCCGCGGGCGACGGGATCAACGCCTGGCTGCCGGTCGCCGAGGAGCGCGCCGCCCTCGTGCGGCTCGCGGCCGCCGGCATCCGAGTCGCCCCGGGCACCCCGTTTCAGCTCGGCGACTCCCCCGCGCCCCATGTGCGCGTCACCGTCGGAGTGGTCGCCGTCGAGTCCGCCCGGGTGGTGGCGCAGGCGCTGGCCGCCGCCGCCGCTGACGGTTCCTAACTCTCACCATTCCGGAGTGTCATCCGCTGGGGAGCGATAAGCATGCTCCTGAGTGAGAGTTAGAGACCGAACCGACGCCGCGGCCTAGACTCGTTCCCGGACCCCCGGGCTGGATTTGGCCCGGTTCGCGACCGTCCTGGTGACTGGGCGGCAGGCCCCGGTGCTGTGCGCCGCCCCTGTTCCCGCCTGCTCTTCCGGAGGATCCATGACACCCCGCCTCATCGCCTTGCCCGTCGCTGCGCTGCTTCTCGCCGGGTGCGCCACAGCTGCCCCCGCCGCGACGCCGACCCCCGAAGGGCCACTGACGCTCAGCAACTGCGGCGTCGCGGTGACGTTCGACGCCCCGCCGGAGCGCGTCGTGACGATCAAGTCGACGTCGACCGAGATGCTGCTCGCGCTCGGGCTCGGCGACCGCATCGTCGGCACCGCGTTCCAGGACGGGCCGGTACCCGACGAGTGGGCCGCCGACGCAGCCGGCATCCCGGTGCTCGCCGACAAGATGCCGAGCGAAGAGGTCGTGCTCGAGACCGAACCCGACCTGGTCTACTCGGGCTGGGAGTCGGCGTTCAGCCCCGACGCCGCCGGCGCGCGCGACGAACTGGATGCCCTCGGCGTCGCCTCCTACGTGCAGCCCGCCGCCTGCCAAAGCGCCGAGCAGCCCGCGAAACTCGACTTCGACGAGATTTTCCGCGAGATCGCCGAGGTCGCCGACATCTTCGACGTCGATGCCTCCGAGTTGCTCGCCGCGCAGCAGGAAGAGCTGGATGCCATCGAGCCGCAGGACGGCGACCTCACCGCGTTCTGGTGGTCGTCGGGCACCGACACCCCCTACGTCGGCGCGGGCATCGGGGCGCCGCAGCTCATCCTCGAAACCGCGGGCCTGACCAACATCGCGGGCGATATCGACATGACCTGGAGTCCGTACGGCTGGGAGTCGGTGCTCGCCGCCGACCCCGACGTGCTCGTGCTCGTCGACGCGTCGTGGAACACCGCGCAGAAGAAGATCGACTACCTCACGAACAACCCGGCCACCGCGAACCTCAGCGCGGTGATCAACGAACGGTTCGTGATCCTCCCGTTCGCGTCGACGGAAGCCGGCGTACGCAGCGTCTCGGCGGCGACGTCTCTCGTCGAGCAGCTGCGGGAGCTCGATCTGCCGTGAGACTGATCCCGTGACGTCGCGTGCCCGAGCGGCGGTCGCTGGGCTCGTCCTCGCGGCCGCTCTCACGGCATCCGTCGTCGTCGCGGTCACGATCGGCCCCGCCGACTTGAGCGTCGGCGAGGTGTGGGGCTCGATCGCCTCCCACCTCACGGGCGCCGATTCGCCGCTGAGCATGCTGCGCGACGGGATCGTCTGGGAGCTGCGCTTGCCCCGCATCCTCACCGCCGCCGCGGTCGGCGCCGGGCTCGCGCTTGTCGGCGCGATCATGCAGGCGCTCACGCGCAACCAGCTCGCCGACCCGTACCTGCTCGGCATCTCGTCGGGCGCCTCGCTCGGGGCGGTGTCGGTGTTGCTGCTCGGCGTCGCGATCCTTCTGCCGGTCGCGGCGTTCGCCGGAGCGTTGCTCGCCCTCGGCGCAACCCTCGCGCTCGCGGGGGCGTTCGGAGGCATCACCCCGACTCGCACGGTGCTCGCGGGGGTCGCCGTGTCGGCGCTCGCCGCCGCGATCACGTCGTTCGTCATCTTCTGGGTCGGGGCCGCGGACGCCTACCGCGAGGTGTTGTCGTGGCTGCTCGGCTCGCTCGCCGGGGCGCGCTGGGAGGCCGTCGCGATCGCCGGAATCGCGATGCTCGTCATCGGTGTGCCCCTCGCGCTCACGGGACGCATCCTGGATGCTTTCGCCCTCGGCGACACGACGGCGGCGAGTCTCGGCATCCCGGTGCAGGGCGTGCGCTGGACCCTGCTCGGCGCGGGCGCTTTGCTCACCGGAGCTCTCGTCGCGGTGAGCGGCTCGATCGGCTTCGTCGGCCTCGTGCTGCCCCACGCCGTGCGGCTGCTTGTCGGCCCGGGCCATCGCGCGCTGCTGCCCCTCGCAGCGCTTACCGGTGCGGTGTTCCTGGTGTGGGCCGACACCCTCGCCCGTACGGTGTTCGAGCCGCGCGAACTGCCGGTCGGGATCGTCACCGCGATCATCGGCGCGCCCGTTTTCGCGGTCTTGCTGGTCCGTCGCCGGAGCGAAGCATGACCCTTCGACACGGCGGCGATGCCGCCTACTCAGGGCAAGGCGGGCTGCAGGCGCGAGGCATCACGGTGCGCGTCGACGACAAGACCCTCCTGGATACCGCCACCTTCGGCGCCCCGGCCGGCGCGGTGACGGCCCTGCTCGGCCCGAATGGCGCCGGCAAGTCGACGCTGCTGCGCGTCGTCGCCGGGGTGCGTCGGCCCGCGGCAGGATCGGTGCGTTTCGACGGCGACGACCTGCTCGCGATGCGCCGCCGCGACCGCGCCCTCCGCGTCGCCCTCGTCGAACAGGACGCGTCGACCGAGTTGCCGCTCATCGGCCGGGCCGTCGCGACTCTGGGCCGCACCCCGCACGAGGCGCTGCTCGGCGGTGGCGACCCGTCGTCCGACGCGATCGTCACGCAAGCCCTGACGGATGCCGGCGCCCTCCCTTTCGCCGACCGCGAGCTTCCGTCGTTGTCCGGCGGTGAGCGCCAGAGGGTGCTGCTCGCTCGCGCGCTCGCCCAGCAACCCCGGCTGCTGCTGCTCGACGAGCCGATGAACCACCTCGACATCGCGGCCCAACTCGAGGTGCTCGCGCTCCTCGATCGCCTCGCCGCTGGCGGGGTCACAGTGCTCGCGGCCATGCACGATCTCACCCTCGCCGCCTCCCACGCCGATCACGTCGTCGTGCTGTCGCACGGCCGGGTCGCCGCCGCCGGTCCGACCGGCGAAACGCTGACTCCCGAGCTCGTCCACGACGTCTACGGGGTGCGTGCCGCGTGGGCGATCAACCCGCTCACCGGCAAACCATTCCTCGCGATCGGCTGAGTCCCCGCGCGCCGGCGTGTGGCCGGAGCACGGGGACTTCAGAACGCGGTCGACTACTTCAGGAACTCCTGGACGTTGTCGGCCGTGATGAGGGTGAACGGCAGGGAGTAGCGGTTCTCGATCTCTTCGCCGTTGAGGTAGTCGACGATGACGCTGATCGCTTCCAGGGCCTGAGCCTTCGGGTCCTGCTGAACGGTCGCGGAAATGCTTCCGTCGGCGATTCCGGCGAGTGCCGCGTCGGTCCCGTCGACGCCGACGACGACCTTGACGTCATCGCCGCGGCCGAGTTCCTGGATCGCGGAGGCCGCTCCGATCGCCATCTCGTCGTTGTTTGCGACGACGGCGACGATGTCGCCGGGGTTGGGGAATCGCTGGAGCGTGTCCTCCATGTTCCGCTTCGCCTCGTCCCGGTTCCCGTTGGCCTGGAACTCGGCGACGATCTCGAAGTTGTCGCCCAGCGTGTCCTTGAATCCCGACACGCGCCGATCCGTCCACGACGCGCCATTGGTTCCGGCGGCGAGAACGACGTTTCCGCCCTCGGGGAGGAGCTCGTTGAGGTATTCGGCCTGCACGACCCCGGCCTCGGTGTCATCGACACCGATGTGCGCCTCGTAGGCGATGTCGGAACCTTCGGCGAACTCGGTGGAGATGAGGAAGAGCGGGATGCCGGCCTCGATCACTCTGTTCGCCGCGTTCTGGCTGACGACGCCGTCGACGGGCTGCATGATGATGGCGTCGACCTGCCGAGTGATGAGATCTTCGACGTTGCTGAGCTCGGTGCCGCTGTCTTGCTCCGACGCGACGGTGACGACCGTCGCCCCGAGGTCCGGCGCCGCGTCTTCGAGCGTGCTGATGATCTCCGAGGTGAATTGCTCTTTCGTGGTGAGGGCTGCGTAGCCGATGGTGAACGTGTCGTCATCCGCTGAAACGCCTCCGCTCTGCGGGCTGCACGCGGTGAGCATCAATGCTCCCGCGATGACCAGCCCGCCAGCGATCTGGGTACGCCGTCGAGTCATGTGAATCCCTTTCCCGGAATGTGCCCCAAGCTAACTATCGATCGCTTAGCTAGGGGTGTCTCATATTGGGACATCGACCTTCTCGTGTCCGGCCTCACCCCTCGATCGTGAGCGCGCGCTTCGGGTTCTCGACCGTGATCGCGTCGATCGCCTTCTCGGTGAATCCCAGAGTTCTCATCATGGGCAGGATGTTCCGGATGATGTGGGAGTACCCCGATCCGCCGTAGCGCGCGAGATCGTGCTTGCACGAGAGGTCCTGGGCCACCGTGATCTGGTCGACGTTGCCACGTTCGACGAAGTGCTCGAGCGTCCGCAGTCGCTCGCCGTCGCTCGGATGCAAGAGCGGCTTGCTCAGACGCGGCGTCGGCATGAAGTGGGTCGCCCCGAAGTTGTCCCACGCCATGAAGTAGCCCTCATCGGCGACACGATCCTGGGCATCGAGCGAGAACCCGAAGCAATCCAGGTGGCCGATGATCACCCGCTCCGGCCGCGCACCGTGCGAGCGCAGAATCTGCAGGATCTCCATCAGCGTCTCGTCGCCCATCCCCGGGTGGATGACCATCGCCACCCCGGTGTGCTGCTGGGCGACGATCGCGGCTTCGAGCACTTTGCGCTCATCCGGATGAATCGGAGCCGAAAGTCCGACCTCGCCGATGACACCGGCCTTGACCGCGCTCTCGCCGACGCCGTCGAGAAGCTCGCCGATCATCGCCGCCGCCAGCTCGTCGACCGTCGCCGCGCCCAGATCCTGTCCGTGCGCCTGGCGCGTGTACCAGCCCGCCCCCTTGACGATCGCGACGCCCGTGCGCTCGCTGACCTCACGGAGCGCCGCCGCATCGCCGTTCATCCCGATGCTGCTCATCTCGAGCAAGGTCCCGCCCCCGGCGTCCTTGAACCGCTGCACCTCCGACGCCGCGAGGTCGACGTCGACGAACCGTAGATTGTCGCGATTGTTGAACGGGTTGTGCTCCACGATCCAGCGGTTCTCGAGCGTCACCTCCTGCTCGCCGATCTCCGGAAAATCAGGGTGCGGTTCGTAGTAGGCATCCGACTGGTCGAAGATGATGTGCTCGTGCACGTGGGTGATCCCCAGCCGTGCCGGATCGATCAATCCGGTAACGGTTTGAATCCGCCCGGCACGCTCGACATCGGTCGTCGTCATGATGTTTTCTGTCTCCCGTCGCGCTTCGCCCGCTCGCGTCGCGAGCAGACAGCTCTGTCATTCAATGCGTCATCACGGCGACGTCGTGTTCCAATCTGGAACACACCACCCGGTCGCGATCAGTCGCGCGATCGCGATCCGAGACCCGCGCGAGCCAGGAGCGAAGGGGGCAGAAAGAACGCCCGAAGCCGTGCCGAGAGCGGTGCGGCGGAGGCGATCGCGCGACGGAGCCCAGCGACATCCTCGGCCGCCATGGCGAGCGAGCCGGGCCGGTCGAAGGCGGCCGACTCGACGCCGTCCCGCAGCCGCGTGACAGGTTCCGGCCCGACGACGAGAGCGAGCCGCGACCCCAGTTGCCGGGGGGTTTCGGAGTCCGGGGCGAGCCAGTCGTGGTCGTGCGCGGTGTCGCGGATCTCCGCCCAGGCGGCCGCGGCATCCCCGTGATCCCGCACGCGCCTCATCCGACGCCATCGCACCACCAGCCGCAGCGCCGCGGGCGACAACGCCAGCGCGAGGGCCGCGAGAGCGACCGCCGCGACGATCGGGGCCGGGTTCGGCCGATCGACGGCACCCCCCTCGGACACCGGCTCCTCCACGGGCAGGTCGGGTGCCACGGTCGAGGGATCCACCGGCACCGCCGAGGGGTTGACGCCCTCGAACTCGGGCGTCTCGGGGTCATCAATCGCCTCGATGCTCGAGTAGTCGGGAAGTGCCCCGCGGCCGGGCGTCGGCTCGAAGCGCAGCCAGCCGATTCCCTCGAAATACAGTTCCGGCCACGCGTGCAGGTCGGCCGAGGTCGCCGTGAATCCGGGCACACCGCCGACGCGCTCCTCCTCGCCCGGCTGGAATCCGACGACGACTCGCGACGGAATGCCGACGGCGCGCGCCATCACGGCCATCGACGACGCGAAGTGAACGCAGTAGCCACTCCGGGCCTCGAGGAAGCGCTCGATCACGCCAACTCCCGAGCCGTCGTAGCCGTCCTCGACGGGAGCATCGACCGAGTAGATGAAGTCGCCGTCGGCGAAGAACTCCTGAAGCGCGATCGCCCGTTGATACGTCGAACCGGTGCCCGCGACCTGTTCCGCCGTCTGCTGGATGACCTCGGGCAACTCGTCGGGAAGCCCGAGGTAGCGCGGAGCCACGTCGGGCTCGGCGTCAGTGGTGAGCTGCCCGCGATCGGGCTGGATGCCGAGGAACGACACGTCGTACTCCTGGCCGCGGGCATCCGACCCTGCGCCGCGTACCGCGAGACCGTCGGGTTCCCAGTGCCAGTCGCCCTCGAGTCCTTCGATCGACGTCGCGGGGTAGGGAACCGGCAACCAGCGACCCCCGACGTCCCCCACGGCGATCGTCGCCGAGTAGCCGGCGCGCGGCACCGCGTCGGCGAGCCCCGGTGGCGTCGGGAACGCGGCAACGTCGTTCTCGGGGTCGGTCGAGGAGTCGGGCTCCCAGGTGATGCCGTTGAACTCGTCGAGCGTCGCCAGCCGCAGGTACAGGCCGCCCGGAGCGTCGGTGACGTAGGTGACCGCCGTGACGATCTCGTCGCGACGCAGGTCGTCGCCGAGATCGACCAGCGGATTCAGGCCCGTGCCGATGCCGGAGCCGGCGTCGTTCACGACGTCGCGCACCGGGGGGAACACCACCGGCAGCGCGAGCGAGCCGACGATCAGGACCGCCGCGGTTGCGATCACGCTCCCCGCCGGCATCCGCCGTCGTCCGATGCGCAGCAACGCGAGATAGACGATCACCACGAGCACGAACCAGTACGGTTCGGCGACCCCGGCGCGCACGGCGACCGGGATGTCGAGCAGCACGAGCAGCGGCAGCGCGGCGGTCGCGGGCACCCGGTCGAGCGCGGGTGCGATGAAGATCACCGACACGACGGCGAGGATCCCGAGCAGGAAGAGGATGCCCTCCGTCGGCTCGGCGGGGGTGCGTTGCGTCGTCATGCTCCGCACGCCCTCATTTGCCACCTCGATCCAGCGGCCCACGGTGTCGAAGGTGGGGATGACGCCGAACAGCGACGCATCACGCGCGAAACCGAAAGTGAGCGTCCCGACGGCGACGACGGCGCCCGCCACAAACGGCTGCCAGGGCCGACGGCCGAGTTGCGTCACGACGCCGATCGCGACGATCGGCAGCACGACCACGGCGGCCGAAGCGAACCACCAGACGACGCCGGAGAGCAACGGACCGAGACTCGCGAATGCCAGCAGCATCGCGACCGCGAAGAGGGCGAGGCGGGCCCAGGTGCGCGCGGTCTCGGGGGAACGGGGGGACGGTCGTGGGTCGCGATGCACCCGCTTCGCGGTCGCTCGATCCGAGGGGGGCGCGGTGGGGCTAGCGAGGACCACGTGCGTATCCCGTCTCGCGGGCAGCGGCGCGCCAGGCGTCGGCCGGATCGTCGGTCTCGTCGGCGACGACGCACATCCATCCCGCGTCGCGGAGTCGCTCGACCGCGGCCGGGCGAGCAGCTGCGAGAAACGCATAGCCGAGCTCACCCTTCGCCCGGCGCTTGATGAGCCAGTCGACCGTCACGTCCTCTGGGTCGCCGAGGATCGCGAAGACCGGCCCCGACCCGTCGCTCGGCGACAACGCGGCGAGCTCCTCGACCGTGCGATCGAGCAACTGCACCGCGGCGAGGCCCGTCAGGAACCCTTCGGCCCGGCGGCCCTCCCAGCGGTCGCCGATCGGCTCGATCTGCGGCCGCGCGGTCTCCTCGACGGCGACGCGGAACCCCGCGAGCTCCAGGTGCAGACCGAGCGAGCCGACCATCCTGACGACCCACTCGAAGGCGTCGCTCGCCCAATCGGCCGACCACGACATCCCGGTGTCGCTGAACGCGTCGGGATACCCGAGCCGTCGAGTGTCGACGAGGATGCGGGCATCCGGATGACTGCGGTGCTCCTCCTGTCGCACCATGAGCTCGCCGTGTCGAGCGGACGCGCGCCAGTGCACGCGGCGGAGGGCGTCGCCGATACGGTACTCGCGCGTCGTCAGGTCGTCGTCATTACCGGCGACCTTGCGCTGCACGAGGTGCGCTTCGCCTTCGCCGTCGATGAGGTTGGGGCCACCCTCGGTGAGCGACGACACCGCCGGCACGACGACGAGTCGCTCCGGCACGCCGACGGCGATCGTCGCGGTCGCCATCCCGAACGGGTCCTCGTGCTCGGCGACGAAGGGGCCGATCGCGTACAACCCGCGACGCGGCGGGTGGAGGTCGTAGCTGCTGACGTGCGGTCGCCGCCGACCGGGCCCGATCGGCCCGATCTCGCGCGTCGCGATCGGTTCGAACCAGGGCAGGGCGTCGTCCCAGGCGAGTGGCGTGGTCGGTGAGGCCCCGAGATTGGTGACCCGCACCGTCACCTGCACGACACCGCCGACCGCCACGACGGGCGGCGAAAACAGCCGCGACACCTCAAGCTTCGGCCGGCGCAGCCGAACGAACGCGAGCCCGACGAGCGGCAGCAGAAAGGCGAGACACGCGGCGACGAAGTATTCGCGGCGACCCGTTCCGTAGCCGACGAACACCGCGAGGATGCCGAGGGCGATCGATGTGCCGGCGCGCCAGGTGAGCCGCACCGTGCGGGTACGTCGCAGGGCCCGGATGCCCTCGGCTGTCGGCTTCCGTCGAGCCACGGCTGCCTCGTCTCGGGCCGGTTTCAGACCGCGCCGGACGCGCCGAGCGGAACCGGCGTCGCCGCGACGATGCGCGACGTGATGTCGGCGAGCGCCTCGCCGCCGAGGGCCCCGCTCGCGCCGGATCGGCTCGGGATGAGGCGATGGGCGAGCACCGGCACCGCGAGCGCGTCGATGTCGTCGGGGAGCACGAAGTCGCGGCCGTCGAGCGCCGCCCGGGCCTTGCTCGCGCGCACCAGGTGCAGGGTTGCGCGCGGGCTCGCCCCGAGCCGCAGATCCCGGTCGGCGCGCGTCGCGGCGGCGATCGCGACGGCGTACTGCTCGACCGCGGGGCTCACGAAGACCGCCCGCACGGTGCCGACCATCTTCCGGAGGCGCTCGAGCGTGACGACCGGGGCGAGCCGGTCGAGCGGGCTGCCCATCTCGCGCGTGCGCAGCATCGCCGCTTCCGCCGCCTGATCGGGGTAGCCCATCGAAATGCGCGCGGTGAACCGGTCGCGCTGCGCCTCGGGAAGGGCGTAGGTGCCTTCCATCTCGATCGGGTTCTGGGTCGCGATGACGGTGAACGGGTCGGGCAACGCGTACGACGCGCCATCCACCGTCACCTGCCGCTCCTCCATGCTCTCCAGCAGCGCGCTCTGCGTCTTCGGGCTCGCGCGGTTGATCTCGTCGCCGATGACGATGTTGGCGAACACCGGCCCGGGCTTGAACTCGAACTCGCGATCCGCCTGGTTGTAGATGCTCACACCCGTGATGTCGGCGGGCAATAGGTCGGGGGTGAACTGGATGCGGCTGACGCTGCAGTCGACGCTGCGGGCGAGCGCCCGGGCGAGCATCGTCTTGCCGACGCCCGGCACATCCTCCATGAGCAGGTGCCCCTCGGCGAGCAGCACCGTCACGGCGGTTTCGATCACTTCGCGCTTGCCGTCGATCACCGTCTCGATCGCGGCGATCACGGCGCGGGCGTCCAACAGGAACTCGGCCGTCGAGATCGGCTCGGTGTCGGCGTGCGTCCCGGTCCCTGACCCGGAAAAGTCACTCATCTCCTGCAGTCTGCCATTGCACGCGCCCGGCGTCACCTGGGAATCCGCCTCCACCTCGCTCGCCCCGGCCCTAACTCTCACTGAGAGCGACAGATATCACTCCTGGGCACCCGACGACCCCTCCCAGTGAGAGTTAGCCCCGCACGATGTGCCCTAGCCCCGTCAGCTACCCTGATTCCCCGCCTGGAGGCCGGCGCGATACCCCTCGTCCCAGGCTTCGGTCGACCCGACGCGAAACATGTCGGCGTCGGCCTTCCGCACGAGCGGCTGCGCCCCGTCGGGGTCGATGTCGTCGGTGACGAGATGCCCCAGGCCGCGGACGACGGCGACGGGAGTGCCGTTCGCTTTCCCTTTCACGAGGTCGGCGGCCGCGGCGATCTCGTCGCCGACGGCGGGCTGGGTGACGAGCAACTCGTGGCCGACGGCGTCGCGGGTGCCGCGTAGGTCGTCGAGCACCCGCACTCCGGCGGCGCCGAGGGCGATATCCGTCTGCCCCTGCCGCCACGGGCGCCCGAAGGTGTCGGTGATGACAACACCGAGGCGGATGCCGAAGCGCTCCCGCAAAGCCGCGCACAGGTCGCGACCCGACTGGTCGGGGTCGACCGGCAGCAGCAGCACGGTGCCGTCGGCGGTGTTGCTCGCGTCGACCCCCGCGGCGGCCATGATCTGCCCCCACGCATTCTCGACGATCCGCGTGTTGCCGCGAGTCGCGACGATCCGCACCGTTTCGGCAGTGATCGCGGCCTCCCGATCGGCGGCCTGAACGATGCGACCCTCGGCCTTGCTGACGATCTTCGACGTGACCGCGAGGATGTCGCCATCCTGCAGGCTCTGCCCGTTCATCGAGGCGACGGCATCCCCGATGAGCGCTGCGAGGTCGTCGCCGGGCGAGATCTCGGGCAGCCCCGGAACCGCCCACACCGTCATCACGGGTTCAGCCCCGGCAGCACGTCGCGACCGAAGACCTCGAGGAACTCCCGCTGGTTGCGGCCGACGTTGTGCAGATAAATGCGGTCGACGCCGAGGTCGAGGAATCCTTGCAGGTACGCGCGGTGGCTGTCGGGATCGGCCGAGATGTGCAGCCGCCCCTCGAAATGCTCCGGGCGCACCATCCGCGCCATCTGCTCGATCTCGTACGGCGAGCGGATGTCGGCTTTCGGAAACCGCAACCCGAGATTGGGCCATTCCGCGAGGGCGTTGCGCGTCGCATCCTCCTCGGTCGGCGCCCAACTGACATGCACCCGCATGATGCGCTGCCCGCCTGTGCGTCCCGCCTCCTTCGCGCCTTCGTCGAAGCGCTGGAAGAGGGTGCTCAGCCGGTCGTGCGGGGCGGCCTCGGTGATGATCCCGTCGGCGACGCGGCCCGCGCGCTTGGCGGTGACCGGTCCAGATGCCGCGACGAGAATCGGCGGCGGCGTGGCCGGGGCGGTCCACAGCCGGGTGCTCTCGAGGCGGTAGTACCGGCCCTCGTGCCGCACGTCTTTTCCGGTCACGCCGCTTGTGAAGAGTTTCCGGATGATGTCGATCGCCTCGAACATCCTGTCGATGCGTTCCGGGGCGTCGGGCCAGTACTGCCCCACGACGTGGTCGTTGAGCGCCTCACCGCTGCCGAGCCCCAGCCAATGGCGCCCCGGATACATCGCCGCGAGGGTCGCCGAGGCCTGAGCGACGATGGCCGGGTGAACGCGGAACGTCGGGGCCGTCACCCCGGTGCCGAGGCCGCCCGTCGTCGTCTGACCGAGGGCGGAGAGCACATTCCACACGAAGGATGCCTGACCTTGCCGTGGCGTCCAGGGCTGGAAGTGGTCGGCCGCCATGACCCCGTCGAATCCGTGGGATTCGGCGACGGCGGCGAGTTCGAGCACCTCCGTCGGGTGGAACTGCTCGAGCATCGCCGCATACCCGATCGAGCCCATGAGTCCATCATCGCGGGTCGCGTGCCGCCGAGGGCGGTGTAACGAGGCCTAGTCGCCGCCCCGCCCATGCCAGGTCGCGATGTCGGCGACGTTGCCGTCGGCGTCGATGAACGACCACCACGCGGGGGCATACGTGTCGCCGAGCATCCGGCCGCCGGCATCCAGCACTGCCTGCACGCGGGCTTCCGCGAGATCGTGCGGCACGGAGACATTCACGTGGATGCGGTTGTGCCCGTCGCGGTGCGGCTTGTCGTTGAACCAGAACAGCGGGCCGCGGCGCTTCGGGTCGTGCAATTCGTGCGGCAGCCGCTCCTTGTATCCGAGCGCGGCCCTCCAGAACGGCTGCACGGTGTCGAACTTCTCCGTGTCGATCGCGAGCGTGACGGTCTGCACCGCCGACGGGTCGGCCTCGAGCCCGGCTCCACGGGCGACGACCTGGATGCGCTGGGCGAGCACGACATCCATCTCGGTGAGCGCCTTTTCGGAGTGCGTCGAGGTGCGGATCGTCACGCTGCGAGCGCGCAGGTCGATGTCGGGATGATGGTCCAGGTCGTCGGCGATCGCCGCGATCGTGACCGCGAAGGCGGCACCCGCGGAGAACGACGGCGTGCGGTAGACGGTCGACGCACCGCCGGAGACCACCCGCCAATCGTCGATGCCGTCGGAGTCGTGGAACTGCTTCGCGGTGATGGGGTCGCGCATGCTCCCCACGCTACGCCGGGAGCGGTTTCGATACACGCGCTACGCGGGCACTCAACCTACGGGTCGCGGCGCTACTCACCTTGCGGGGCGGGGAGGGCGCGCAACCGGGGGGCGAGGTCGGACTCGAACAAGGCGAGGAAGCGGCGCTGGTCGTGACCGGGGGCATGGAAGACGAGGTGGGTGAAGCCGGCATCCACGTATTGCTTCACACCCGCCACCACCTCGTCGGGGTCGCTGCCGACGATCCAGCGCGAGGCGATCTGCTCGATCGGCAGGGCATCCGCCGCCTTCTCCATCTCGACCGGATCGGTGATGTCGTGCTTCTGCTCTTTGCCCAGGGCGAGCGGCGCCCAGAAGCGGGTGTTCTCGAGAGCCGCCGCGGCATCCGTGTCGTAGGAGATCTTGATCTCGATCATGCGGTCGATGCCTGCGTAGTCGCGGCCTGCCTTCGCGGCGCCCTCCTTGACGGCGGGGATGAGCTCGTCGGTGTAGAGCGCCATGCCCTTGCCGGAGGTGCAGATGAAGCCGTCGCCCGCGCGGCCCGCGTAGCGCGCGACCAGCGGGCCGCCGGCGGCGATGTACACCGGGATCGGCAGCTCGGGGCGGTCGTAGATGGATGCGTCGTGGGTGCTGTAGTACTCGCCCTCGAAGGTCACGCGGTCGCTCGTCCAGAGCTGGCGCATGAGGTCGACGGATTCGCGGAGGCGCGCGAAGCGTTCCTTGAACTCGGGCCACACCTGCTCGCCGGCACCGCGGAATCCGGTGGCGATCTCGTTGAGCGCCTCGCCGGTTCCGACGCCGAGGAAGACACGGTCGGGGTAGAGCACCCCCATCGTCGCGAACGCCTGCGCCAGCACCGCCGGGTTGTAGCGGAACGTCGGCGTCATCACGGAGGTGCCGATGCGGATCTTGCTCGTGCGCTCCCCCACCGCCGCCATCCAGGTCAGCGAGAACGGCGCGTGCCCGCCCTCGTGACGCCACGGCTGGAAGTGGTCGCTCACGGCGACGCTCTCCATGCCAGCCTGCTCCGCCAGAACCGCGATCTCGACCAGCTCGCGCGGAGCGAACTGCTCGGCGGACGCCTTGTATCCGAGGGTGATAGCCATACCCCATTGTCGTCCGGATGCGGTCCCCAACTCTCACCCAGACGAGTGGATGAGGCTCACAAAGCCTCAGGGGTGCCCATCAGTGAGAGTTAGGGCCCACCCGCGTGGCGGCTGAGTCAGCCCGGGTTCACTCGGCGGACTGCAGGAACGCGGAAACCGCCCGCGGCACGTAGGGCGAGACGTCGCCCCCAAGCGACGCCACCTGCCGCACGAGCGAACTCGACACGTGAGCGTGCGCCGGATCGGGCAGCAGAAAGATCGTCTCCACCCCCGCGAGATCGCGGTTCACGATCGCCATCGGCGTCTCGTACGCGACATCGACCTGCGACCGGATTCCCTTCACGAGAACGCTCGCGCCGACATCGGTGCAATAGTCGACGAGCAGTCCGACACTCCACGACGTCACGGTGATGTTGCCTGGCAACCCGGCTTCGGCTACCGCCTCCTGGATGAGGGACACCCGCTGGGTGATCGGCAACAGCGCCGACTTTCCCGGGTTGTGCACGACGAGCACGTGCAGCTCATCGAAGAGTCCTGCGGCCCGCTCGATCACATCGAGGTGCCCGAGGGTCACCGGATCGAACGACCCCGGTACGACAGCGATCCGGTTCACGTCGTCACTGTAGCGGAGCACCCCAGGGGGACGTGACGATTCCTTCCCCGTGGAGCAAAGGGTCAGCTCTTCCCCAGGAAAGCCCGCTCCGACTCGTCGAGGCGACGGTCGATCGCCTCGCGCAACGCCTCGTGCAACCGCAACCCCGGATCGCCCGTGAGGATGCCTTCGGCCACCGCACGGGCATCCTCGATGAGCGCGCCGTCGCGCGACACCCGCAAGAGTTTGAGCGACGACCGGCCACCCGATTGCGACTCCCCCAGCACGTCGCCTTCGCGCCGCAACTCGAGGTCGGCTTGCGCCAGCTCGAACCCGTCGAGCGTCGCGGCGACCGCATCCACCCGCTCCCGCGCGAGCGACACCGGCTCGGCGTGCGTGACGAAGAGGCACAGTCCGGGCGCACTGCCCCGGCCGACCCGGCCCCGCAACTGGTGCAATTGGGCGATGCCGAACCGGTCGGCGTCGAGCACGACCATCGTCGACGCGTTCGGCACATCGACCCCCACCTCGATGACCGTCGTCGCAACGAGCACATGGATGTCGCCCGCCGCGAACGCGCGCATCGTGCTGTCCTTCTCTTCGGCGCTCATCCGCCCGTGCAGCACCTCGATGCGCCGCCCGGAGAGACGAGGATGCCGCCGCAGCTCCTCGATGACGGTGAGCACCGCGGATGGGGGCGGGGCGCCCTCCTCCACCTCGACGGGCGGGTCGTCGGGGTCGTGTTCTTCGACCGTCTTGGCGTCGATCGCGGGGCAGACGACAAACCCCTGGTGGCCCGCATCCAGCTCTTCCGCGAGCCGTTCCCACACCCGGGCGATCCAGCCGGGATGCTCGGCGAGCCCGACGACGTGCGAGGCGATCGGCGAGCGGCCCTTCGGCAACTGGGCGATCGTCGACACGTCGAGGTCGCCGAACACCGTCATCGCGACCGTGCGCGGAATCGGGGTCGCCGTGAGCACGAGCACGTGCGGGCTCTCCCCCTTGAGTCGCAGCGCCTCCCGCTGGTCGACGCCGAACCGGTGCTGTTCGTCGACGACGACGAGGCCGAGGTCGGCGAACTGCACCTGATCGCCGAGGAGCGCGTGCGTGCCGACGACGATCGAGGAGCCTCCGGACGCCGCGGCGAGCAACGCGCGACGACGGTCGGCGACCGGCAGCTGCCCGGTGATCAGGGTGGGCCGCAGTCGCGCGGAGAGGTCGGGGCCGAGGGTCGCGACGATTGACCGCAGGTGCTGGCCGGCGAGTACCTCGGTCGGCGCGAGGAACGCCGACTGCCCGCCCGAGTCGGCGACCGCGAGCATCGCCCGCAACGCGACGAGCGTCTTGCCCGACCCGACCTCGCCTTGCACGAGCCGGTTCATCGGGACGCCCGACGCCAGGTCGGCCTCGATCTGGCCGCCGACAGCCACCTGATCGTCGGTGAGCTCGAACGGCAGCCGATCGGCGAACTCGGCCGACATCCGACCGGGCATCCGCGGGGTCGCGGCCCGCGCCCGGTACTGGGCCCGCTGCCGCAGCAGCGACGCTTGCAGCACGAGCGCCTCGTGAAACCGCAGCGTGCTCTGCGCCTCCCGCCAATCCGCGTCGACCCGCGGTCGGTGGATGAGGCGCAGCGCCTCGCGGAACTCGAGCAGCCCGCGCTCCTCGCGCACCTCGGCGGGCACCGGATCCTCCAGCGGCGGCAACACATCCATCTGCTGCTGGATGACGCCGCGGATCTTCGTGCCGTCGAGGGCCGACGTCGCCGCATAGATGGGCATCGGCGCTTCGGCCCACGCCCGGGCCTCCTCGGAGTCGGCGTCGAGATCGTCGGGGAACGCCTCATACACGGGGTGGGTCAGCTGCCGGGTGGTGCGATACATCCCGACTTTGCCGGCGAAGATGGCGCGCATCCCGGGCTTCAGCCCGAAGACCGCTTTGCGGTTGAAGAACGTGAGCTGCAGCGTTCCCGTGCCGTCGGTGATGATCACCTCGAACAGTTCGCCGTGGCGGTTGCGCATCGGACGCGACTGGATGCTGCGCACCTCGGCGACGACGGCGACCGAGTCGCCGACGCGGAGCGCATCCAGCGGGGTGAGGTCGCCCCGCACCGCGTACCGCCGCGGGTAGTGCGCGAGCAGGTCGCCGACCGTCTCGAAGCCGAAAGCCTTCGCGAACTGCGGCGCGACTCGCGCGCCGAGCGCCGTCATCAGGCGCGTGTCGAGGGGCGAAGGCACGCCTCCAGGCTAGTTACCGCCAGAGTCCGCGCTTACAACCAACCTTTGCGTTTGAACACGATGTAGAGCGCGAGACTTGATCCCACCATCGCAAGCAGTGCGGCCGGGTACCCCCACCACTGCCGCAGCTCCGGCATGACGTCGAAGTTCATCCCGTAGATCGAGCCGATGAGCGATGGGGCGAACAGAATGGCCGCCCAGCCCGAGATACGCCGGGTCTGCTCGGCTTGTGCATTGCTCGCCTCGGAGAGCCGGTGCGCTTCCTCGTTCTGACGCTGCCCGACGAGCGAGGTGTTGACCGCGAGCACGTCGCGCAGCAGCACGCGGAACTCCTCGACCTTCTCCCTCGCCTGGGTGACATGATCGGCGATGTCGCGCAGCACCGGAACGAGGTCTTCGTCGACGTGCCCGTCGGCGAAGCCCGCCGAGAACTGGTCGAGGATGTCGGAGAGCGGCACCACCGCGCGCTGGAACTCGATGACCTCGCGGTTGAGTTCGTAGATGCGCCGAGACACCCGGGGGTCGCCGCTGAACACCTGGGTCTCGATCTCGTCGATGTCGTTCGCGAGGCCGTCGACCACCGGCCGATAGCCGTCGACGACGGCGTCGACGATCGCGTAGAGCACCGCCTCGGTGCCGCCGTGGAGGGCGTCGGGTGTCTCCTCCATGTGGCGGCGCACGATCGAGAGGTCGGGCCCTTCGCTGTGCCGCACGGTGATCACGAACCGCGGACCGGCGAAGACGTGCAGTTCGCCGAAGTCGACGTGCTCGACGTCGTCGTCGTAGAGCGCGGCGCGCAGCACGAGGAACAGGGTGTCGCCGTAGCGCTCCAGTTTGGGGCGCTGGTGGGCGTGCACGGCATCCTCGACGGCGAGTTCGTGCAGTCCGAACTCTTCGGCGAGTTCGGCGAGGAGCGCGCTCTCCGGGCGGTAGAGGCCGATCCAGGCGAGCGACTCCGGCCGCTCCGCGAGCAGCGCGAACGTCTCGGCGAGCGTCGCTGGCGTCGCGATCCGTTCGCCGTCGACGTAGACCGCGTTGTTCACCACTCCCGGTTCGCGCGTTGCCACGGACCCATGATGGTGCCCGATCCCCTCCATCCGTGACTTTTCGCTCGGATCGACGCAACATCCGAACGAAAAGTCGCGGATAAACGGAGGGGGCCGTACCGGATACCGTGGCCGGGTGACACGCATCATCGCGGGCTTCGCCGGATCGCTGCGGCTCGCGGTCCCGCCGACGGGCACCCGGCCGACGAGCGACCGGGTGCGCGAGGCGGTGTTCTCGGCGCTCGACGCCCGCGGGGTGCTGCCCGGCGCTCGCGTACTCGACCTCTATTCCGGATCGGGGGCGCTCGGACTCGAAGCCGCATCGCGGGGTGCCGCGCACGTCACCCTCGTCGACAAGGCCACGGCGGCCCACCGAGCGACGAACGACAACGCCGCGCGCATCCGGAAGGCCGCACCGCGCGGCGCCGTGCTCGACATCGTCGTGTCGTCGCAGCCCGTGCAGTCATTCCTCGGGGGTAGCGCGGCCGGCGCCACCTGGGATGTCGTCTTCCTCGACCCGCCCTACGACCTCGGCGGGCCAGAGCTCGTGCACAACCTCGAAGCTCTTGTGCCGCGGCTCGCCCCCCGTGCCGTCGTCGTTGTCGAACGATCCGCCCGCGACCGCGAACCCGCATGGCCTGACGGCCTCGACGTCGAGCGCCGCAAGGATTACGGCGAGACGGCGGTCTTCTACCTCTCGCCGGCTGAGCGCGCGTCGACGTAGGGATCCCAGCCGCCCCGAGCCGCGAACGGGGTGCCATCGACCGACAGGCCCTCCCCCGCCAGCACCCGCCCGATGACCCGGAATCCGCGCGGCAGGGCTGTCCCGTTGGGGAAGGTGGCGAGCAGCGCGTGCGCCTCGCCGCCAGTGAGGGATGCCGGCGACTCGAGCGCGCGCGAATCGATGTCGAGCCGCACCCCCGAAGCCGTCGCGATCCGTCGCCCGTCGATCGCGAGACCGTCGCTCACGTCGAGCATCGCCGTCGCCCCCGCGAGCGCCGCCGCCGGACCGTCGAGCAGGGGCGGCTCGGGGGCGAGTTGCGCCTCGATCTCCGCCGGGAACTCGCGCCGCACGGCGATCGCGCGCGCCGCGTCCGGTGCCCCCGTGTCGTCGACGGCGCGCTCGAACAGCAGCTCGAGCCCGCGAGCGGCGAGGTCGAGAGCGCCCGACACGGCGACGACGTCACCGGGCCGCGCGCCGGAACGCAACACGGCATCCCGGCCCTGCAGATCGCCGAGCGCCGTCACCGCGATCGTCAGGGTCGCCGACGATGACAGGTCGCCGCCGACGACACCGCACCCCGGGGCGAGACGCTCGCACGCGCCGCGCAACCCGTCGGCGATGCCTTCCAGCACCGACACCGGAGTGTCGGCGGGTGCCGCGACGGCGACGACGAGAGCGGTGGGGAGTGCCCCCATCGCGGCGATGTCCGCGAGGTTGGTCGCGGCCGCCTTCCAGCCGAGATCGTGCGGCGTCGACCAGGCGAGCCGGAAGTCGGGGCCGTGGATCATCGTGTCCGTCGTGACGACGAAGCGCCCGTCGGGGGCGCGCAGCACGGCAGCGTCGTCGCCCGGGCCGAGGATCGTCGCCGACGACTCCGGCAGGCGCGGAAAGATGCGGGCGAGCACGGCCGCCTCGCCGAGTTCGCCGAGCGTCGACATCCGACCAGGCTAGCCTGGAAGCGATGAGATCCCGCCGCCCCGTGCTCGCGCTGGCCGCGGCATCCTTCGCCCTCGTGGTCGGCCTCACCGGCTGCTCACCGGTCGTGTCGATGAGCCCCGCGGCGGAGTTCTCGAACGACCCCGGATGCGCCGACGCGATCGTGCGGATGCCCGAGGCGATCAGCAGCTACGCACTTCGGCAGACCGACGCGCAGGGCACAGCGGCGTGGGGCGACCCGACGATCGTGCTGCTGTACTGCGGCGTGCCCGTTCCCGAAGTATCCGACCTGCCGTGCGTTGAGATCGACGGCATCTTCTGGTTGCGCGAAGAGGTCGACGCGGGATACGCGTTCACCACCTACGGTCGCGACCCGGCGGTGCGCGTCGTGGTCGACCCGGATGCCGTCGGCCCCGGCGTGGTTCTCGACGAACTCGCGAACGCCGTGTCGTACACGTCGCCCACCGACCGCGAGTGCGTGGATCTCGACGACACCGTCACCGGCGCGGACCCCGCTCAGGGTTGACCTTACCTGGCGGTCTGCAGACCGAGGGTGATGAGTTCGTCGATGAGTTCCGGGTAGCCGACTCCGGAGGCGAGCCAGCACGCGGGGAACATCGAGATCGGCGTGAAGCCGGGCATCGTGTTGACCTCGTTGAGCACGAACCCGTCGCCGGAGAGGAAGAAGTCGACCCGGGCGAGCCCCGTGCCCCCGATCGCGTCGAAAGCGTGCGCCGCGATGCGTTGCATGTCGGCCAGCTCCCCGTCGTGCAGCTCGGCCGGGCACACCAGTTCGACGCCGGGAGCACCGTGGTATTTGGCGTCGAAGTCGTAGAACTCCCGCGTCGTCAGCACGATCTCACCCGCGACGCTCACCCGCGGCGGGGCTCCGTCACGACCCTGCAGCACGGCGCATTCGACTTCGCGGCCCACGATCGCCTGTTCGACGAGCACCGTGTGGTCTTCGGCGAACGCCGTCTCGAGGGCGGCGTCGAGGTCGTCGAGCGATGTCACCTTCGTCACACCGACGCTCGACCCGGCGCGCGCGGGTTTCACGAACACCGGCAGCCCGAGCCCGGCGATGCGCCGACGCCAGAGGTCGCCGTCCCGAGCCAGCCGCGCCCGGGTCACCGTCACCCACGGGGCGACGTCGATGCCGGCGCCCTGCAGCACCGTCTTGGTGAAGTGCTTGTTCATGCCGAGCGCCGAAGCGAGCACACCGTTGCCGACGTAGGGCAAGCCGATGAGTTCGAACATGCCCTGGATGGTGCCGTCCTCCCCCCAGGGCCCGTGCAGGATGGGGAAGGCGACATCCACGTCGCCCAACGAGCGCACACTGCCGTCGGCATCTCGTACCGTGAACTCGCGCGTCGCCGCCGACTCGGGAAGGAACACCCGGGTGCCGTTGTCGCGCACCACGGGCAGCTCGTCGGCGAGGGTGAGGCCCGTCGCGTCGTCGGGCTGCAGGGTGAGGATGCCATCCGGCGTAATCCCGATCGGCACGACGTCGTAGCGCGACCGGTCGATCGCACCGAGCACCCCGCCCGCGGTCGCGCACGAGATGCCGTGCTCGCTCGAGCGTCCGCCGAAGAACAGGGCCACCCGACGGCGCCCTTCAGAAGCGGTGCCGTCACTCACCCTGCGGCTCCGTCGTGTCGGTCGTCAGATGGGGAGCCAGGTCGCGGGGCGCGAGCGTGCCCGCGAGCACTTCGGCGACCTGCATGACGATCGGCATCTCGACACCTTTCGCCGCCGCGAGTTCGAGCACCGGGGCGACCGACGCGAGCCCCTCCGCCGTCTGGTTCATCTGCGCGACGACCTCGTGGTAGTCGTAGCCCTGACCGAGCAGCCGGCCGGCGGTGTTGTTGCGCGACAGCGGCGACTCGCACGTCGCGATGAGGTCGCCGAGCCCGGCGAGCCCGCTCATCGTCTCGGCCAGCGCCCCGTGCGCGACCGCGAAGTCGGTCATCTCGACGAGCCCGCGGGTGATGATCGACGCTTTCGTGTTCTCGCCGTAGCCGACGCCGTCGACGATGCCGATCGCAACGGCGATGAGGTTCTTCAGCACGCCACCGAACTCGGTGCCGACGACATCCGTGTTCACGAAGCAGCGGAAGTAGCGGTTGCTCGCCGCGAGCGCGACATCGGATGCCGTAGCCAGGCTCACCGACGATACGACGGCTGCCGTAGGTTGCTCTTTCGCGATCTCGAGCGCGAGGTTCGGGCCCGACACGACGGCGACGCGCTCCGGTTCGATGCCCAGTTCGGCGAGGATGACTTCACTCATGCGGGCGAGCGTTCCCCGTTCGACGCCCTTCATGAGCGATACGACGGCCGCGGTCTCGGGGATCAGATCCTTCACGATGCGGAGGTTTTCGCGCAGCGACTGCGACGGCACCGAGAGGTACACGTGCTCCGCCCCCTCGAGCACTTCGGGGAGCCGGGGGCTCGCCGCGACGTTACGCGGCAGGTTGATGCCGGGCAGGTAGTCGGAGTTGCGGCGCGACTGGCTGATCTCGCGGGCGACCTCCGGCCGACGCGCCCAGACAGCGACGCTGCAGCCGGCATCCCCAAGGATCTTCGCGAACGTCGTGCCCCACGATCCGGCACCGAGAACGGCGACCCGTCGGCCGGTGTCGGGCAGCACGAGCGGCTGGGTCATCGTCACCGGCCCAGTCTTCCAGGTAACCGGCTTCCAACAGGCGATGCCACAGCTAACCTGGGCGCATGACCCGCGGTCCGAACCCGATCACGGAGTTCTTCCTCGGCATCGCGACGCTGCTGCGCGGATTCGGCTTCTGGCGACGCCTGCCGGGAGTGATGGCACTCGGCCTTATTCCCGCGGCGATCGTGTTCGCCATCCTCGTCGCCCTCATCGTGCTGCTCGTGGTGAACCTCGACCCGGTGACGATCTTCCTCACAGGGTTCGCCGAGCGCTGGGACGAGGGCTGGCGCAACCTGCTGCGCATCGGTTTCGGCCTCGCCCTCGTCGTGGGGCTCATCGTGCTTTACGCGTTCTCGTTCACCGCCCTCACTCTGCTCATCGGAGATTGGTTCTATGAGCGCATCTGGCAGGCCGTCGAGGCCGAGCTCGGCGCGTTCACCCCCGGCCGCGAGCCGGGGTTCTGGCGCTCGGCGGGGGATGCGGTGCGACTCGTCGTGCGGGCGATCTTCACCGGTTTGCTCATCGTGCTGCTCGGCCTCGTGCCGCTCGTCGGCACGGTGCTCGCGGTCGTCGTCGGCACCTTCCTGTCGGGGCGCCTCCTGGCGCTCGAACTGACGACCCGTCCGCTCGAGGCACGCGGGATGACGCGGCACCAGCGTCGCGCGACGCTTCGGCCGCACCGCCCGCGGGTGCTCGGCTTCGGCGTCGCCGTGCACCTGAGTTTCCTCATCCCCGGCGGGGCGATCCTCGTGATGCCCGCCGCCGTCGCCGGCGCGACCGTGCTCACCAAACACGTGATGGGCGAAGTCGAACGATCGGCACACGAATCGATCGCGTCGCGCGCGTGATCCTCTTCGGTATCGCCGCGCTGGTGCTCTACCTCGTCGTGCCCGCCGGGCTTGTTGTTGGAGCCGTCGCCGCTATTGCGATCGGGGTCCCGGCGGCGGTCGTCGCAATCGCCGCGGGCGGACCGGGTGTGTACTTCGGTGCCCGGCAGACCGGGGCCGCGGGGCGCATCCATCGCCTATTGGGTTGGGCGCTGCTAGCTGCCTGCTCCCTCGGTGGAGCGACAGCAGCCCTCGTCGCGCTCGTGATGGCGGGCGTGTTCGCCGGCACCACGTACGCCCTGCCGACCTTCCTACCGTTCGCGGGCTGACCGCAACAAGCCGCAGCAGTGAGACCAGCGACCCGGCGATCACCTCGTCGGCGGCGTGAGCTTCCCGTACTCGCTCTGACCGTGGGCGGCGGGATCCCAGCGCTCGGCGGGCGGGGTCTCACCGCGGAGGTCGCCCAGCAACCGCGCGATCTCGTTCATGAGCGCCGTCGTCGCTTCCGCGAGCGCGGGCCCGTCGGTGCGGCCCGCCCAGCGGCTCAGGTCGAGTGGCGGCCCGACGAGCATGTCGACGTTGCTCCGGGGAAAGAACCGCAAGCGACCGCCGTAGCGCGGCAAGATCTGCTGTACCCCCCAGTGCGCGACGGGGATGAGCGGGATGCCGTGCTGCAGCGCCAGCCGCACCGCGCCGCTCTTGCCGCGCATCGGCCACTCGTCGGGGTCGCGGGTGAGAGTGCCCTCGGGATAGACGACCACGGCGAGCTCCTCGGTGATGAGGCGTGTCGCGGCCGCGAGCGGATCGGGCCCACGTCCGCTGCGCTCGACGGGGATCTGGCCGGTGAACCGCAACAGCCACCCGAACGCGGGAACCTTGAACAGGCTCGCCTTCGCGAGAAACCGCGGCACCCGTCCCCCGCGCCACACCAGGTACGCGGTTGTCAGCGGGTCGAAGTTGGAGACGTGATTGGGCGAGATGACGAACGCCCCGCGCTTCGGGATGTTGTCGAGCCCGCGCATGCGGTAGCGGCCGAAGAACTCGAAGAGCGGGATCGCGATGGCCGCGACGATTCTCCAGCGGATCAGCTTCTCGGGCTTGCGTCGAGACACGATGCCCAGGTTATCCGCGAGCCCCCTCGGCGTTCACCCGCTCACCCGCGATCCCAGCGATCCGGCGATCCGGCGATCCATCCGCGCCGATTCGTCGCATGCGAGCGTCTATCCGCGCGAAAAGTCGCGGATGGAAGGAGAATCCCGCGCGTGAGGTCGGCTCGCGCGGTGGTCGCGCAGCCCGTCAGACCAGGTCGAAGTCGGCGCCGAGGCCGGTGAGCTTGTCGACGAAGTGCTCGTAGCCGCGGCTGATGAGGCCGAGATTCGACACCGTCGACGTGCCGTCGGCGGCGAGGGCCGCGATGAGGTACGAGAACCCGCCGCGCAGGTCGGGCACGCGCACATCCGCGGCGTGCAGCTTTGTCGGGCCGGTGATGACGGCGGCTTGCTCGAGCTTGCGGCGCGGAACCCGGCGGGTGACCGACTCGAGTCCGTCGCTGTGCACGACGATGTCGGCGCCCATCTCGACGAGCGCCTCGGTGAACCCGAGCCGGTTCTCGTAGACGGTCTCGTGCACGACCGACACGCCTTCGGCCTGGGTGAGGGCGACGATGAGCGGCTGCTGCCAGTCGGTCATGAAGCCGGGGTGAACATCCGTCTCGACCTGCACGGGCTTGAGCGGTCCCCCGGGATGCCAGAAGCGGATGCCGTCTTCTCGCACCTCGAACGCGCCGCCGACTTTGCGGAACACGTTGAGGAACGACATCAGATCCTGCTGACGCGCTCCGCCGACGAAGATGTCGCCGCCTGTCGCGAGTGCCGCCGACGCCCAGGATGCCGCCTCATTGCGGTCGAAAATCGCGCGATGCGTGTAGCCGCTGAGCTGCTCGACACCTTCGATGAAGATCGTGCGGTTCGGCTCCATCCAGATGATGGCGCCCATCTTCTGCAGGATCGCGATGAGATCCATGATCTCGGGCTCGATCGCGGCGTTCTTGAGCTCGGTGACACCGTTCGCGCGCACGGCCGTGAGCAGCACCTGCTCCGTCGCACCGACGCTCGGGTATGGCAGCTTGATGTTCGCGCCGGTCAAGCCGTTCGGGGCGGTGATGCGGATGCCCTCATAGGACTTGTCGACGACCGCTCCGAACGCTCGCAGAGCGTCGAGGTGGAAGTCGATCGGCCGGTCGCCGATGCGGCAGCCGCCGAGGTCGGGGATGAGCGCCTCCCCCAGGGCGTGCAGCAGCGGCCCGCAGAACAGGATCGGGATGCGGCTGGACCCGGCGAGCGCGTCGATCTGCGCGAAGTGGGCGCGTTCGACGTTCTTCGGATCGAGCACGAGCACGCCGTCTTCAGGACTCGTGACCGCGACTCCGTAGGCCTCGAGCATCCTCGTGACGATCGAGACTTCGGAGATCTGCGGAACGTCTCGCAGGATGCTGGGCGACTTGCCGAGGAGAGCGGCGACCATCGCCTTCGTCGCAAGATTCTTCGCCCCGCGCACATCCACTTTGCCGTGGAGCGGCTTGCCGCCGCGGATGACGATACCGTCGGCTTTCAGCCCGACGCGCTCGGCGGCCTTCGCGGCATCCTTCGCGAGTCCGGCGGCACCGTCGTCGACGGCGCCGCCGTTCACCACGAGTGTCCCCGCCACGCCACCACCTGCTGCCTCATCCTGCCGAATTCCTATCGCACGGGAAGTGTCGTTGGCCGCCAGCTTTCGCGCGTGGCCTCGAACTCCGTGATCCGCGCCTCGTCGCGCAGGGTGAGCCCGATGTCGTCGAGGCCCTCCAACAATCTCCAGCGAGTGTAGTCATCGATCTCGAAGCTCACCTGGAGCTCGCCGACGGTGACGGTGCGCGCGATGAGGTCGACGGTTGCGGCGATTCCGGGCTGCGCGTCGATGGCCGCCCAGAGCCGCTCGATGTCCGCTTCGGATACGACACCCGTGAGCAGACCTTGCTTGCCGGAGTTGCCGCGGAAGATGTCGCCGAATCGCGGCGCGATCACGGCCTTGAAGCCGTAGTCGCGCAGCGCCCAGACGGCGTGCTCACGACTCGAGCCGGTGCCGAAGTCGGGGCCCGCGAAGAGCACGGTCGCCCCCTGCGCCCACGTCTGGTTGAGCACGAACCCGGGGTCGGTGCGCCACTCGTGGAACAGCGCGTCGTCATACCCGGTCTTCACGATCCGCTTGAGGAACACCGCGGGGATGATCTGGTCGGTGTCGACGGCGCTGCGCGGCAGCGGGATGGCTGTGCCGGTGACGGTCTCGAATTTCTCCATTACGCGTTCACCTCGGTCGTCAGATCGGCGGGACTGGAGAGCGTGCCACGGATGGCGGTCGCGGCGGCGACGACGGGCGAAACCAGATGGGTGCGCCCACCTTTGCCTTGGCGACCTTCGAAGTTGCGATTGGATGTCGACGCGCACCGCTCACCCGGAGCCAACTGGTCGGGATTCATCCCGAGGCACATCGAGCACCCGGCGAAGCGCCACTCGCCGCCGAACTCTTCGACGATCTTGTCGATCCCCTCGGCTTCGGCTTCGAGCCGCACCCGCGCCGAACCCGGCACGACCATCACACGGACGTGGTCGGCCTTCTTGCGCCCCTGGATGATCGACGCGAAGATGCGCAGGTCATCCAGTCGTGAGTTGGTGCACGAGCCCATGAACACCGCGTCGACCTTGATGTCCTTCATCGGGGTGCCGGCCTCGAGGTCCATGTATTCGAGAGCCCGCTCGGCGGCGGCCCGCTCGTTCGGGTCGGCCATCGTCGCCGGGTCGGGCACGCTCTCGCCCAGCGAGACCCCTTGGCCCGGGTTCGTGCCCCACGTGACGAATGGTTCCAGGTCGTTCGCGTCGAGGAACACCTCCGCGTCGAACACGGCGTCATCGTCCGTCGCGAGGGTCTCCCAGTAGGCGACCGCCGCATCCCAGTCGGCGCCCTGCGGAGCGTGCGGGCGATCCTTCAGATAGGCGTAGGTCGTCTCGTCGGGAGAGACCAGGCCCGCGCGGGCGCCCGCCTCGATCGACATGTTGCAGATCGTCATGCGGCCATCCATGCTCAACGCTCGGATCGCAGACCCGCGGTACTCGAGCACGTAGCCCTGCCCGCCGTTGGTGCCGATCTTGGCGATGACGGCGAGGATGATGTCTTTCGCCGTCACGCCGGGGCGCAGCGTGCCCTCGACGGTGATCGCCATCGTCTTGAACGGCTTGAGCGGCAGCGTCTGCGTCGCGAGCACATGCTCGACCTCGCTCGTGCCGATGCCGAACGCCATCGCGCCGAACGCGCCGTGGGTGCTGGTGTGGCTGTCGCCGCAGACGACGGTAATGCCCGGCTGGGTGAGGCCCAGCTGAGGCCCGACGACGTGCACGATTCCCTGCTCGATGTCGCCGAGCGGGTGCAACCGGATGCCGAATTCGGCACAGTTGGCCCGCAGCGCCTCGATCTGGGTGCGGCTCGTCAGATCGGCGATCGGCTTGTCGATTTCGAGCGTCGGGGTGTTGTGGTCTTCCGTCGCGATCGTCAAGTCGGGCCGGCGCACGGGACGACCCGCCTGGCGGAGGCCGTCGAACGCTTGCGGGCTCGTGACCTCGTGCAGGAGGTGCAGGTCGATGTAGATCAGGTCGGGTTCGCCATTCTCGCCCTTCGCGACGAGATGCTTCGCCCAGACTTTCTCGGCGAGAGTCTTCGGGGTGCTCATGATGGTGGTCTCCTCCGGGATGCCAAAAGCGTGGGATCCAGCCGCGACAGAACTCCGCGACGAGGGAGGCCGGGGGCTAGGCCTCGTCGCGGCGCAGAAGGAGAAGCCGCTCGAGCATCTACCGAGATTAGCACCGCTCACCCGTGCTCTTCCGGCTCGGGTCAGGATGACGATGATCCCCGCATCCCGAACTCGCGGATAGATCTCTAGAAGGAGCGAATCGAGTTCGGGATGCTCATCGGTCAGGAGATCCGCGACGCGACCGATGGTGAGGATTGCTCCAACCCGTCCATCATACCACCGATGCGGTCCCTCATCCAACGAAGCGCTCAGTCCGCTTCCGGCCGGGACGGCGACCTGCCCGCGGCTTCCGCGACCGCCGCGTCGAGCAGCGGCAGGTCGGCGCGGCCGATCAGTCCCGTCGCGAGGGCGTGTTCGACGAGTCGCACGCGGCGAAGCGTCGCCAGGCGGCCCTCCCCGGCGCGCAATCCGCGGGCTCCCGCGCGCTCGAGCTTCGCGCACAAGTGGTCGAGCCGGCGAGTGAAAGCCGGGAGCGTCCAGCCGAGGCGGGCGGCGGCGGACGCCGAGGCGGGTACCGCGGTGTTGCGTCCGCCGGCGAGGCGCAGCCGTTCCTCGGCGAGAACGAGCAACAGAAGTCGCTGGGCGTCGTTGAGGGCCACCCGGCCCAGGGTGTCCTCGACTCGAGCATCGATGTCGGATGTGCGCCCAGCGGGTGAGACCGGGGGCTCGGTGACGAGCGTCAGGTCGTAACTCGTCGGCCCGGCCGTGAAGAGCACGTGCAGGCGCGGGACGACGATGGGCAGACGTCCCCCCGGCCCGAGCGACACGTGCACGGTGTCAGCGGCGTCGACGATCCGCGCGGTGAGATGCGAGCCGACGTTCTCGATCCACCACATCCCGCCCTCGCGCCGGATCTCGAGGAAACGGCGGTGCAGGTAGGGGTTGTCGTCGATGTCGAGGTCGGCTGCTCGTCCGAGCGAGTACGCCGGCCCGGCGGGCACCTCGTGACGTTCACCGACGAACTCGACGTAGAGGGCGGGAAGCGGGGAGGGCACGCGAAACGCCCCGATGCCTGCGACGTTCCCCATCGTCGATCCCCTCGTAACCGCGCGACCAGTCGGGAAGGTTTCTCACCTTAGCCGAGCGTCGACCCACGGCGCGAGGGGCGGCGTGAGCTACTCGGCGCCCTGCTCCTCGTCGATGCGATCGTGGTCGACGCCGATGCCGCGCGCGCGATCGTGCCGCACCTTCACGAGACTCGCGATCACCGCGATGACCATCGCCCCGACGATGACGCCGAGCGAGACGAACGTGTCGATCTCGGGCGCCCACTCGACGTGCTGGCCGCCGTTGATGAACGGCAGCTCGTTCTCGTGCAAGGCATGGAAGAACAGCTTCACGCCGATGAAAGCGAGGATGAACGCGATGCCGTACTTGAGGTAGACGAGCTTCTCGACGAGGTCGCCGAGCAGGAAATACAGCTGCCGCAGCCCCATGAGGGCGAACACGTTGGCGGTGAACACGAGGAATGGCACTTGCGTGATGCCGAAGATCGCCGGAATCGAGTCGAGGGCGAATACCAGGTCGGTCGTGCCGAGCGCGATGAGAACGATGATGACGGGCGTGAACATCCGGCGACCGTCGACGGTCGTCCGCAGCTTCGCACCGTCGAAGCGTTCGGTGATCGCGATGTGCCGCCGCAGGAAGCCGATGAGCTTGTTCTCGGTCTCAGCCTCGTCGTCGTGGCTCGTGAACGCCTGATTGGCGGCCGTGTAGATGAGGAACAGACCGAACAGATAGAACACCCACGAGAAGTTCTCGATGAGCGCCGCGCCCAGGATGATGAAGATGCCGCGCAGCACGAGGGCGAGGATGATGCCCACCATGAGCAGCTCCTGCTGATATTTCCTGGGCACCGAGAACCTCGCCATGATGATGAGGAACACGAACAGGTTGTCGATCGACAGGCTGTATTCGGTGAGCCAGCCCGCGATGAACTGCCCGGAATGCTCCGGCCCGTCGAAGATGAGCAGCAGCACCCCGAACACGATCGCGAGGACGACGTAGAACGAAATCCACAGCGCCGACTCGCGGGTCGACGGGATGTGCGGTCGCCGGAACGCGAGCGTGATGTCGAACGCGAGAATGAGGCCCAGCACGACATAGGTGCCGATTTCGAACCAGAGCGGGACAGAGAACTCCACGACAACCTTTCGGGTACAGGACAGGGCCCGAACGTCTCTCCCGCGCGACACCGCCGACCGGCGCTGTTCACGATCGCGACCGGGGCTGCGGCGTCGCAACCCGTGATGACGGCCGCGACGAGGTGGGATACTCCCCTTCGCTACGACGAGTCTAGAGGGCGGAGACCTCGACTCGCTCCGCAATCGGTCGGCTCGCCGCGACCGCTTCGTCGAGCAGATTCTGGTCGCCCACGCGGGTCGGGTCGAGCCACTCGTCGTAGAGATCCCGCGGAAGGATGAGCGGCATCCGGTCGTGGATGTCGGCGATGTGCGACGTCGCCGGTTGCGTCACGATCGCGTACGAGACCATCCATTCGTCGCCGGGCGTCTTGTTCACGTTCCACAGGCCCGCGAAGGCGAACAGCCCCTTCGGTTCGTCGGACAGCGCGAACCGATGCCCCTTCTCGAAATACTCGGTCGCCGGCACGAGACCGCGCCGGCTCGTGAGCGGCCCGTTCCATGCCCCCGAGCCGACGAGGCCCTCGACGCGGGCGTTGATCGCCGGGAACTTCGCCGGCTCGCCGCGGATCCAGAGCTTCCACCACGCGAGATCGACGGTGCGACGACGCTCGCCGTCTTTCGCCCGTTCCCGCACGATCGGGTTGAGGTTGCGGCGACGCACTCCGGTGGGCTTCGCGGGTTCGTCGCGGAACTCCTCGAGCCAACCGTCGAGCGCCGCCGTCGCGACCTTGTCGTCGATCACCGAGAACGCGTAGTGGATGTCAGCGGCCTCGACCTGGAGCCCATAGCTCGCGCACATACCACCAGTGTCGCGCGCGCCCCCGACGTCGCGGGCGCGGCGAGCCTGGTGGCGGCGACGCCGGGGGACGACTAGCGTGCGAAACGGGTTACACGATTCTCCGAAGCACCCGTTCCACGAGGCTCCCAATCACGAGGCACCCTTGTCACACAACGTTGCGCGGCGATCCCGAACTCGAGCTCGGATCATCACCATCGCAACGCTCATCGCGACGGCCGTCGTGATCGGCGGCGGGGGCGCCGCGATCGCCGCCATGGGCGGGCCGCGCGACGGCATCCTCGTCGCCTACGGATTCGCCGTCATCGCGATGGTCGTGATGATCGTGGTGTTCGGTGTGATCACCCTGCGGCTGTCGAGCTCCGTGAGAACGCTCGACCGGCGGCATCCGGATGCCGTCGTCTTCCTCGCGCGGCGCCTGCCCCCCGTCGTGTCCGACCTGCCCGCCTACCTGCGGGCGAAAGGCGTCGAAGCCCCCATCGGTGACGGCTGGTATCCCGCGGTCGCCGATGACCGCGGAATCGCCATCTGCACGCCGGGCCGCCACTCGCGCGAGTTGCTCGTCATCGAGTGGTCGGAGATCGGCGAGCTCGAGATGGTGCGCACCGCGACGGTCGGCGGCGACTCACGGTGGAGCGTCACGGTCGACGTGCGCCCCTACCCGGTCCCGCTCACCGCCGACCTCGGTGTCGCGTGGGGCATCGTGACGATGGCGCTCGACGCCGCGGACACCGCCTCGGCGCTCGCTGCGGTGGTGGCTCGACGCCCGACGCACGGTGGGTAGGCGCGCCGGGACTGCGCTGTCGGTCATGGGGCGTGCGCCACGTGCCAAACGCCGCCCGCGAAGGGTTCACGAAGCTGGAACGACATCGTTCCCAACGAGGAGAACTTCATGTCCGACTTCACCCCCCTGCTCGATCGCGTCGGTGCTCCCGAAGGATCAGGGCGGGACATCCACGACCCGGCCACCGGTGCCGTCATCGGCCGCGCGCCGGTACACACCGAAGCCGACCTCGACGCGGCGGTCGCGGCCGCGAAGGCGGCGCAGCCCGCCTGGGCGGCGCTCGGGCATCCCCGCCGGATCGAGGTGCTGGGTGCTGCCGCCGACCGGATCGAGGCGGAGTCCGAAGCCCTCGCGCACTTGCTCTCTCGCGAGCAGGGCAAGCCCCTGAACGGCCCGAACGCCCGCTTCGAGGTCGGGGCCTGCGTGGCCTGGTTGCGCGCCACCGCCGCGACGCCCCTCGACACCCAGGTGGTCGTCGACGACGGTGAAACGCACGCCGAGCTCATCTACAAGCCGGTCGGAGTCGTCGGCGCGATCGGCCCCTGGAACTGGCCGCTCATGATCGCGATCTGGCAGATCGCCCCGAGCCTGCGCATGGGCAACGCGGTCGTCGTCAAGCCGTCGGAGTTCACCCCGCTCAGCGTGCTCGCTCTGCTGTCGGTCATGAACGAGGTGCTGCCCGCGGGCGTGTTGACCGGTGTCTCGGGCGGTCGTGATGTCGGCGCTCGCCTGGCGTCGCATCCTGACGTCGACAAGATCATGTTCACCGGATCGACGGCGACCGGTCGCAAGATCATCGAGGGTTCGGCGGGCAACCTCGCCCGGCTCACCCTCGAACTCGGCGGCAACGACGCGGGCATCGTGCTGCCCGGCAGCGACCCCGCGGCGATCGCCGAGGGCCTGTTCTGGGGCGCGTTCATCAATACCGGCCAGACCTGTGCGGCCCTCAAGCGCCTCTACGTGCACGACTCGGTATACGACGGCGTCGTCGAAGCCCTCGCCGCGGTCGCGACGGCGATGCCGATGGGTAACGGGCTCGATGAACAGAACGTGCTCGGGCCGCTGCAGAACAAGAAGCAGTTCGACATCGTCGCCGGCCTGGTCGACGACGCCAAGAAGAAGGGTGGGCGCGTCGTCACGGGCGGCGCTCCGGCGACAGAACTCGGCGAGCTGTTCTACCCGGTCACCCTCGTCGCCGATGTGAGCGACGGCGTCGCGCTCGTCGACGAGGAGCAGTTCGGTCCCGCGTTGCCGATCATCCGCTACACCGACATCGACGACGTCGTCGCCCGGGCGAACGCGCTCGACGCCGGCCTCGGCGCCTCGGTGTGGGGCCCGGATGCCGCGCAGAACCGCGCCGTCGCCGAGCGACTCCAGGCGGGCACCGTGTGGATCAATTCGCACGGCGGTGTGCATCCGATGGTCCCGTTCGGTGGGGTGAAGGGCTCGGGGTACGGCCTCGAGTTCGGCGTCGAAGGACTGAAGGCGGTGTCGGTGCCGCAGGTCATCAACGGCTGACGCGCCGACGACCGGCACTCCAGGTCCCGCCGTGAACGTATGTGAAAAGATATACGATCGGGCGGTGATCCGGAGTACTATGATTCCGGGCACACAGCACTCCTGCCCGGCTTCGCTATTACAAGGTGGTCATGCGTGAACGACGTCATCCGCTCCCACGGTCGGCCCGTCGGCGCAGTCCGCACCTCCGTCTCGCACAGCTTCCGTGAGTACCGACGAGCGGTCGCCGCATCCTTCGTTCCCCTCGAGGTCTCCCGCATCGGATCCGACCCGTTCTGGGGCAGGCTGCGGACCGTCGACCTCGCCCCCGCGCACGTGAGCGAGATCACCGCTTCGCCGCACATGGTCGAACGCACCGCGAGCCTGCTCCACGGCGGAGAGTCGGCGTACTACAAGGCGAGTCTGCAGATGGCGGGGACCGGGCTGCTCATCCAGGACGGTCGAGAAGCGGTGCTCCGCCCCGGTGACCTTGCGATCTACGACACCGGGCGGCCATACTCGCTCGTCTTCGAGAACGACATGCGGATGCTCGTCCTCATGTTCCCGCGCGAGCTCCTCGGCCTGCCACCCGAAGTCATCAGTCAGCTCACCGCCCACCGCTTCGCGAGCGACGACGGCCTCGGGGCGATGATCATCCCGTTCCTGCAGAACGTCGCCCAGAACCTCGACCACGTCGGCGGGGTGACCGGACCGCGTCTCGTGCAGTCGGCGATCGACCTGCTCACGACGATGCTCGCCAACGAACTCGACCTCGACGCCGACCCCGGTGACGCGCACCAGTTGCTGCTGCAACGCATCCGGCACTACATCGACCAACATCTGGGAAGCCCGGAACTCGGCCCCGCCCAGATCGCCGGTGCGCACTACATCTCGACCCGCCACCTGCACGGGCTGTTCCGCGAGAAGGGCACGACCGTCTCGACCTGGGTACGCGAACAGCGGCTCGAGAAGTGCCGCCGCGACCTGATGGACCCGCTCAGCGCCCACCTCTCGGTCGGCGCGATCGCGGCCCGCTGGGGATTCGTCGAAGCCGCGCACTTCTCTCGTGTCTTCAAAGCGGCGTACGGGGTTTCACCGAGCGAACTGCGCCTCCGCACGCTCACATCCTGAACGACCAGGGCGTTCGGTGGGTGACCCCAGCGGGATGCGCGCTCCTACTCGCGACCAACCTCTCGGGTCGTCTGACCTTGGACGACCGTCAGGCCTGCTTCGACCCGGGCCGCAGCATCGGGCACCTCACGGTCCGGGCGTTGTAGGAGCATCGCCACGATGCTGTCTCCGCTGAAGCGAATGTCATAGTCGACCGTTGTGATGGTCGGCGTCGAGGCCCGCGCGAGCGGCGAGTTGTCGATGCCGATGATGCCCAGGTCCTCGGGGATACGGCGGCCACGGTGCACGGCTGCGCCCAACAGAGCCAGGGCGACTTCGTCGTTGTAGGCGGCGACTCCCACCGACGCGCCCATCAGCTGGTCGACGGCCTCTTCCGATCCCCCTCGCTCGAACGCCACATGAAGTGTCGGCAGCATCCGCAGGCCCCGGCGCTGCGCCGCGTCACGGAACCCCGCTTCGCGCGCCGCGGCGAAGGTCTGCTCTCGGGCAGCGACGGGAAGGGCGATGGCCAGGGTTGAGTAGCCAGCTTCCGCGAGGTGACGGGCCTGCAGGCGCCCCAGCGCCTGGTCGATCGCCATCTGATTCTCGGTTGAATACTCGACCGTTCGGACGCCTTGAGCTTGGAGGCGCTCGCGCTGTTCGCTGCTCAGTGGTGCCAGAGAGATCACCCCGAATGGCCTCAAGCCCAGCACGACATCATCGAGCGCGGAGTCGGCGCCCGTGAACCGGAGGAAGTTGGTCAGGCGGGCGTCGGCGAGCCCTTCGGTGACGAGGTCGACGAGCTCGCGCAGCCGTGAGTTGAAGGTGACGTCGGGGATCAGAGTGATGACGATGTCGCTTGTTCCTCGCGCGAGCGAACGGCCGGCCAGGGAGGGCCGATAACCCAGCGCCTCCGCCGACGCCCGAACGCGGGCGATGGTTCCTTCAGCGAACAGGTGACCGCGACCATTGAGGATTTGGCTGACCGTCGATCGAGACAGGCCCGCATGCGCTGCGACATCGGAGCTGGTAACCATGGGATCCCCTGCCTGTCGCACGCCACGATTCTTCCCTCAATCGCGGCTTCGCCGTAAGCGCTACCCAGATCATGGCACTCGGCAAATTTGACGCGCGACAATTCCGAGAGCAGTCTAGCTTTACGCGCGTCAAGCGACGCTTTCTCGCGAAGGACAACGATGACCTCACCGCTGGGCACGACCACTCTCGAGCTGACCACGTGGCAGTTCTCCTCCGCGGGAACGAACGCCGAGACCCACGTGCGCCTGCCGCATGACGCGATGCTCACCGCGCCTCGGTCGCCCGACGCCCCAGGAGGCGCCGAAGTCGCCTACTTCCAGGGCGGCAGCTACGTGTACCGGACGAGCTGGACGGCGGACGTCGACCCGAAACTGTTCCCGCTCGTGGCCCTGCGATTCGAGGGCGTGCAGGGCGACGCCGTCGTCACCGTGAACGGCTCGCGCGTTGGCGTCATTCGCAGCGGGTACACCGAGTTCGAGTTCCCCATCGAGACCGTGCTCCGCTGGGGCCAGCCCAACGACATCGTCGTTGACGTCGACAACTCCCAGCAGCCCACCGGTCGCTGGTATCCGGGCTCGGGTCTCTATCGTCCCGTCTACGTGGTTCTGCGGCCTCGTACCCATTTCGCCGCGGATGGGGTGAGGCTGCGTACTCAGTCGGCGACCAGCTTCGGTGCGACCATCGTCGTCGATTACGCCGTCGAGAATGGCGACGATGCCATCGAGGCGACGTTTGAACTGATTCACGACGGGGTCGTCGCCGCCACCGGGGGGACGACCGGCAGTCAAGGCACCGTCACGATGACCGTGTGGAATCCGCTCTTGTGGTCGGCCGAAACCCCGCACCTCTACGAACTGATCTCGCACGTGCGACGGTCTGGTTCGATTGCCGACGAGCGACGGGAACGTGTCGGGTTGCGCACCGTGAGCGTCTCGGCTCAGAAGGGCCTGCTGATCAATGGCAAGCCGGTCAAGCTCGCCGGGGCGTGCCTCCACCACGACAACGGCCCCCTCGGCGCTGCGACACATCGCGCCGCCGAGTATCGCCGCATCCGCTTGCTGAAAGAGGCGGGATTCACCGCCATTCGCAGCGCTCACAATCCGATGTCGCGCCATCTGCTCGACGCCTGCGACGAGCTCGGCCTGTATGTACTCGATGAGCTCGCCGACTACTGGTTCGTGAGCAAATCCGCCCACGACGCGTCCGCGCGGTTCCGCGACACCTGGCGTGAGGACGCGGACCGGATGGTGGAAAAGGACCGCAACAGGCCATCCGTGATCATGTATGCATCCGGCAACGAGATCCCGGAGACCGCGACGCCAGAGGGTGTCGCGCTCACCCGTGAGATCACCCGGTATTTGCATCTCATTGATCCTGATCGCCCGGTGACGGTCGCCATCAACCTGTTCTTGAACGCCCTCGTCTCGATGGGCCAGTCGCCCTACAAGCCGACCGAGCAGGGAGGGAAGGCCATGGCGGGCAGCACGGAGGCGAACGTCATGATCAATCAGATCGGTCGCATGATGCACGTCGTGTCCCGGCTTCCACGCGCCGACAAAGCGAGCCGCGACGCGTTCGCCGAAGTCGATGTCGCGGGGTACAACTATGGGCTCGCACGCTACCGGCGCGATGTGCGTGCCTACCCTGACCGCGTCATTCTCGGCTCGGAGACACTGCCCGGTGATGTCCCCCGCGCCTGGAAGCTCGTCAACGAGCACCCGAGCGTCATCGGCGACTTCGTCTGGGCCGGTTGGGAATACCTCGGCGAGGCCGGCGTCGCCGTCTGGGTGACGGGAAAACGGGCTGGGCTGGCGAAGCCGTACCCCTATCTGATCGCCGGGCCCGGCATGTTCGACCTCACGGGCCGTCCCGACATCAGCCTCCGACTTGCGCAGGCCGCGTGGGGTCGCCTCCCCGCCCCGGCGATCGGTGTCCGGCCCGTGAACCTCAGCGGGATGCCGATGGTGAGATCCGCGTGGCGCAACTCGGACGCGGTGGAGAGCTGGTCGTGGCGTGGCTGCGAGGGGCGCAAGGCCGAGATCGAGGTGTATTCCACCGACGACCACGTGGAGTTGTTCCTGAACGGCCGCCGCATCGGTCGCCGTCGGGCCGGGCAGGTCGCCGGGTTCGTGGCTCGCTTCACCGTCCCGTACCAGCCCGGGACCCTCACCGCCGTCGCCTACCGGCACGGAGTGGAAACGTCGCGGACCTCGCTGATCTCCGCAACCGGTCCCCTCCATCTCGCGATCGCGGGCGAAACTCGCATTGTCGCCAACGGAGCAGACCTGGTGTTCGCCGAGATCGCCCTGGTCGACGACTCAGGAGTCGTTGACATGCTCGCTGACCAAACCGTCGACATCTCGGTGTCAGGGCCGGGCGAGCTGATCGGCTTCGGCAGCGCCGCGCCGGCGAGCACCGAGAGCTTCCTCAGCACGAGTCGCACGACGTTCCGCGGTCGCGCCCTCGCCATCGTCCGCTCCACCGGCGAGCCTGGAACGATCACGGTCACCGCGTCGGCGCTTGCGGGCGACCCGGCAGAGCTCGTCATCGATTCTGTCGTGGCGGCGACAGAATGGGGCCCCACACCCGCCGTCGCCGCCCGCCTGCCCTAGCCTCCACGAGCGCTCAGTTCCAAGCGAACTCCGCCTCCGCGCGCTCGCATCCTGAACCGCGCGAGCCGCAACCTCATTCCGCGGTGGCTCGCACGACGTGCGGCTCAACGGGAGCAGCGATCGCATCGAGGTCTCGATCCGAGTGAGCGATGATCGCCTTCTCGGCCGCGAGGTCGATGTTTCGACAGAACACCCAGTACAAGACGAATCCGACGGGCAACCCGACGAAGAAGGCGACGTCGATGCCACCGATCGCAGCGGAGACAGGCCCGGTGTACCACCCGAGGTTCATGAAGGGAATCATGATGGCCAAGGTCACCGCGTAGGCGGTCAGGCCCCTCCAGTTCCAGAGCCCGTACATCCCGTCGCGTTTGAACATCTCTCGCACCGAATAGTGACCGCGCCGCACGAGGAAGAAGTCGCTCAAGTTCACGGATGTCCACGGCGCCATCAGGTACGCCAGAACCGTCAGGACCGTGACGAAGCTGGTCGCGATGAAGTCATCGGGCAGCAGTGCGGCCGCGACGACTCCGACGATCCCCATGATCAGGATCGTCACTACCCTGATGCGACGGTTGGCGACGATCGGTCGAATGCTGTCGAGTGCCGTGATCAGAGTCAGCGACCCGCCGTAGACGCTCATCGCTGTCACGCCGAGCAGTCCGAGACCGCCCGTCACGATCATGATCGCCCCCATGCCGGGGAACAGAGCGTCTCCGACCTGGTGGAGGCCGGCGATGAGACCTTCACTCGGGAGGAGCGCCGCGCACACCGCTCCGACGACCTCGAACGCCATGATGCCGAAGATCAGCCCGGCAGACGTGAACCCGAGGATGCTGCTTCGCCGCGTGTGGGCCGGCATGTAACGCGAATAGTCGGAGACGTAGAAGGCCCAGGAGAGCTGGAAGGCAGCAGACGCGGACACGACGGTGAAGAAGAGAGCCGCGTCGAAGGTGCCGCCGAGGTCGAATGCGCTCGCGGGCAGAGCCTCGGTCACAGCCAGACCGATCAGGAACAGTGCGACGGCGATAATCAGCGCGATGGACACGATGCGCTGAGCGACGTGCAGCCAGTGATGCCCGAATATCGCCAGCACGATCACGACGACCCCGAGCGCGATCGCCCAGACCGACGGGTTCCCGTTGCCGGAGAGTTCGGCGCCCGCAAGTCCGAGGACGTTCCCGCCGAGTACCACGTTGCCGAAGTACACGACGACAGCGAGAGCCCAGATGAAAAGCGCCCCATACCGTCCGAACTGAGGCCGCGACTGGACCATCTGAGGCAACCCCAGATGCGGCCCCTGAGTAGCGTGGGCCGCGACCGGGATCGTGCCCAGGATGTTGCCGCACAACAGTGCGATGAGCGTCCAGCTGAGATTCAATCCGAGCGTGATGCCGATGGCTCCGGTTGCGAGACTCAGGAGGTGGGCGCTGCCGGCGAACCAGATCGTAGCCTGGTCAGATAGTCGGCCGGTTCTCTCTCTCGAGGGGACGTAGTCGATGGAGCGGATTTCGATGCTTGCCAGGCGTGATGCGGCAAGTGGATCAGACTTCGTTGTCATGAGTACGCCTCTTTGATCGGGGTTGACGTGTGGGGCAACGCTAGGAGCGTGTGACCGGTCGGCCCATCCTGCGGAAGGATGGGAATTGTCGGTTTCTTCATATCGGAGTCTGATTCGCCGGAGCGTTTAGGGTTCAAAGAGTGACGTCGAGAGACACAAGCGAACACGCAGAGCCAGTTGATTCCGGTGGTCAGACGAGCATCCCGACTCGCATCCTTGCCACAGGCCAGCGGTCGCAGCTATGGATCGTCGATGTCGTCGAAGGTTCTCGAGAGCTGGTCCTCGAGTCCGCCACGGTCCTGTTCGAAGCGCCGAACTGGACCGCCGACGGCGAGGCGCTGATCCTCAACGGGGCCGGGCGACTCTGGCGTGTCCCGCTTGCGGCACCGACCCTGCAACCCATCCCGCTGGCCGACATCCCAGACCTCAACAACGACCACGTCCTCGACCCCGACGGGCAGCACATCTACCTGTCCGCGGCGGACGGGCAGCTCTACCGCGCACCCCTCGCTGGCGGCACGACCGTGCGCATCACCGACCCGAAGATGACCGACCTGACGCATTTCCTGCACGGCGTGAGCCCCGACGGCGAGAGACTCGCCTTCGTCGGGGTGCGCATCGATGATCAATGGAACGTGATGTCAGCGGAGCTGTACAGCATGAGCGCAGAGGGCGGCGACTACCGGCCGCTTACCGATGCCGGGATGCCCGCCGACGGACCCGAATACTCCCCCGACGGCGACTGGATCTACCTGAACACGGAGTCGTTCAGCGGCCACGCGCAGATCGGCCGGATGCGCCCCGACGGCCGAGGGCTGCAGCGACTCCGACACTCGAACACCGTCGACTGGTTCCCGCACGTGTCGCCCGACGGCTCGACGATTGTCTACCTCGCCTACCCTTCCGGAACCGTCGGGCACCCGGCCGATCTCTGGGTCGACCTCATGGTGGTTGAGAACCACGCCTGGGATGAGGCACGGAGCGTCGTCCGGCTGTTCGGCGGGCAGGGCACCATCAATGTGAACAGCTGGTCGCCCGACAGCCGACGCTTCGCCTACGTGGCCTACCCCACCCGAACGACGTCGCCACTCGATCGAGTGGGATGAAACGACCCCGTCAATGAGGAACAATCAGTTGGTGACCCCAGCGGGATTCGAACCCGCGTTACCGCCGTGAGAGGG
>CBFGZU010000008.1:0-40195 GCA_965653335.1 uncultured Pseudolysinimonas sp.
CTCGACGCGCCCGTCTCGGTGAAGGAGGCGGTGCTGCCGTTCAAGCGATTCCGCACGCGCGAAGGGCACGTCGTCGACTCGGTGCTCGGCCCCGAGATGCGCTCTACGGGCGAGGTGATGGGCATCGACGCCGACTTCCCGCGGGCGTTCGCGAAGAGTCAGGATGCCGCCTACGGCGGACTGCCGGAGTCGGGGACGGTCTTCGTTTCGGTCGCGGACCGCGACAAGCGCGCGATCGTGCTGCCGATCCTGCGGCTCACCCAGCTCGGCTTCGACATCGTCGCGACCTCCGGCACCGCCGAAGTGCTCGCCCGCAACGGCATCCCCGCAACGACCGTGCGCAAATTCTTCATGGGCCAGGATCAGAACGCCGACGACCCCTCGATCGTCGAACTCATCAACGCAGGGCACATCGACGTCGTGATCAACACGCCGTCGGGGCGTTCGGCTCGCGCCGACGGCTTCGAGATCCGCACCGCGACGGTTGCCGCCGACAAGCCGCTGTTCACCACGATCGCCCAGCTCGGTGCCGCCGTCGCGTCGTTCGAGGTCGCCCGGGGTGCGATGCGCGTGCGGTCGCTGCAGGACTACGCGAAGGACCGCGCCGTCTCCTTGGCGGCGTCGCTGGAGACCGTGGCGCGATGACCTTCGCCACCCGCTTTCGCGCCATCCTCGACGACGGGCGGCTTTGCGTGGGGATCGATCCGCACGACGGACTGCTCGACACCTGGGGCCTGCCCCGTTCGGCAGAGGGTGTGCGCGAGTTCGGGCTGAGGACCGTCGAAGCCGTTGCCGGCCGCGCGGGGATCGTCAAGCCGCAAGTGGCGTTCTTCGAGCGCTACGGATCGGCCGGCTACGCCGCTCTCGAAGCGGTGCTCGGCGCGGCGAAGGACGCGGAGCTCTTCGTGATCGCCGACGTCAAGCGCGGCGATATCGGGTCGACGATGGATGCCTACGGCGCGGCCTGGCTCACTCCAGGCTCGCCACTCGAAGCCGACGCCATGACCGCGGTCGCGTATCAGGGGCTCGGATCGCTCGCGGGAGCGTTCGCCCTCGCCGAGCGACACGACAAAGGAGTCATCGTGCTCGCGGCGACGTCCAACCCGGAGGCGTTCGCGACCCAAGCTGCGATCCGGCCCGATGGGCGGACGGTTGCTCAGGCGATCGTCGACGACGTGCGCGCGCTCCCGGGCACGGGCGGGCTCGTGATCGGTGCCACGATCGTGCCCGATGACTATTGGGCGCACCCCATCGACTTCGGGCAGGCCCCCATCCTGGCACCAGGATTCGGGGCCCAGGGGGCTCACTTCGGCGACATCGCGCGGGTGTTCGGGTCGGCGGCATCGCAAGTCGCGGTTCATCTGTCGCGTGAGATCCTCGCGACCGGGCCCGACGGCGTCGCCGATGCCGTCTCGCGCACGCAGGACGAGCTGAGGGCCCTCGCGTGAAACCGCCCGAGGTCGATCGGGTCGCGGGCTCCCGGGCCGCCGTCGCGGCGCGCCGGGCCCGTGCCGAGGTGAAGCGCCAGGTCGCAGCGCGGGAGCGTACGGCACTGGATGTCGTGGAGAGCGCCGGGGTCGGCGACCCCAAAGCCCCCGAGGCGACCCTTCGCGTGACGGAGCTGCTCACGAGCGTGCCGTCACTCGGCCCCGTGCGCACCGAACGGGTGATGGCCGATCTCGGGATCTCCCCGTCGAAGCGCGTCGGTGGTCTCGGAACCCGCCAACGCGCTGCGCTCCGGGCCTTCCTCGCCGAGCGCGCCGGCGTGCCCGCCCGCAGCCGGCTTGTCGTGCTCGCGGGTCCGACCGCGGTCGGCAAGGGCACGGTTTCACGCCACATCCGCGAGACTTACCCCGATGTTCTCCTGAGCGTCTCCGCGACCACCCGCCCCCCGCGCCCTGGCGAGATCGAGGGCGAGCACTACTACTTCGTCACTGACGACGAATTCGATGCGATGGTCCGCCGCGGAGAGTTTCTCGAGCATGCGACAGTGCACAACGCCTCGCGGTATGGAACGCCCCGACCCCCCATCGAGCGCGCCCTCGCCGAGGGCAGAAGCGTGCTGCTCGAGATCGATCTGCAGGGCGCGCGCGCCGTGAAAGCAGCCATGCCGGAGGCGCTCCTCGTGTTCCTGCTGCCGCCGACGTGGGACGAACTCGTGCGTCGGCTCATCGGGCGCGGCACCGAGAGTGCCGAAGAGCAGCAGCGCCGGCTCGACACGGCAAAGGTCGAACTCGCGGCTCAGAACGAGTTCGATGTCAAGGTCGTCAACCGTGACGTCGGCCAAGCGGCGCGCGAGGTCGTAGAATTGCTGGATGTGCCCGCGACGCGGCACTGACGACTTGAGGAGATTTCCATGTCCGATCGCACCAGCGGCATCATCGACCCGCCCATCGACGAACTGCTCTCGAAAGTCGACTCGAAGTATCAGCTGGTGATCTTCGCGAGCAAGCGGGCACGCCAGATCAACGACTACTACGCCGACCTGCACGAGGGCTCGCTCTTCGACAACGTCGGCCCGCTCGTCGACTCGACGATCGACGACAAGCCGCTGTCGGTCGCGATGCACGAGATCAACGAGGACAAGCTCGTCCTCAAGCACATCGCGGAGTAAGCGCTTCCGCGCTCTGGCGAGAAGATGAATGTCGTCGTCGGCATCACCGGCGGCATCGCGGCCTACAAGGCCGTCGGCGTCGTTCGTGCCCTCGTGCTCGCGGGGCATGACGTTCACGTCGTCGCGACCGAGAACGCTCTGAGGTTCGTCGGGCGCCCCACTCTCGAGGCGATCAGCCGCAACCTCGTTCACAGCGACCTGTATGAGGGCGTCGCCGAAGTGCGGCACGTCGCGATCGGACAGGCCGCCGACCTCATCATCGTCGCGCCGGCGACCGCGAATACGCTCGCCAAGATCGCGACCGGATCCGCCGACGACCTGCTCGGCAACACCATCCTCGCGAGCACGGCGCCGCTCGTCGTCGCTCCCGCCATGCACACCGAGATGTGGCACAACCCGGCGACCGTCGCCAACGTCGCGACCCTGCGCGAGCGTGGCATCCACATCGTGGGCCCCGTGTCGGGGCAGCTCACCGGTGTCGACAGCGGCATCGGCCGGATGGCCGAACCCGACGAGATCGTCGCCGCCGCGCTCGCCGTCGTCGGGCCGCACGATCTCGACGGGGTGCGCGTGCTCGTCACGGCTGGCGGAACACGCGAACCTCTCGACCCCGTACGTTTCATCGGCAACCGCTCGAGCGGCCGACAGGGGGTCGCGATCGCCCGCGCCGCCGCCGACCGCGGTGCCGAGGTCGTTCTGCTCGTCGCCAACATCGACGACGGCGTTCTGGATGCCGATCCCACCGGCCTGACGGTGCGGCACGTCTCGACGACCGCCCAACTCCGGGAAGCGGCCCTCCATGAGGCGCAGACGGCCGATGTCGTCGTCATGGCCGCCGCGGTCGCCGACTACCGGCCGGAGACGGTCGCGGCGGGCAAGATCAAGAAGGAGACCCAGGGCGACGTGCTGGATCTGCGGCTCGTGCGCAACCCCGACATCCTGCGGGAACTCACGAACGCCCGTCGGCCGGGGCAGACGATCATCGGCTTCGCCGCCGAAACCGAAGCCGATCCTGATCTGTTTCTGGAGCTGGGGCGGGCGAAAGCCGTGCGCAAAGGGGTCGACCTGCTCGTCCTCAACAGGGTCGGCTGGACGGAAGGTTTCGGTACCGAGACGAACGACGTCGTCGTCGTGACGGGTCACGGCGATAGAGTGGCCGAGGCCTCGGGATCCAAATCCGAGATCGCCCACCGCATCCTGGACCTCGTCCCCTGATCCTTCGGAGTTCCCGCTGAGCCCCTCACCGGCACCCCTTCGCCTGTTCACTTCGGAGTCGGTCACCGAGGGGCATCCCGACAAGATCTGCGATCAGGTGAGCGACGCCATCCTGGATGCGATGCTCGCTGTCGATCCCGCGGCGCGGGTCGCGGTCGAGACGCTCGTCACGACGGGGCTCGTGCACGTCGCCGGTGAGGTGACGACGTCGAGTTATGTCGACATCCCGGGAATCGTTCGTAAGACGATCACCGATATCGGGTACACGGGTTCCGATGTCTGGTTCGACGGTCGGTCGTGCGGGGTGGAGATCTCGATCGGGGGTCAGTCGCCCGATATCGCGCAGGGGGTCGACCACGCGTTCGAGGCGCGTGAGGGTACGAGTGTCGACGACCTCGACCGTCAGGGCGCGGGCGATCAGGGCATCATGTTCGGCTACGCCACGAACGAGACGGCCGTGATGATGCCGTTGCCGATCTGGCTCGCGCATCGCATGTCGGAGCGCCTCGCCCAGGTGCGGCATGAGCGTCTCGTCGACTTTCTGCGGCCCGACGGCAAAACCCAGGTGACGATCGGCTACGACGGCACGACTCCCGCGTCGGTCGAGACCGTGGTCGTCTCGACGCAGCATTCGCCCGAGGTCGACACCGAGACGCTTCGCGCCGAAGTCGAGCGGCTCGTCATCCGTCCGGTGCTCGAGACGGTGGATCTGCCGTCGGCCGGCGCCCGAGTTCTCATCAACCCGACCGGCCGGTTCGAGATCGGCGGGCCGCACGGCGACGCCGGGCTCACGGGACGCAAGATCATCGTCGACACCTACGGCGGGGCATCCCGCCACGGCGGCGGTGCGTTCAGCGGAAAGGACCCGTCAAAGGTCGACCGGTCCGCGGCCTACGCGTTGCGCTGGGTGGCGAAGAACGCTGTCGCGGCAGGCCTCGCCGACCGCCTCGAAGTGCAAGTCGCCTACGCGATCGGAACCGCATCCCCGGTCGGCCTCTACGTCGAGACGTTCGGCAGCGGTCACGTCAGCGACGAGACGATCATCGCGGCCATCCGCGACGTCTTCGATCTGCGGCCCGCGGCGATCATCCGCGACCTGAACCTGCTGCGACCGATCTACGCTTCGACCGCGACCTACGGACACTTCGGCCGGGAGCTGCCCGACTTCACCTGGGAGGCCACCGACCGCGTCGACGGCCTCCGCTCCGCCGCCGGACTGTAGGCGCCCGATGGCCGGGTCCTAGGCATGGCCGGCGTCGCGCGAGTGCTCGTCGACGCGGCGTTGCCGCAACTCGACCGGTTGCTCGACTACCGTATCCCCGACTCGCTCGAGGGAGTCGAGCCGGGGGTGCGGGTCACCGTGCCGTTGCGCAGCGCCAAGCGGATGGCGACCGCTTTCGTCATCGAGACGGCGGCGGATGCCGACTTCCCGGGTCCGCTGAGCGACGTCGCGTCCGTGGTGTCGACCATTCCGGTGTTGCGGCCCGAAGTGTGGCGGCTCGCACGCGCGGTCGCCGATCGCGCCGCCGGGTCGGCGAACGACGTGCTCCGGCTCGCGGTTCCACCCCGCCAGGTGCGGGTCGAGAAGGCTTGGATCGCCCGGGTGCCGAGCGATCCGCCCCCACTTGTCGCGCCGCACCTCGACGCTTATCCGGGGCTCGCGGAGGCGCTCGACGACGGCCAACGCATCGCCCTCCGCGTCCTGCCCGGCGTGACCGAGTCGACCGGCACCCCGGTGTCGCGCTGGGCGCTCGCGGTGGCGCGCGCCGCGGCCCATGTGCTCGCCGCGGGCCGCACCGCCATCCTGGTCGCGCCCGACCACCGCGACCAGGATCAGCTCGAACGGGCGCTCGCCGGCCTCGTGCCGCCCGAGTCGCTGCTGCGCTGGGACTCGCGGCAACCGAACGCCGATCGCTATCGGGCCCTCCTCGTCGCGGGGGATCGCGCCGCCGTCGTCGTCGGAAACCGCTCCGCGGTCTACGCACCCGCGGAGCGGCTCGGTCTGATCGCCGTCTGGAACGACGGCGATCCGTTGCTCGGTGAACCACTCGCCCCCTACGTGCACGCGCGCGACGCCGCGCTCGTGCGGCACGAGCAACAGGGTGGTGCCCTCGTTCTCGCCGGGCACACCCGCAGCACCGAGGCCCAGCGTCTCGTCGAAATCGGCTGGTTGCGCGAGCTCGGGCCCGCGAAGCGCATCCGGCTGCGCATCATCCCCACCGCCGACGGCCCCGGCGAGGAGGCAATCCTGGCGCAGGCCCGCATCCCGTCCGTCGCGTGGCGCGAAGCCCGCGCGGGGCTCGATCGCGGACCCGTGCTCGTGCAGGTCGCACGTCCGGGATACGCGCCGGGTCTGCGCTGTACCGAGTGCGGCGAGGCGGCACGCTGCCGGCGTTGCACCGGACCGCTGCGTCAGCGCTCGGCCGGTGCCGCGCCGACATGCACGTGGTGCGGCACCCCCGATCGCACGTGGACCTGCCCGAACTGTTCGTCGCGCACCTTCCGCACCTCAGGAGCGGGAAGCGCGCGCACGGCCGACGAGCTCGGACGCGCCTTCCCCGGCACACGAGTGATCGTCTCCGACGGGGAGCGTCCGATTCTCGAAGTCGACGACCGCCCGGCTCTCGTGATCGCGACGCGCGGGGCCGAGCCGTTCGCTCCGCACGGCTACCGCGCGGTGCTGTTGCTCGACGGCGAGCGGATGCTCGCGCGCGAGAGCCTGCGCGTCGCCGAAGACTGCTTGCGCTGGTGGTCGGATGCGGCGGCGCTCGCCGCCGACGACGCCGGGATCGTGCTCGTCGGGGTCGGAGGAGCTCTGGGCCATGCCCTCGCCGGGTGGAACCAGCCCGACTTCGCCCGCACCGAGTACGCGGGGCGCCGCGAACTGCGGTTTCCGCCCGCCGTGCGAACGGCGACGCTGCAGGGCACGCCCGATGCCGTTGAGGAGGCCATCGCGCAATTGCCGGCTTCGGCCGACGTGGTCGGCACGACGCTCACCGCCGGGCGTTCCCGGGCGATTCTGCGGTTCGACTATCGCGACGGCGCCGAAATCGCGGAATCGGTGCACGCCGAGGTGATCCGTCAGGCGTCGCGCCGGCGCAAACCGATCCCCGGAAGCCCGCCGCGCGGGCGGCAGCCCCTTCCACTGCGCGCGCGATTCGACGATCCCGACCCGTTCGAGGAGTGACGGCGGCAAGCGGCGAGCGCGGGGCACGGCACAATTGACGGATGCCCCTCCGGATCGTCTTCGCGGGAAGTCCCGCCGCCGCGGTCCCCAGCCTCCGGGCTCTCGCCGCGACCGATCACGAGGTCGTCGCCGCCGTCACGCGTGAGGACGCGCCGCTCGGCCGCAAGCGCGTGCTGACTCCGACCCCGGTCGCCGAGGCGGCGGTGGAAGCCGGCATCCCGGTCCTCAAGGCGAACCGCATCGGCCCGCTCGAAGCGCGCATCGCCGCCCTGCGTCCGGATCTCGGCGTGATCGTCGCGTACGGCGGGCTCATTCGTGAACCGCTTCTTTCGACGCCCCGGCTGGGGTGGATCAACCTGCACTTCTCGCTGCTGCCGCGCTGGCGGGGTGCCGCTCCCGTGCAACGCGCGATCATCGCGGGCGATGAGCGCACCGGGGCCGCGGTGTTCCAGCTCGTCGCCGAGTTGGATGCCGGGCCGGTGTTCGCCACGCTCGAACAGCCGATCGGAGGCAACCAGACCGCCGGCCACTTGCTCGAGCAGCTCGCCGATCGCGGCGCGGGCCTTCTGACTTCGGTTGTCGACGCCCTGGCCACCGGGACGGCGCACTCCGTGGTGCAAGCCGGCGAGGTGACGCTCGCCCCGAAACTCGAACTCACCGACGGCCGCCTCGACTGGTCGCGGCCCGCCGCCGAACTGGATGCCCGCATCCGCGGCACCACTCCCGAGCCAGGTGCGTTCGCGGTTTTCGACACCGGCGACCGCCTGAAGGTGCTGGATGCCGCCATCGCTCACGACGAGCCCGCTCTGGCACCTGGCGTCTTCGATTTCCGCGCCGGGCGACTGCTCGTGGGCACCGGCACCGACCCGTTGCACCTCGTGACCGTGCAGCCCGCCGGCAAACGCGCGATGGCCGCCGCCGACTGGTGGCGGGGACGCGCCCGGTGAACGCCAAACATGGAGCGGGCACGACCGGCCGCGCCGCCCCGGCCCGCAAAGTCGCCGCCGAGGTGCTCGCCGCGGTGCGCGACGCCGATGCCTACGCCAACCTGCTGCTGCCCGCCCGAATCGCGCAAGCGGGGCTGAGCCCCGGCGATGCCGCCCTCGCGACCGAGCTCACCTACGGCACGCTGCGGATGCAGGGTCGCTACGACCGCATCATCCGTCTCGCCGCGAATCGTGAGACCGACGCGATCGACCCCGTCGTGCTCGACGCGCTACGGCTCGGCGTGCACCAGCTGCTCGCGACCCGCATCCCTCCGCACGCGGCGGTCGGCGACACGGTCGCGCTCGCCCCGCGTCGCGCGACCGGGTTCGTCAACGGCGTGCTGCGCACGGTCGCGCGTTCGACACCCGCCGAGTGGGATGCGCGAGTGGCGGAAGGGCTGAGCGGCGATGCCCGTCTCGCCGCGGAGCACTCGCATCCCGAGTGGGTCATCGACGCGCTGCGCCGCGCGCTCGGCGCCGACGGACGCGGCGATGAACTCGAAGACGTGCTCGAAGCCGACAACGTCGCGCCCGCGGTGTCGCTCGTCGCGCTGCCCGGTCTGATCGAGGTGGCGGAAGTCGGGGAACCTGGCGGCATCGCGCCCACGGCCGTGCGCGCGTCCGGGGGAGATCCAGCCGTGGTTCCCGCCGTCGCGGCCGGCACGGCGCGCGTGCAAGACGAGGGCTCGCAGCTCGCGGCGCTCATTCTGAGCCGAGCGCGCGAGATCGCTCCGGGGGAGCGCTGGCTCGACATGTGCGCTGGACCCGGCGGTAAGGCGGCGCTCCTCGCGGCGGAGGCTCGCATCGGCGGAGCCGAACTCGTGGCGAACGAGCTGATTCCGGGTCGAGCGAAGCTGGTGCGCGGAGCCCTCGCGGTGTTCGACCCCGCCCCGCGCGTCGTCGAGGGTGACGCGGTGCGATTCGCCACGAGCAATCCCGGCGGGTTCGACCGCATCCTGCTCGATGCCCCGTGCACCGGCCTCGGAGCCCTGCGACGTCGACCTGAGGCGCGCTGGCGGAAACGGCCCACCGACCTCCCGGGCCTGGTGGCATTGCAGGCTCGGCTGCTGGATGCCGCTGTCGCGGCTCTCGCACCCGGCGGTCTGCTCGCCTATGTGACCTGCTCGCCGCATCCCGACGAGACGCGTGCGGCCATCGCGGGCGTGCTGGAGCGGCAACCGGAAATCACGACCATCGACACCCGCGCGGTCGCGGCGCACATCGCGACGAGCGACCTCGGCCCCGGTGTGGGGCCTGCTGTGCAACTGTGGCCGCACCGCCACGGTACCGACGCGATGTTCGTGCAACTGCTCTCTAAGGTGGACGCGTGACCCTTCGACAGGCTCAGGACAGCGCGTCGCGCATCGAGCCCAGCATCCTCTCCGCCGATTTCGTGAATCTCGAGGCCGAGGTGGCGCGCATCGCGACAGCGGACGCCGTGCACGTCGACGTGATGGACAACCACTTCGTGCCCAACCTCACCTTCGGGCCGCAGATGGTCGGGCGACTGCAGGCCGTCGCGCCCATCCCGCTCGATGTGCATCTGATGATCTCGGATGCCGACCGCTGGGCTCCCGGCTATGCCGAGCTCGGCGCCTTCTCCGTGACCTTCCATGCCGAGGCGACCGAGCACCCCGTCGCTCTCGCCCGGCGGCTGCGCGAGATCGGCGCGCGAGCCGGCATCGCCGTCAAGCCGGGAACGTCGCTTGACCCGTATCTGGACCTGTTGCCCGAGTTCGATCAGATTCTCGTCATGACCGTTGAGCCGGGCTTCGGCGGTCAGAGTTTCATGGCCGACATGATGCCGAAGGTCTCCGCCGCCCGTGCCGCGATCGATGCCGCGGGGATCGACGTGTGGCTGCAGGTCGACGGCGGGATCGCGCTCGACACGATCGGCCAGGCGGCCGAGGCGGGCGCCGACACCTTCGTCGCCGGCTCGGCCGTCTACGGCGCCGCGGATGTCGAGGCCGCCATCGCCGACCTCCGAGCGGCAGCCACGCGGCACACGCACTGACGTCGATGGGCTATTTGCCCGAGATCGTGGGAATTTGCGCGCGAATGGCCACAATCTTGGGCAAACAGCAGGTCGTCAGGGATCTGGTTGACTTGAGCCATGAGCGAGCAGACCAAGCCCGAGATCGAATTCATCGACGGGCCCGCCCCGACCGAACTTGTCAGCACCGACCTCGAGGTGGGTGACGGCGCCGAGGCGACTCCCGGCGCTCGTGTCACGGTGCACTACGTGGGCGTCGACTTCGAGACGGGCGAAGAGTTCGACTCGTCGTGGAACCGCGGCGAGTCGATCGAATTCCCGCTCAACGGGCTCGTCCGTGGCTGGCAGGAGGGCATCCCGGGCATGAAGGTCGGCGGTCGCCGCCAGCTGGTCTGCCCGCCGGAGTGGGCGTACGGCCCCGCCGGTGGCGGACACCGGCTCTCGGGACGCACCCTCGTGTTCGTGATCGACCTGCTCGGCGTTGCCTGAACGACCGCGAGGCCTGACCCGAGCGACCTAGCTCCAGGGCAGCGGCAGCATCTCAGCGTCGCCGACCGGGGGAACCACGAGTACGCCGGTCGCGGCGGCGAGTCCGCGCATCATGGCGGCACCCGTCCACTCGACCTCATCGAGCCCGGCGCGCACGGGCACGAGACGCGTGGCTTCGGGATGCCGTTTCACCGAGCCCGGGACGCGCACCGTCGCGAGCGGGGGAACCGCGCGACCGGTGAATCCGGCGATCAGCACGTCGCCGAGGGAGAGCAGCCCGAGCATCGCCGCGAGCGGGTTGCCGGCGAGCCCGAGCACGAGCGCACCCCCGGGCAGGCGCGCGAGGAGCGTCGGGCCGCCCGGGCGGCTTGCCAACCCGGGCACGAGATACTCCGCCCCGAGCTCGTCGAGGGCTCGTCGCACGTGGTCGGCGTGCGACCCGCCCGTGCCGCCGGTCGTCACCACGAGATCGGTGCCGGCCTCGCGTAACGCCGCCACGGTCTCATTGCGATCGTCGCCGATCCGTCGGCTGCGGGTCGGCGAGGCGCCGAGCATCCCGAGAATGGCGGGGACCGTCGCGCCGAAGCTGTCCCTCACGAGGCCCGGTGCGGGCACCCCGCCGAGCACGATCTCGTCACCCGTGAACACGGTCGCGACGCTCGGGGCCAGCGCGACGTCGAGGTGATCGGCGGTCGCCGCGGCGGCGAGCGCGAGGTGCGCGGGGGAAAGGCGGATCCCGGCGGCCACGAGCACCTCGCCCGCGCGGGCCTCCTCGGCTGCGGGCCGGACATGGTCCCGGGTGTCGCCGCGATCGAGCACGAGGGCGCCCCCCGCGGTGTGGGCGTTTTCGCTACGGATGACGGCATCCGCCCCCGGGGGCAGCAGACCGCCCGTCACGATCGTCGTCGCCTCGCCGGGCCGCACCGCACCCCCCTCGACAAGCCGCCACGGACCCGGGCCGGCGACCGCCCAGCCGTCCATCGCGGCGGAGGCGAAATGCGGAATGTCGATGCCGGCGGTCACCTCCCGTCGCAACACGCGGCCGAGAGCCGCGTCGAGGGTGACCTCTTCGCTCCCGAGGAGCGCGGCGGCTCGACCCGCGATCCGGCGGGCCTCCGGCCAGGGGAGGCGGCCCGGGTGGCTCACGGGCGGCGTGCCGCCAGGTCTTCGACGACGCGCGTCGCATCGGCCGCGGCGGCCACCGCATCCTCGCCCCGTTCCGCGGCGCAGCCTGCAGCGAAGCCCACGAGGTAGGTCGTCAGGGGCGCGGCCGGGCGCACGACTGAGTGCGCGACGACTCCGGCGAGGCCGAGCACCGACCGGATGTCGACATCCGCCCCGATGCCGAGGGCGGCGCGCACCTCGTCCGACCAGTCGGTGAGGATGCCCTCTGTCTCACCGGCGCGTTCCTGCTCGGCGCGATCCTGGCCGGCAGTGTCGGACTCCGTCATCGGGGGCTCCTGTCGAGAGGGGGCGGCTCCGAATCGTGCGGCGTCGTCCCAGGTGTCGATGTCGTCGGTGGATCCTTCGGGAACCACCACCTCGACGAGTTCGAGATTACCGAGCAGCTCGCGCATCGACGCATCGACGACCGACGGCAGGCGGCCGATCGCCGCGTCGAGCGCCTCGGGACGAACGGCGATCGTCAGATGCTGTCGGCGGCCCCGATCGAGCGCGATGGCGCCATCACCCGTGAATCCGGCCACGAGGAGGGCAAGCGCCGACCCGACCCCCGGCATGTCGCACGCGATCACCAGGATCGCGTCGGCACCCCCCGGAAGGGCGCGACGTCCCTCCGCGATCGCCGCGACCGGTCCGGCGAAGGCAGGATGTTCGCGCACGGTGAGGGCACCATCCACACCGTCGTCGCCGACGACGACCACGTGCCGCGCTCCGGATCGCCGTGCCGCGTCAACCGCGCCGCGTAGCAGGGTCTCGCCAGCGATCAGCAGCCGCTGCTTCTCGGAGTGGCCCAGCCGCGACGACCTTCCCCCTGCGAGAATGAGAGCGTCGACGATCATGCCGAACACTCTAAGTCGAGGGTCCGGATGCGGCGCTGAGCGGGATGGCAGTCACCATGGGAAGAATTACGGCACGGACGCGGGTCGTGCGCATCCATCTGGGCGAGAACGCCGACGGTGCGACTGTCTCACGCCGCGACGACGTGCTCGCCGTCGAAGAACCTCTGGAGATCCGGGTCGGCGGCGCGTCGCTCAGCATCACGATGCGCACCCCTGGCCACGACTTCGATCTCGCGACCGGGTTCCTGATCTCCGAGGGCATCGTCGCCCGCCGCGACGAGATCGCCGCCATCCGGTATTGCGCGGGTGTCACCGAGGACGGTGAGAACACCTTCAACGTGCTCGACGTGACTCTCGCTCCCGGCGTGCCCGCGCCCGACCCGGGCCTCGAACGCAACTTCTACATGACGTCGTCGTGCGGCCTGTGCGGCAAGGCGAGCATCGACGCCGTCCGCACCGCGTCACACTACCCCGTCGCGAACGATCCGCTCGTCGTCGATGCCGCCCTGCTGGCATCTTTCCCCGACCGGCTCCGAGCCGGGCAGGACGTCTTCGACAAGACCGGTGGCCTGCACGCGGCGGCGCTCTTCGATGGGCGCACGGGCGAGATGCTCGTGTTGCGCGAAGACGTCGGGCGGCACAACGCCGTCGACAAGGTCATCGGCTGGGCGCACGGTGAGGGGCTGCTGCCGCTCACCGGAATGGTGCTTCAGGTGTCGGGTCGAGCGAGTTTCGAGCTGACGCAGAAGGCGTCGATGGCCGGCATCCCGATTCTCGCGGCTGTCTCCGCGCCGTCCTCGCTCGCGATCGACCTCGCGCGGGAGTCGGGAATGACCGTCGTCGGCTTCATGCGCGGGCTCTCGATGGTGGTCTACGCCGGTGAGCAGCGCGTCGCCGTCCCCGTACTCGCCTCCACCGGAAGGACAACCCGATGAGCCCGGATCCCACCGACGCCTACCCCGACATCGAGATCGGTCACAACGAGTCGTGGGCGGTCGGCGTTCCGGCGATCGTCAACTCGATGGAACCCGCCCTCATGGAGATGGGCGTCGTGCGCACCGCGAAACTGTCGCTCGCGATCAACCAGAAGGACGGCTTCGACTGCATGAGTTGCGCGTGGCCCGACCCGGGTCACCGCAACACCCTCGAGTTCTGCGAGAACGGCATGAAGGCGGTCACCTGGGAGGCGACGCCCATCACCGTTCCGCGGTCGTTCTGGGCGGAGAATTCGCTCACGAGCCTGCTCGATCGCGACGAGTACTGGCTGGGACGGCAGGGGCGGCTCACTGAACCCGTCCACAAGCCCGCCGGCTCCGACCACTACGAACCGGTCAGCTGGGAGCGGGCGTTCGAGATCGTCGCGAGTCGGCTGAACGCGCTCGCCTCACCCGACGAAGCCGCCTTCTACACCTCGGGTCGCACGGCGAACGAGACGGCGTTCCTCTACCAGCTCTTCGTGCGCGCCTTCGGCACCAACAACCTTCCCGACTGCTCGAACATGTGTCACGAGTCCACCGGCACCGCGATGAGCGAGACGCTCGGGATCGGTAAGTCGACCATTCGATACGACGATTTCGAGCAGGCCGACCTCGTGATCGTCATGGGGCAGAACCCCGGCACCAACCATCCGCGGATGCTCGCGGCGCTTGAGGACTGCAAACGGGCGGGGGGCCGCATCATCGCGGTGAACCCGCTGCCCGAAGCGGGACTCATGCGCTACAAGAATCCGCAGAAGGTGCGGGGCATCATCGGCAAAGGCACCGCGATCGCCGACACGTTCCTGCAGATCCGTTCGGGCGGAGATATGGCGCTGCTCCAGGCCGCATCGAAGCGCGTGCTCGACGCCGAGGCGGCGGCGCCGGGAACGGTGCTCGACCACGAATTCCTCGCCGCGTACACCTCCGGATTCGACGATTTTGCCGCGCACATCGCCCAGCTCGACGACGCCGCGGTGCTGGAAGCCACCGGGCTGACGGCGACCCAGATCGAGGACTTCGCGAAGGAGTACCTGGCGGCCGACAAGGTCATCATCACGTGGGCAATGGGTCTCACCCAGCAGAAGAAGGCCGTCGCGACGATTAAGGAAGTCGTGAACCTCCTGCTGTTGCGGGGCAACATCGGCAAGCCGGGAGCCGGGGCGTCGCCGATCCGCGGACATTCCAACGTGCAAGGCGACCGCACGATGGGCATCTGGGAGAAGATGCCGGAACCGTTTATGGACGCACTGGATGCCGAGTTCGGATTCTCGGTGCCGCGTGAGCACGGGTTCGACGCCCTGCAGACGGTCGAAGGTCTGCAGCGCGGCGATGTCAAGGTCTTCATCGCGATGGGCGGCAACTTCGTCGGCGCGATCTCCGACACGGCCGCGGCCGAGGCTGCGATGCGCGGCGCCTCGCTCACGGTGCAGGTGTCGACGAAACTCAACCGCTCGCACGTCGTCACCGGCGATGAGGCCCTCATCCTGCCCACACTCGGGCGCACCGAGATCGATCTGCAGGAAACCGGGCCCCAGTTCGTCTCGGTCGAGGACAGCGTCTGCGCCGTGCATGCCTCGCACGGGGCGGTGAAGCCCGTCGGCGACGACCTGCTCTCCGAGGTCGCGATCGTCGCGCGGATGGCGACGGCGACGCTGGGCGACCGGTACGGCATCGAATGGGATGCCTTCGAGCGCGACTACGACACCATTCGGGAGCGCATCGCGAGAGTCGTTCCGGGCTTCGCCGACTTCAATACCGTGATCCGCAAGAAGGACGGGTTCATCCTGCCGAACGCTCCGCGCGACGAGCGACGATTCGACACCCCGACCGGCAAGGCGATGATCACCGTCAACGAGCTCGAACATCTCGAGCGCCCGGCTGGCCGGCTCATCCTGCAGACCCTGCGGTCGCACGACCAGTTCAACACGACGATCTACTCGCTCAACGACCGGTACCGGGGCATCAAGAAGGGGCGCGACGTCGTCTTCGTGAACCCCGACGACATCCTCGAGCTCGGCCTGACCGACGGTCAGCGCGTCGACATCTATTCGGAGTGGAAAGACGAACCGGATCGCGTGCTACGCAACTACCGGATCGTCTCCTACCCGACCGCGAGAGGATGCGCTGCCGCGTACTACCCCGAGGCGAATGTGCTCGTCCCGCTCGCGAGCGCGGCGGAGGAGAGCAACACGCCCGTCTCGAAAGCCGTCATCGTGCGCCTCGAGTCGGTCGGCGGAGGCGGACGGCGTGACACGAGCCCGCTACCCTGATTCTGTGAAGACGTTCGACGGGCTGTTCGAGGAGCTCTCGCGCACCGCCGCCGAGCGGCCCGAGGGGTCGGGCACGGTCGCGTACCTCGATGCCGGTGTGCACGAGATCGGTAAGAAGATCGTCGAGGAAGCCGCCGAGGTGTGGATGGCGGCCGAGTACGAGACCGACGACCGCACGGCCGAGGAGATCTCGCAGTTGCTCTATCACCTCCAGGTGCTGATGATCGCGAAGGGGCTCACGCTCGAGCACGTCGGGCGACATCTCTGACCCCCACCAGCGACACCTCGACCTGAAAGACTTCCCCTGATGCTCCGAATCGCCGTGCCCAACAAGGGCACCCTCTCCGAGACCGCCGTCGACATGCTCCGCGAAGCGGGCTATGCGGTGCGCCGCGACCCGAAAGAGCTCATCGTTCCCGACCGGCGTAACGACGTCGAGTTCTTCTATTTGCGTCCCCGCGACATCGCCACCTATGTGGGGTCGGGCGCCCTCGACGTCGGCGTCACCGGGCGGGACCTGCTGCTCGACTCGCACTCGACGGCCGTCGAGATCGACGCCTTCGACTTCGGTGCGTCGACGTTCCGGTTCGCGGGGCCGGTCGGAGAGTTCACGCAGCTGGCGGATCTCGCCGGCACCCGGGTCGCCACGAGCTACTCGGCGCTCGTCGAGGACTTTCTCGAAGCGCAGGGCGTTCGGGCGACGGTCGTGCACCTCGACGGTGCCGTGGAGTCGGCGGTGCGCCTCGGCGTCGCGGATGCCGTCGCGGACGTCGTTGAGACCGGGTCGACCCTGCGCAAGCAGGGGCTGGAGATCTTCGGCCCGGTGATTCTCGAGTCGACGGCGGTGCTCATCGCGGCGCGCGCGGATGTCGCGGGACTGGAGACGTTCCGTCGCCGGCTGCAGGGGGTCATGGTCGCCCGCCGCTATGTGCTCATGGACTACGACCTTCCGGCCGAACTCATCGAGCAGGCGTCGAAGATCACGCCGGGGTTCGAGTCGCCGACGGTGTCGCCGCTGCGCGACTCGGGCTGGGTCGCCGTGCGGGTGATGGTGCCGCGCGACGACACCAACGAGGTCATGGATGCGCTCTACGCGCTAGGCGCCCGGGCGATCCTCGTGTCGTCGATTCACGCCGCTCGGATCTGAGTCGCCCGTGTCGGTCGCGATTCGCGTCATACCGTGCCTCGATGTCACCGAGGGCCGGGTCGTCAAGGGCGTCAACTTCGAGAACCTGCGCGACATGGGTGACCCGGTCGACCTCGCCCGCGCCTACTACGAGCAGGGCGCCGACGAGATCACCTTCCTCGATGTGACGGCGACCGTGGACGCCCGCGCGACGATGTACGCGACGGTGACGGCGACAGCGGAGCAGGTCTTCATCCCCCTCACCGTCGGCGGCGGAGTGCGCAGCGTCGAGGACGTCACGCGCCTCCTGGCGAGCGGTGCCGACAAGGTGGGGGTGAACAGCGCGGCGATCGCGCGACCCGACCTCGTCGGCGAGATCGCCGACCGGTTCGGCGCGCAGGTGCTCGTGCTCTCCCTCGACGTCAAGCGCAGCCCGCGCACGTCGAGCGGCTTCGTCGTGACGACCCACGGGGGCCGAACGGAGACCGACATCGATGCTTTGGCGTGGGCACGCGAGGTGATCGAGCGCGGTGCTGGCGAGTTGCTCGTCAACTCGATCGACGCCGACGGCACGAGACGGGGCTTCGACATCGAGCTCGTCGGGCTCGTGCGCGACCTGAGCGGCGTGCCGGTGATCGCAAGCGGCGGCGCGGGCACTGTCGCCGACTTCGCGCCCGCGGTCGCCGCGGGCGCCGACGCGGTGCTCGCGGCATCCGTCTTCCACAGCGGCGAGATCACCGTCGGCGACGTCAAAGACGCCCTCCGGGCGGAAGGGATCGCGGTGCGATGAGTGACGACATCCTCAACCGGGTCAGATTCGATCGAGACGGCTTGCTGCCCGCGATCATCCAAGAGGAGTCGACCCAGCAGGTGCTCATGCTCGGCTACATGGATGCCGAGGCGCTGCGTCGCACGTTGACGTCAGGTCGGGTGACGTTCTGGTCGCGCAGTCGCCAAGAGTACTGGCGTAAAGGCGACACGAGCGGCAACGTGCAGCACGTGCGCGGTGCGGCTCTCGATTGCGACGGCGACGCCCTGCTGGTGACGGTTCAGCAGGTCGGCCCGGCATGCCACACCGGTGCTCACTCCTGCTTCGACGTCGACCCGCTCGACCTCTCGATCCCTGAGACAATTCTCGGGTGACCACGACGACCACCTCGGCCGGGAGCACCTCCCGCGCCGAATTCCACGCGGCGATCGCCGCGGGCCACCGCGTCGTACCCGTGCTTCGGCGGCTGTTCGCCGACGGTGAGACGCCGATCGGCGTCTACCGCAAGCTCGCGGGCGACCGGCCCGGCACCTTCTTGCTCGAGTCCGCGGAGCAAGGCGGCATCTGGTCGCGTTGGTCGTTCGTCGGCGTCGGTTCGCTCGGCGTGCTCACCGAGGATGCCGAGGGTGTGACCTGGATCGATTACGGTCTCAGCGCGGAACGGGCCCTCGGCCCCGAGTCGCCGCGAACGCCGCTCGACGCGCTCGCGCATCTGTACGAGCGCTGGAGCACTCCGCAGGTCGACGGTCATCCGCCCCTCACCGGCGGACTCGTCGGATTCATCGGCTGGGAGGCCGTTCGGCAACTCGAGCGCCTGCCCGCCGCTCCGCCCGCCGACTACGAGGTGCCCGGTTCTGCGCTCTCCTTCGTCTCCGAGCTCGTGGCGCTCGATCACCGCACGGGTGCCGCCATCCTCATCGCCGCGGCACTCAACGACGGCACCGACGACGAGGAGACGCTGTGGACCGACGCGCAGCGACGGCTCGACGTCGTCCAGGAGCGGCTGGCCCAGCCCACCGAGACGTGGCTCGCGGATGTGGATCTCGACATCACTCCCGAACCCATTCCGAGAACGCCGAAGACCGACTACATCGCCGCCGTGGAGCGTTCGCGCGAGTACATCCGAGACGGCGACGTCTTCCAGGTCGTCATCTCGCAGCGATTCGACCACGAGATCACCGCTGCGCCGATCGACGTCTACCGCGTGTTGCGCGCCCTCAATCCGAGCCCGTATATGTACCTGCTGACGCTCGAGGCCCCTGACGGCTCGAGCTATTCGATCGTCGGTTCGAGTCCCGAAGCGCTCGTCAAGGTCACCGACGGCCGGGTCATCACGCATCCGATCGCCGGATCCAAGCCGCGGGGCGAGACACCCGAAGAGGATGTCGACCTCGCCGACGAGCTCCTCGCCGACCCCAAGGAACAGGCCGAGCACCTCATGCTCGTCGATCTGGCGCGCAACGATCTGTCGAAGGTGTGTGTCGCCGGCTCGGTCGAGGTGACCGAGTTCATGCAGGTCGAGCGTTTCAGCCACATCATGCACCTCGTCTCGACCGTCGAAGGCGATCTGCGCGCCGACGCGACGAGCATCGACGTGTTCCGCGCGACGTTCCCCGCCGGCACGCTGTCGGGCGCGCCCAAACCCCGCGCCCTCGAGATCATCGACGAGCTCGAACCCGCACAGCGCGGCGTCTACGGCGGCGTCGTCGGGTACTTCGGACTCGCCGGCGATGCCGACCTTGCGATCGCGATCCGCACGGCGACGATCGTCGGCGGCCTCGCCCGCGTGCAGGCCGGTGCGGGACTCGTCGCCGATTCGGATGCCGAGAGCGAACAGCGGGAGGCGCAGAACAAGGCGGCGGCACCCCTGCGCGCGGTCGCCGTGGCCAACGCGATGCGTCGCATCCGATGATCGATCGGCTGCCCACCCGATGACGCCCGCGCGCCGCCGCCTCGCCGCCCTCGTCGGCCTCGCGGTGCCGATCATCGTCACCGCGTGCGCGACCGGGGCGAACCCCGCCTTCGGAGCGCTCGCGCTCGCCTCCGCGGCGGCGGCTCTCGCGATGCTGCTCGCCGGGGCGGTGTTCCGGGCGATCCTCGCCGTGCTGATCGCTCTGCTCGGGGTGTGTGTCGTGCTCGTGGCGATCTTCTCACCCGCCCTCGATGCCCTCGGCGTGGTCGCCCTCGTCGGCGGCGCGCTGCAAGTGCTCGTCGCGGCGTGGATCGCGATGACCGTGCGCGGCTGGCCGCCACCGGGCGCGCGGTACTCCCGGTCACGCGTCGACGGTGATCCGGCGAGCGACTGGGACGCGCTCAGCGCGGGCGACGATCCCACCGAGTAGGCGGTGGTCGAGTAGCCCACGAAGTGAGCGTGTCGAGACTCGATAGACTGACGGCTGCACGCCAGCAGGAGAAGGAGTTCCACAGATGAGCGACGAGAACGAGCCCGGTCACGGACATTCACCGGCAGCCTGGGTCGCCGTGGTGGTCATGCTGATCGGTTTCACCGTCGGCACGTTCGCCTTCTGGTTCGATCAGGCCCTGCTCGTCTGGATCTCGGCCGGCGTCGTCGTCGTCGGACTTCTGCTCGGTTTGGTCTTGGCCAAGCTCGGTTACGGCGTCAAGGGGCCGCGCTACGCCCCGAAGAACCATTCCTGATCTACTCGCCGAGCTCGTCGCGGGCGCGCTCGACGACGCCGCGAACCGACGCGAGACGCTCGATCTGTCCGCCGTCGAAGCGGCGGCGCGATCCCGTCCGGCGGCGCGCGACGCTCTCACAGCGCTCGCCCCGGCCGACCGTGTGAAGATCATCGCCGAGGTCAAGCGCGCGAGTCCGTCGCGAGGCGTCCTCGCCGACATCACCGATCCCGCAGCGCTCGCCGTTTCCTATCAGACCGGCGGAGCCAGTGCGATCAGCGTTCTCACCGAGGGCCGGCGTTTCGGAGGGTCGTTGGGCGACCTCACCGATGTGCGCGCCGCCGTCGATGTTCCCGTACTGCGCAAAGATTTCATCGGCGATCCCTATCAGGTGTTCGAGGCGCGCGCGGCCGACGCCGACCTCGTGCTGCTCATCGTCGCGGCGCTGACCCAGCCGATGTTGCAGCAACTGCACACCCTCATCCTCGATCTCGGCATGACGCCGCTCGTCGAAGCCCACTCGGCGGACGAGGTCGAGCGAGCTCTCGACGTCGGCGCCTCCATCGTCGGCGTCAACGCGCGCGACCTCTCGACCTTCGAGCTCGATCGCGACCTTTTCGGCACGCTCGCCGATCGAATTCCGTCCGGCGTCATCCGCGTCGCGGAGTCGGCGGTGAAGCACCCCGCGGATGTCGCCCACTATCGAGCGGCGGGCGCGGATGTCGTGCTCATCGGGGAGGCACTCGTCACGGGTGACGACCCGGTCGCGACCCTCGAGAGTTTCCTGGAGGCTGGAAGATGACCACCCCCGACGAGAGTCTCCGGGACCGCCCGGGGCCGTTCTTCGACGCCTACGGCGGGCGCTTCATGCCCGAGTCGCTCATCGCGGCGATCGACGAATTGGCCGCAGCCTACGAGGCGGCGAAAGCCGATCCCTCGTTCGCCGCCGAGTTGGCGGAACTGCACCGTACCTACACGGGGCGACCGTCGATCATCACCGAGGTGCCGCGTTTCGCCGAACACGCGGGCGGCGCGCGCGTCATCCTCAAGCGCGAAGACCTCAACCACACCGGATCGCACAAGATCAACAACGTGCTCGGTCAGGCGCTGCTGACGCGTCGTCTCGGCAAGAACCGGGTGATCGCCGAGACGGGCGCCGGGCAGCACGGGGTCGCGACCGCGACCGCCGCCGCGCTCTTCGGCCTCGAGTGCACGATCTTCATGGGGGAGGTCGACACTCAGCGACAGGCGCTCAACGTCGCGCGGATGCGTTTGCTCGGTGCCGAGGTCGTGCCGGTCACGACGGGCAGCCGCACGCTCAAGGACGCGATCAACGAGGCCTACCGCGAGTGGGTCACGAGCGTCGAGACCACCAACTACATCTTCGGCACGGCGGCCGGTCCGCATCCGTTCCCGGCGATGGTGCGCGACTTTCAGAAGATCATCGGCGAAGAGGCGCGCGGGCAGGTGCTCGAGCTCACCGGACGGCTCCCGGATGCCGTCGTGGCGTGCGTCGGCGGTGGGTCGAACTCGATCGGGATCTTCCACGCCTTCCTCGATGACCCCGACGTGAAGCTGTACGGCATCGAGGCGGGAGGCGACGGCGTCGACACCCCGAAGCACTCCGCGGCGATCGAGCGCGGACGCCCTGGCGTGCTGCACGGCTCGCGGTCGTATGTGCTGCAGGACGCCGATGGGCAGACCGTCGAGTCGCATTCGATCTCAGCCGGTCTCGACTACCCCGGCGTCGGCCCCGAACATGCCGCGCTCTACGAACGTGGCAGAGCGACCTACCTCGCGGCGACCGACACCGAAGCGATGGATGCGCTTCGCCTGCTCTCGATGACGGAGGGGATCATTCCCGCCATCGAGTCGGCGCACGCCCTCGCGGGGGCCCTGCGCCTGGGCCGCGAGCTCGGGCCGGACGGGATCATCCTGGTGAACCTCTCGGGCCGGGGCGACAAAGACGTGGCCACCGCGGGGGCCTGGTTCGGCCTCTTCGACGAGGGAGCTCAGCAGTCGTGACCGTTCCAACGCTCTCGGTCGCCTCGCGCATCGCCCAGAACCGGGAAGACGGTCGCGGCAGTCTCATCGGCTATCTCCCCGTCGGTTTCCCCGACCTCGGCACGAGCATCGACGCAGCCGTCGCTCTCGCCGAGAACGGCGTCGACGTGCTCGAACTCGGGCTTCCCTACAGTGATCCGGTCATGGACGGCCTCGCCATCCAGGAGGCGACGGAAGCGGCGATCGCGGGCGGGTTCCGCGTGCGCGACGTCTTCACCGCCGTCGAGGCGGTGCGCGCACGCGTCGACATCCCCGTTCTCGTCATGACGTACTGGAATCCCGTGCTGCAGTACGGCGTGGATGCCTTCGCCGACGCGCTCGTCAACGCCGGGGGAGCGGGGCTCATCACGCCCGACATCACCCCCGACTCCGCTGCGGAGTGGATCGCGGCGAGCGACCGAACCGGTCTCGACCGGGTCTTCCTCGCCGCGCCCTCGTCGACCGATTCCCGGTTGGCGATGGCGGTGGAGTCGAGCCGCGGCTTCGTCTACGCCGTCTCGACGATGGGCATCACGGGAGCTCGTCAGGATGTCGATGCGGCCGCGCGATCGCTCGTCGCCCGGCTGCGCGGCGTCGGCGCCGAGAACGTCTGCGTCGGCATCGGCATCTCCACGGGGGAGCAGGTCGCCGAAGTCCTCGGCTATGCGGACGGCGCGATCGTGGGCTCCGCGCTCGTCACCGCGCTGGCCACGGGAGGAGTCTCCGGCCTCGCCGCGAAGGCCGCCGAACTGGCGTCCGGCACGACCACGACCAGGAAGTAGACTCGCCGACGTGATCCCGACGAGCCTTCCGAGCCCGCCGTCCGACTGGGCCTCCTTCGAGATCCCTCTGGGGTTCATTCGTGACGCGCTCGTGGGGGTTCTGCCCGCGTTCCCCGAACAGCTCGTCATCCACGTCTACGCGATCGCGATTCTGCTCGGCATCGCCGTCGCGATCGCCGTCGCGAACCATCGCTTGACGGCTCGGGGCGCGGAGCCGGGCATCGTGATCGACCTCGCGATCTGGGCCGTGGTCTTCGGCATCGTCGGTTCCCGGGTCTGGCACGTCGCGACGCATCCCGACGACTTCTTCGGTGTCGGCAGGAACCCCTGGAACGTCTTCGAGCGCGGAAGCGTGTGGGCGGTCTGGGAGGGGGGCGTCGCGATCTTCGGCGCCGTGCTCTTCGGAGCTCTCGGGGTCTTCATCGCCTGCCGCCTCGCCGGATTGCGCTTCACGGCGGCGGTCGACGCGATGGCTCCGACGTTGTTGCTCGCTCAAGCCTTCGGCCGCGTCGGCAACTACTTCAATCAGGAACTTTTCGGGCTTCCCACCGATCTTCCCTGGGGCCTCGAGATCGACCGCCCGAACCCGGCGATCCCGGTCGGCATCCCTGAGGACGCCCTGTTCCATCCCACGTTCCTCTACGAGATCATCTGGCTGCTCGCGGGGTTCGCGATTCTCATGCTCATCGAGAACCGTGTCTCACTCGGAAAGGCCACGACGGGAATCGGTCAGCTGCTGCCGGTCTGGCCGACGTTCGCGCGCCGCGACACCTGGCACTGGGGCAAGATGGTCGGCCTCTACGCGATCTGGTACGGCCTGGGCCGAGCCTGGTTCGAATCGATCCGGCTCGACCCGAGCGAAACCTTGCTCGGGGTCCGCTCGAACGTCTGGGGAGCGCTGCTCTTCATCGTCGTCGGCATCGTGATCATCGCGGTGCAGACGACGCGTCATCCGGGGGTCGAAGCGAGTGTCTACCTCCCCGGAAAAGAGTGGACCCCCGACTCTGCGGTAAACTCCGACGACATCTATTCCGATTCGGACGAGCCCGGTGATGACGCCGGACCGACGCCCGTACCCGCCACAAGCGGAGCCACCCGACGATAAATCGGCCGCCGAGTTCGATCGCGATCCCGGCGCCGAGTCGACACACCTCGCCAACGCAGCATCCTTTGGGCCAGTGACGTCCCACGGCACCATCGTGAGGACGGTACCCATGGTTCAGAGCGCATTCGAACGGTTCAGCGCCATCCCAGCGGCGCAGGGCCTCTACAACCCTGCGTCCGAGAAGGACGCCTGCGGTCTCGCCATGGTCGCGACCTTGCGCGGCACCCCGGGGCACGACATCGTCATGCAAGCGCTCGACGCCTTGCGCCACCTCGAACACCGTGGGGCGATCGGATCGGATGCGGGCACGGGCGACGGCGCCGGCATCATCACTCAGATCCCCGACCTGTTCCTGCGCGCCGTCGCCGGGTTCGAGTTGCCGCCCGTCGGTCAGTACGCCGTGGGCATGGCATTCCTCCCGACCGACCGCACCGAACGGGAAGCGCAGAAGGCCGCGATCGCGACGATCGCCGAGCAGGAGTCGCTTCGCGTGATCGGCTGGCGCGACGTCCCGACCGACCCCGCCCACCTCGGCGCCCTCGCTCGCGAAGCGGCGCCCGTCTTCGAACAGGTCTTCGTCGAGGCGACCCGAGGAGCCTCCTCGTCGAGTGGCGACCGGGGTGGCCAACCCCTCTTCGGCATCCACCTGGACCGCTTGACGTTCCGGCTGCGCAAGCGCGCCGAGCGCGAACTGGGCGCCTACTTCCCGTCGCTGAGCGCGCGCACGCTCGTCTACAAGGGAATGGTCACGACGCTCCAGCTCGAGCCGTTCTATCCCGACCTCTCCGACGAGCGATTCGTGTCGAAACTCGCGCTCGTGCATTCGCGGTACTCGACGAACACCTTCCCGTCGTGGCCGCTCGCGCAACCGTTCCGCATGATCGCGCACAACGGCGAGATCAACACCGTGCAGGGCAACCGCAACTGGATGCGCGCCCGCCAATCCCAGCTGGAGAGCGAGCTGCTCGGGGACCTCACGCCGGTGCTCCCGATCGTCAGCCCGGGCGCCTCCGACTCGGCCTCGTTCGACGAGGTCGTCGAACTGCTCAACCTCGGCGGCCGATCGCTACCGCACGCGATGATGATGATGGTGCCGGAAGCGTGGGAGAACCACACCGACATCGACCCCACGCGTCGTGCCTTCTACGAGTTCCACTCGATGCTCATGGAACCGTGGGACGGGCCGGCGGCCCTCGTCTTCACCGACGGCGAGTTCGTCGGCGCCACCCTCGACCGCAACGGGCTGCGCCCGGGACGGTTCCTCGTCACCGACGACGGACTCGTCGTGCTCGCGAGTGAGATCGGCGTTCTCGACTTCCCGCCTGACCGCATCGTGCGCAAGGGCCGGTTGCGCCCCGGGAAGATGTTCCTCGTCGACACCGTCGCCGGTCGTATCGTCGAAGACGACGAGATCAAGGCCGAGATCGCCGCGTCGGAGCCGTGGCAGGACTGGCTCGATGCCAGTCGCATCGAGCTCGCGAAACTGCCCGACCGCGAGCACATCTCCCACACGCCCGCGTCGGTCGTGCGACGCCAGCGCACCTTCGGATACACCGAAGAGGAGGTGCGCATCCTCATCACCCCGATGGCGATCGCCGGGGCGGAGCCACTCGGCGCCATGGGGTCGGACACGCCCATCGCGGTGCTGAGCGAACGCCCGCGGCTGCTCTTCGACTACTTCACTCAAGCGTTCGCGCAAGTGACGAACCCGCCGCTCGACAGCATCCGCGAGGAAGTCGTCACGAGCATGAAGCTCGGGCTGGGCCCGGAACGCAACCTGCTGAGCGCGACCCCCGAACACGCCCGTCAGGTCGTGCTCGACTTCCCGGTCATCAACAACGACGAGCTCGCGAAGATCCAGCACATCGAGGGCCCCGGCCCGTCGGGGTCGCGCGGACCGAAACTCACCCGCGTCGTCAAAGGCCTCTACCGCACCGACGAGGGAACCGAGGCGATGGCGCAGCGGCTCGCCGAGATGTGCGTCGAGGCCGACGAGGCGATCGCCGACGGCGCCCAGTTCCTCGTGCTCTCCGACCGCGACTCGAACGTCGACCTCGCCCCGATCCCTTCTCTCCTCATGCTCTCGGCCGTGCATCATCACCTCATCCGCCAGGAGACGCGTATGAAGGTGGGTCTCGTCGTCGAGGCCGGCGACGTGCGGGAGGTGCACCATGTGGCGCTGCTGATCGGCTATGGAGCGTCGGCGATCAACCCGTACCTCGCGATGGAGACGGCCGAGCAACTCGTGCACTCGGGCATGATCACGGGGATCACTCCCGAGAAGGCCGTCACCAACCTCATCAAGGGTCTCGGCAAGGGCGTGTTGAAGATCATGTCGAAGATGGGGATCTCGGTCGTCGGTTCCTACTCGGGTGCCCAGGCGTTCGAGGCGATCGGTCTCAGCCAGGAGTTCGTCGACCAGTACTTCACCGGAACCACGACGGTGCTCGGCGGGGTCGGCATCGACGTGATCGCGGCCGAGAACGCGGCCCGTCACGCGTCCGCGTATCCGCAGGACGGGGCGATTCCCGCCCACGAGCGGCTGCAGGTCGGCGGCGAGTACCAGTGGCGCCGCGAGGGACCCCCGCACCTCTTCAACCCCGACACGGTGTTCCGGCTGCAGCATTCGACGCGAGCCCGCCGCTACGACATCTTCCGCGACTACACGCGGCTCGTCGACGAGCAGGCCGAGAACCTGATGACGTTGCGCGGGTTGTTCGCGTTCAAGCGGGGCGAGCGTGCGCCCGTTCCCCTCGACGAGGTCGAGCCGATCGAAGCCATCATCGCGCGGTTCAACACCGGCGCGATGAGCTACGGCTCCATCTCACAAGAGGCGCACGAGACGCTCGCGATCGCGATGAACCGCATCGGTGGCCGCTCCAACACGGGTGAAGGGGGCGAAGATGTCGACCGGCTTCTCGATCCTGCCCGGCGCAGCGCGATCAAGCAGGTCGCGAGCGGGCGCTTCGGCGTGACGAGCCTGTACCTGACGAACGCCACCGACATCCAGATCAAAATGGCGCAAGGCGCGAAGCCCGGCGAGGGCGGCCAGTTGATGGCGACCAAGGTCTACCCGTGGATCGCGCGCACGCGGCACTCGACCGCCGGGGTGGCCCTGATCTCCCCGCCGCCGCACCATGACATCTACTCGATCGAAGACCTCAAGCAGCTGATCTTCGACCTCAAACGGGCCAACCCCGCGGCGCGCATTCACGTCAAGCTCGTCTCGCAATCGGGAATCGGCGCGGTCGCCGCGGGTGTTTCCAAGGCCCTTGCCGACGTCGTGCTCATCTCGGGGCACGACGGAGGCACCGGCGCGAGTCCGCTCAACTCGCTCAAGCACGCGGGAACCCCGTGGGAGATCGGCCTCGCCGAGACCCAGCAGACGCTCATGCTCAACGGCATGCGCGATCGCGTGGTCGTGCAGGTCGACGGCCAGCTGAAGACCGGGCGGGATGTCGTCATCGCCGCGCTCCTCGGAGCCGAAGAGTATGGCTTCGCCACCGCGCCCCTCGTCGTGTCCGGGTGCATCCTCATGCGCGTATGTCACCTCGACACGTGCCCTGTCGGGGTCGCGACCCAGAACCCCGAATTGCGAGCCCGGTTCACCGGTAAGCCGGAGTTCGTCGAGACCTTCTTCGAATACCTCGCGCAGGAGGTGCGCGAATACCTCGCGGAGCTCGGGTTCCGTTCGCTCGACGAGGCGATCGGTCGTGCCGACGTGCTGGACGTCGACCGCGCGATCGAGCACTGGAAGACCGATGGACTCGACTTGAGCCCGATCCTCGCGGGACCTGCCTTCGCCGACGACGAGCCGCGGCGCAACCGCGTCCCGCAGAAGCACGAGCTCGACGAGCATTTCGACGTCGAGCTCATCCGCCGCGCCGCCGCCGCCCTCGAGCACGGCGAGCCCGTGACGATCGAGTTGCCGGTGAAGAACACCGAGCGGGCGGTCGGCACGATGCTCGGCCACGAGGTGACCAAGCGCCACGGTGAGCACGGCCTCCCCGAAGGCACCATTCAGGTCTCGATGACCGGTTCGGCTGGACAATCGCTCGGGGCCTTCATGCCCAACGGCATCACTCTGCGCCTCGAAGGCGACTCCAACGACTACGTCGGCAAGGGTCTCTCGGGCGGTCAGATCATTCTCCGGCCGCCGCGCACCGCGATCTTCCCCGCCGAGCGCAACGTCATCGCCGGCAACGTGCTCGGCTACGGCGCGACCCAGGGCAGCATGTTCATCCGCGGCGTCGTGGGGGAGCGGTTCCTCGTGCGCAACTCCGGGGCGACGGCGGTCGTCGAAGGAGTCGGCGACCACGCCCTGGAGTACATGACCGGCGGACTCGCCGTCATTCTCGGTGCGACCGGGCGTAACCTCGGTGCCGGCATGTCGGGCGGCACCGCTTACGTCTTCGGCCTCCGCGAGGAACGGGTGAATCGCGAAGCCCTCGTCGGCGGCGAACTGGCGCTGCTGCCGTTGGACAGCGCCGACGTCGAGATCGTCACCGACCTGCTGCTCAAGCATGTCGCCGAAACCGAGTCCGCCCTCGCGGCTCGGATGCTTGCGGACCCGGTCGCGACGATGGCGGCCTTCGTCAAGGTGATGCCACGCGATTACGCAGCGGTCATCAAGACCCGCGCGGAGGCGATCGAAGAAGGACTCGACCCCGACGGCGACGTCGTCTGGTCTCGCATCATGGAGGTGACGGGTGGCTGACCCGAAGGGATTCCTCAAGGTTCAGGAGCGGGAGCTTCCCCCCCGTCGTCCCGTCCCGGTGCGCATCATGGACTTCAAGGAGGTCTACGAGAACCAGGATTCGTCGCAACTGCGCCGCCAGGCCGGGCGCTGCATGGACTGCGGCGTTCCGTTCTGCCACTCCGGCTGCCCGTTGGGCAACCTCATCCCCGAGTGGAACGACCTGATCTGGCGCGGAGAGGGCCGACAGGCGATCGAGCGGCTGCACGCCACCAACAACTTTCCCGAGTTCACCGGCACCCTGTGCCCCGCGCCATGCGAGTCGAGTTGCGTGCTCGGCATCAACCAGCCGGCGGTCACGATCAAGCAGGTCGAGGTTTCGATCATCGACCAGGCATGGGCGAACGGCTGGGTCACGCCGCATCCGCCGGAGCGCCTGTCGGGCAAGACCGTGGCGGTCGTCGGATCCGGTCCCGCCGGGCTCGCCGCGGCGCAGCAGCTCACGCGAGCCGGACACACGGTCGCGGTCTACGAGCGCGACGACCGGATCGGCGGACTCCTGCGCTACGGCATCCCGGACTTCAAGATGGAGAAGCGGCGGCTGGATGCGCGACTCGCGCAGATGCAGGCCGAGGGGACGCGCTTCCGGGCCGGCGTGACCATCGGGGTCGACATCGCCTGGGACGATTTGCGTTCGCGCTACGACGCCGTCGTGATCGCGACGGGCGCCACCGTGCCGCGCGACCTGCCGATTCCGGGCCGCGACCTCCTGGGCATTCACTTCGCGATGGACTATCTCGTGCAGCAGAACAAGGTCGGCGCGGGTGACCCGGTCGCCCAGCAGATCACCGCCGAGGGCCGCCACGTCATCGTCATCGGCGGTGGCGACACCGGCGCGGACTGCATCGGCACGGCGCACCGCCACGGGGCGCTGAGCGTCACCAACCTCGCGATCGGCATCCAGCCGCCGACGGAACGGCCCGAGCACCAACCGTGGCCGATCACGCCGACCCTGTTCGAAGTGTCGAGCGCCCACGAGGAAGGCGGGGATCGGGTCTTTCTCGCCTCGACCGTCGAGTTCCTCGCGAACGACGCGGGCGAGGTCCGCGCCCTCCGCGTCGCCGAGACCGAGTACGTCGACGGCCGCCGCGTGCCGAAATCGGGCACCGAGCGGGAGATCCCGGCCGACCTCGTGCTCATCGCGATGGGCTTCACCGGCCCGGAGACGGATGCTCTGCACGGCCAGTTGCGCGTGCCGGTCGAGAACGGTCTCGTCGAACGCGACGGCGACTACGCGACGAGCGAAGCGGGCGTATTCGTCGCGGGCGACGCCGGCCGCGGACAGTCGCTCATCGTGTGGGCGATCGCCGAAGGCCGCGCCGCGGCGTCGGCCGTCGATCGCTACCTCGAAGGCGAAACGCAGTTGCCGTTCCCCGTTCGCCCCACGGATCGGGCCCTCACCGCCTGATCCCCTCATCCTTCACTCACCGCCACCCAGAGAAGGAAATTCCGCCATCCCATGAGAAGAGCAAAGATCGTCGCCACCCTCGGGCCCGCGACATCCAGCTATGAATCGCTCCGAGCGATCATCGAAGCCGGCGTCAACGTCGCCCGGTTGAACCTCAGTCACGGCACCCATGAGGTGCACAACGAGGTCTACGCGAACGTGCGCCAAGCCGCGCAAGACCTCGGCGCGCCCGTCGCCGTGCTCGTCGACCTCCAAGGTCCCAAGATCCGGCTGGGCAAGTTCGCCGACGGCCCGCACGACCTCGAGGTCGGGGACATCCTGACGATCACGACCGAGGATGTGCTCGGCACGAAAGAGCTCGTGGGCACGACGTTCGCGGGTCTGCCGAACGACGTTTCCGCGGGGGACTTCCTGCTGATCGATGACGGCAAGGTCAAAGTCAAGGTGATCTCGACCGACGGCGTCCGCGTCGTCACGGAGTGCGTCGTCGCCGGACCGATCTCGAACAACAAGGGCATCAACCTGCCCGGTGTCGCCGTCAACGTCCCCGCCCTGTCGGAGAAGGACGAAGACGACCTGCGGTGGGGTCTCAGAATCGGGGCGGACTACATCGCGCTGTCATTCGTGCGCAACGCCGCCGACGTCAAGCGCGTACACGAGATCATGGCCGAAGAGGGCCGCCGCATCCCCGTGATCGCCAAGATCGAGAAGCCGCAAGCGGTCGACAACATCGAGGAGATCATCGACGCGTTCGACGGAATCATGGTCGCGCGCGGCGACCTCGCCGTCGAGCTGCCGCTCGAGGCCGTGCCGATCGTGCAGAAGCGCACGATCGAGCTGTCTCGTCGGATGGCGAAGCCGGTCATCGTCGCGACGCAAATGCTCGAGTCGATGACCGACAACCCGGTGCCGACGCGCGCGGAGGCATCCGATGTCGCCAACGCGGTGCTCGACGGCGCGGATGCCGTCATGCTCTCCGGCGAGACGAGCGTCGGCAAGTACCCGGTGGTCACCGTGCAGACGATGGCGCGCATCGTGGCGTCGACCGAAGATCACGGGCTCGAACGCATCCCTCCGCTCGGTACCAAGCCCCGCACCCAGGGCGGCGCGATCACGCTCGCGGCCGCCGAGGTCGCCGACTTCGTCGACGCCAAATACGTGTGCGTCTTCACCGAGTCGGGAGACTCCGCGCGCCGCATGTCGCGTTTGCGCTTCCGCATCCCGATGAAGGCATTCACCCCGGATGAGGCGATGCGTCGCCGCATGAACCTGACCTGGGGAATCGAATCGTTCCTCGTCGATCGCGTCAGCCACACGGATGCCATGTACGCGCAGGTCGACAAGGTGCTACTGCGCGAAGGACTCGCCGACGAAGGGGACAAGGTCGTCGTGATCTCGGGCTCACCTCCCGGCATCCCCGGGTCGACGAACGACATGCGCGTGCACATCGTGGGAACCGCGCTCACGCTCGGTCCGCCGACCTGGGAGTCCGGAGAGCACGCTGACTGACGAGCCCTCGACGGAGGCCGGGAGCGGCGCGCCCAGCCCGGTGCCGGGCCGCTACCGGCACTTCACGGGGACGGTCTACGTCGTCGTGGGGTCGGCGACCAACAGCGAGTCCGAGGAGCCGTTCGTCATCTACCACCGGGAAGGCGATGAACGGCTCTGGGTGCGACCCGCAGTCATGTGGGCCGAGCACGTCGACCGGGACGGCTACTCCGGTCCGCGGTTCGACCTGATCGAGCCTGAGACGGGCCCCGCCTCGGTGGCCTCGACGCGCAGAGTGAGGGCGCGAGCATCGTCGCTCACGACCGATCCGATGTGAGGGGTGTGGCCGTACTTGGCGTGAAACGCCGCATCCACCGCGTCCTGCTCGGGGGCGTCGGAGGCGACGTGCACGACGGTGACCGCGAGGCGCGGGTCGTCGAGGGCGGCACGGGGGTCGCTTTCCGCGTTGCGACCATCCGTCAGGGTGAAGGCGACGGGGCGGCCCGATCGGGCGCGGCGATTCCATGCCGCCTTTTCGCCGTAGGCCGATCGCACATAGGGCACGCCGTCGACCTCGACGGCCCAGATCGGCGTCGCGACGGGCGCACCGTCGGAGCGGGTCGTGACGATGGTGACGGTCTCCGTTGCGCCGATGTGTTCGGCCAGCCGGGCGAATTCGCTCATGGTTCCCCGTAACGCTCGGGGGATCCGCGTGCTTCCCCGCGGTGCCGGATGTGGGACTTGAACCCACACGTCCTCACGGACAACCGATTTTGAGTCGGTCGCGTCTGCCATTCCGCCAATCCGGCGCGCGCGCGATCGAGTCGCACGTCACCTTCTCAACGTACCGTAGGCTCGATCCGTGAGTGATGCCCCTGAAGCCTCAGACGCCCCGCGCCGCGTCGTCGTCGCGGAAGACGAGTCGCTCATCCGCATGGATATCGTCGAGATCCTCCGCGACAACGGATTCGACGTCGTCGGCGAAGCAGGTGACGGCGAGACGGCCGTGCAGCTGGCGACGGAACTCCGGCCCGACCTCGTCGTGATGGATGTGAAGATGCCGCAGCTCGACGGCATCTCCGCGGCCGAACGGCTCGCGAAGAACCACATCGCCCCGGTCGTGCTGCTCACCGCGTTCAGCCAGAAGGAGCTCGTCGAGCGCGCGAGCGAGGCAGGTGCGATGGCGTATGTCGTCAAGCCGTTCACCCCGAACGACCTTCTTCCGGCGATCGAGATCGCGTTGAGCCGCTATCAGCAGATCGTGACGCTCGAAGCCGAGGTCGCCGACATGGTCGAGCGGTTCGAGACCCGCAAGCTCGTCGACCGGGCAAAAGGCCTGCTCAACGAGAAGATGGGCCTGTCGGAACCCGACGCCTTCCGCTGGATCCAGAAGGCCTCAATGGACCGTCGCCTCACGATGCACGACGTCGCCCAGGCGATCATCGAGCAACTCGCCGCCAAGAAGTGAGTGTGAAGGGCTCACGGCGCGAAGCGCTTGAGGCCGGAGCGCTCACATCGAGTAGCGGCGCGCGACGCGTGTCGAGATCTTCGCGACGTCAGCGGATCCTTTTCAAGAAGTTCGTCATCCGCACGGTCGAGAGACGATTGCCGGCCTCGTCGGTCACCGCGATCTCGTGAGTGCACAGGGTGCCACCGAGTGAGATTGCGCGGCACGTGCCGGTGACCCAGCCCGAGTCGATCGAGCGCGAGTGGGTGGCGTTGATCTCGATGCCGACCGCGACGCGATCAGGGCCGCCGTGGATCGCCGAGGAGAGAGAGCCGAGCGACTCACCGAGCACGACGTGAGCACCGCCGTGCAGGATCCCGACGACTTGCGTGTTGCCCGCGACCGGCATCCGCGCGACCGAGTAGTCGGCCCCGAGGATGTCGAACTCGATCCCCATCTTCTGGGGTAGCGCTCCGCCGCCGTTGGCGAATCGGGCGAGCAGATCGGGGTGCAGATCGGCGGGGAACTGGGTCACGTCGAGGCCTTCCGGGGCTGTCGGATGCGGCGGCTAGGCTTACGCGCGTGCCGGACTCGAAAAAGCCTACGCTCCTGCTCATCGACGGCCACTCACTCGCGTTCCGCGCGTTCTATGCGCTCCCGATCGACTCCTTCGTCACGCGGGACGGCCAGCACACCAACGCCATCCATGGCTTCCTGTCGATGCTCAATCTGCTGCTGCAGAACGAGCGCCCGACGCACCTCGCCGTCGCCTTCGACAAGTCGCGGGTGTCGTTCCGCACCGCCGAGTATCCCGAATACAAGGGCACGCGCGGCGAGACCCCTCCGGAGTTCAAGGGCCAGATCCCGCTGCTGCAAGAGGCTCTCGCGGCAATGAACATCCCGACCCTCGAGGTCGACAACTTCGAAGCCGACGACATCATCGCGACCCTCGCGACGAAGGGCGCGGCCGACGGCTTCGACGTGCTCGTCACATCGGGCGACCGTGACACCATCCAGCTCGTCAATGACGACATCACCCTGCTCTATCCGAACGCGCGCGGCGTTTCGGAGCTCAAGCGCTACGACCGCGACGCGGTGTTCGAGAAGTACGGCATCGAGCCCGAGCAGTATCCCGAGATCGCGGCGCTCGTCGGCGAGACGAGCGACAACCTCATCGGCATCGACAAGGTCGGCGAGAAGACCGCGGTGAAGTGGATCCAGCAGTACGGGTCGCTCGATAATCTCCTGGCCCACGCCCACGAGATCACGGGCGTCGTCGGCGGCTACCTGCGCGACCAACAGGACCGCGCCATCCGCAACCGCAAGCTCAATCGCCTCGTCATCGATATGGAACTGCCGCTCGCGCCGGCCGATCTGGCCCGTCAGCCCATGAACGTCGAGGCCGTGCGCGAACTGTTCGGTCGCTTGCAGTTCAAGGCACTCCTCGAGCGACTGCTGAAGATCGAGGGCGTCACCGACGAGGCGCGACTGACGGATGGCGGAGCCGCCGCGAGCGACCTTCCGCCGGTCGAAACTCCCACGGGCACCGACCTCGAAGCCTGGCTCGCGAAGCACTCGACAGCGGGATCCGCGCCGCTCGGCGTGCGCGTCGCGCTCCTCGACGGATCGGTCGAGGGTGTGGGAATCGCGGGGGAGTCCGACTCGGTCTGGGTGCCGTGGGGGGACCCCGTGCTCACCAGCTGGCTCGCCGGTCCCGCTCCCAAGCACGTCTATGACTCGAAGCGTCAGGGCAAGGCCCTCGCGGCGGCGGGAATCGAACTCGGCGGCGTCGACCTCGACCCGGCACTCCAGGCGTGGCTGCTGCGGCCATCTCAGAAGTCCGAGACACTCGCCTCGCTCGTCTACTACTACCTCGGTGAGAACCTCCCGCAGCCCGATCCGAACCAGCTCGTGCCCGAGACGGAGGCGCTCAGCCCGGCGAGCGAGGCGTGGTTCGTGCGACGACTGGCCGTCGAACTCGCGGGCCGACTCGACGCGGGGTCGATCCGGGTGCTCCACGACATCGAGGTGCCGCTCGGTCCCGTGCTCGCGCGCATGGAGGTGCAGGGCATCACGGTGAGCGGATCGGTGCTGACCGGGCTCAACGAGCGACTCGGTTCTCAAGTCACCGACATCGCCACGCGCGCCTACGCCGAGATCGGTCGTGAGGTGAATCTGGGTTCACCGAAGCAACTTCAAGAGGTGCTGTTCGATCAGCTCGGGATGCCGAAGACCCGGTCCAACAAGACGGGGTTCTCGACCGACGCGCAGTCGCTGCAAGATCTGCAAGACCTGCATCCGCACCCCTTCCTCGAGCTGCTGCTGCAGCATCGCGACGCGACGAAGATCCGGCAGATCGTGGAGACCCTGCAGAAGGGTCTCGGCCCCGACGGCCGCGTGCACACGAACTACGAGCAGACCGGTTCCGCGACCGGCCGTCTGGCGTCGAACGACCCGAACCTGCAGAACATCCCCATCAAGACCGAGGTGGGCCGGGAGGTGCGCACCGCGTTCGTACCGGGGGAGGGCTTCGACACTCTGCTCACGGCCGACTACTCGCAAATCGAGATGCGCATCATGGCGCACCTGTCGGAAGACGCCGGCCTCATCGAGGCGTTCAACTCGGGCGAAGACCTTCACCGATTCGTCGGCGCTCGCGTGTTCGGCGTGGACCCGGCCGATGTCACCCCGACGATGCGCACGAAAGTGAAGGCGATGTCGTACGGGCTCGCCTACGGGCTCTCCCCGTTCGGGCTCAGCAAGCAACTGCGCATCGAGGTCTCGGAAGCCAAAGAGCTGATCGCCGACTATCTGGCTCGATTCGGTGGCGTTCGGGACTATCTCCGCGGCGTCGTCGAGCAAGCGCGCATCGACGGCTACACGACGACGCTCTTCGGCCGACGTCGCCCGTTCGGCGATCTCACCTCAACGAACCGCACGCTGCGGGAGAACGCCGAACGTCAGGCCCTCAACTCGCCGATTCAAGGTTCGGCCGCCGACGTCATCAAGATCGCCATGCTCGGAATCGACGCCGACATCCGCGAGCGTGGTTTGGCGTCGAGGATGCTGCTGCAGGTTCACGACGAGCTCGTGCTCGAGGTCGTGGCGACCGAGCTCGATGAGATCACGGCGATCGTGACCGACCGGATGTCCCATGCAGCCGAGCTCAGCGTCCCCCTCGATGTGCAGGTCGGGTCGGGCGCCAACTGGGACGCCGCCGCACACTGACGCCCGACATAGGCTGATCGGCATGACGGAACAGCCGGCACGCGCGGCCACCTCGATTGATCGGATCGCCGAGGACTGGGTCGCCACGATGGTCGACCTCGACCCCGATACCGCCATCTGGATGGGTGTCGAGGGCCGGATCGGCGAGATCGGCGACTACTCGCCGGCCGGGCACGACCGTTACCTCGCCGAGGCGAAGAAGGTCGTCCGGGCGCTCGCGGCGCAGTCTCCGGTCGACGAGGTCGACGAGGTCACGAAGACCGACATCACGGCGGAACTCGAGCTCGAGATCGCCTCCGCCGCGGCCGGATACCACCTGCGAGACCTCAACGTCATCGCGTCACCCGCGCAGGGCATCCGGGAGATTTTCGATCTCATGCCGACCGAGTCCGAAGCGGACTGGGCGGTCGTCTCCACGCGCCTGCACAATGTCGCGGACGCGGTCGACGGTTACATCGCGACACTCCGGATGGGCATGACGACCGGTTCGGTGCCCGCCCGGCGCCAGGTCGTCGAAGTGGCTCAGCAGGCTCGCAAGCACGGCGACCCGCTCGGTTTCTTCTTCGACTTCGCCGGTGCGGCGAAACTCGGCGACGGGGATGACCTGCCGACATCTCTCACGACCGAACTGCAGGCGGGCGCGGAGGCCTCCGCCGACGCCTACGACCGCCTCGCCACGTTCCTCGAGACTGAACTGGCGCCCGTCGCGACCGAAACCGATGGCGTGGGCCGCGAGCTCTACGCGCTGCGCTCCCAGCATTTCCTCGGCGCGAAGATCGACCTCGACGAGACCTACGAATGGGGCATCGACGAGCTAGCGCGCATGGTCGCCGAGCAGACGCGCGTCGCCGGCGAGATCGTGCCCGGTGGATCCGTTGCGGATGCGATCGGGGCGCTCGAGAAGGACGCGTCGCGCAAACTGCATGGCACCGATGCGTTGCGGCGGTGGATGCAGGAAACGAGCGACAAGGCGGTCGCCGACCTGTCGAAACACCACTTCGACATACCCGAAGCGATCAAGAACCTCGAGTGCATGATCGCTCCCACGCACGAGGGCGGCATTTACTACACGGGCCCCGCCGACGACTTTTCGCGACCGGGTCGGATGTGGTGGAGCGTCCCCGACGGCGTGACCGAATTCGACACCTGGCGTGAGCTGACGACCGTCTATCACGAGGGCGTTCCCGGCCACCACCTGCAGATCGGACAGGCCGTCTACAACCGCGCGACGCTCAACCTGTGGCGCCGGCAGCTCGGCGGAACGAGCGGTCACGCGGAAGGTTGGGCGCTCTACGCCGAGCGGCTCATGGAAGAACTCGGCTACCTCGACGACCCGGCCGACCGGCTCGGGATGCTCGACGGCCAGCGGATGCGAGCGGCTCGCGTCGTGCTCGACATCGGGGTGCACCTCGCTAAGCCGCGTCTCGACGGGGAGGGCACCTGGGATCACGATTACGCGCTCGGCTTCCTGCGCGAGAACGTCAACATGAACGACTCGTTCGTGCGATTCGAGGTCAACCGCTACCTCGGCTGGCCGGGTCAGGCCCCGTCGTACAAGGTCGGGCAGCGCATCTGGGAGCAGATCCGGGATGCCGCCCAGACGCGCGACGGGAGCTCCTTCTCGTTCAAGGGTTTCCACAAGAAGGCGCTCGACATCGGCGGGGTCGGTCTCGACACCCTGAAAGCGACCCTGCTGACGTGACTCGGCTCGCGTGACCTCCCCGTGGCAGCTCGCCCTCGGTGCACGGCTGCAGGAACTCGATCCGGCCCTCGCCGACTACTTCTCCACCATCCCGGAGGGGAATGTGGGGCGGGGGAGCGGAGAGTTCGATTACGTCGGGACCCCGCGGAAGTGGTTGTGGCCGCTGTTCTCGGTGCTGTCGCGCGCGGCGATCGCCTTTCCGGTGTGGGAACGCCACGTGCCTTTCGAGGTGGTCAACGTCCCCGGCGACGGGGCGGTGCGAGCCACGATCGCGTTCGGTCTCGGTCACGGTGCGCGGGTGATGCGGCACGAGGTGCGGATGTCTCCGCGGGGCCTCATCGACGTGCTGGGCACGCGGGGGCGCTTCGTAGCCGACTTGTCGGTGGAGGTAGTTGAGGGGCATCTCGAGGTGCGATCGACCGCGCTGCGGCTTCGACTCGCTCGCCGACACATCCCCGTCCCGTTGGCGCCCCGCATCGTGCTCCTGGAACGAAGCGACGGGAATCGCCAACGTGTCGAGTTCGCGATGACGGCGCCGCTGATCGGCCGGATATATAGCTATGCGGGCACATTCGACTACCGGATCGAAGCCTCATGAGGATCGTGATCGCGGGGGCTTCGGGCTTCATGGGTCGTCACCTCGTCACCGAGTTCCGTGCCGCGGGCGACGAGGTCGCGACGATCGGGCGCGCCGAGGCCGACGCCATCTGGGCGGATGCCGCGGCAGTCGCCGCCGTGATCGACGGCTCGGATCTGCTCCTCAACCTCGCGGGGAAGAGCGTCAACTGCCGGTACGGTCCGGCGAACCGGGCGGAGATCCTGCGGTCCCGGGTCGACACCACCCGGGCGCTCGGCGACGCGGCGGCCACCGTCGCCCGCCCGCCCGCGCTCTGGCTCAACTCCTCGACGGCGACGATCTACCGCCATGCCGACGACCGACCCATGACCGAGTCGACAGGAGAGCTCGGCTCCGGCTTCTCGGTGGGAATCGCGCAGGCATGGGAGCGGGCGTTCTTCGAGCGCGAGTTGCCGACCACTCGTCGGGTGGCGTTGCGGACCGCGATCGTGCTAGGCGACGGCGGTGCCCTCGTGCCGCTGCTCAATCTCGCGAGACTCGGATTCGGCGGCGCCCAGGTCGACGGCCCGTGGTTCCGCTCGAAACGCCGGATCGCGGCGGGGACCCTGCATGAGTTCGGCACTCCAGGCGGGCGGCAGCGCTTCTCCTGGGTGCATCTCGACGATGTGCTCGGCATCATCCGGTTCCTCGTCGCTCACCCCGAGATCGGGGGAGTCGTGAACGTAGCGGCACCGAACGCGGTCGACAACGTCACGGTCATGCGCGGCATCCGCCGGGCGCTCCGCATGCCGTTCGGCATCCCCCTGCATCGCTGGCTGCTCGAGCCCGGCGCCGCGGCGATCCGCACCGAGACGGAACTGGTGCTCAAGAGCCGCTGGGTCACGCCCGAGCGGCTGCTTGCCGCCGGGTATGAATTCGCGTACCCGCAGATCGACGATGCGGTGCACCAGATCGTCACGCAGCGCCGTCGACGCCGACCCGGTGGCGGCATCCCCTTGCGCACGGTAGGCTAGAGAGTCGCGTTCATCGCGATTTTTATCCGCCTGCCATCGGCGAACCGGCGCTAGCCGGAACAACAAGCACTCCCTCGTCAATGGCCCGAACTATGCCCTCTCTCGAAGAGGCACCGCCCGGAGCAACCACTACATGACAACCGCAACGACCGCCACGGCCACCAAGCAGGTCGCCATCAACGACATCGGATCTGCTGAAGACTTCCTGGCCGCGGTCGAGAAGACTCTCAAATTCTTCAACGACGGAGACCTCATCGAAGGCACCGTCGTCAAGATCGACCGCGACGAGGTTCTCCTCGATGTCGGGTACAAGACCGAGGGTGTCATCCCCTCCCGCGAACTCTCCATCAAGCACGACGTCG
>CBFGZU010000009.1:0-35478 GCA_965653335.1 uncultured Pseudolysinimonas sp.
TTCGCCTGGGTGTGCAGGTGCAGGAGCGGCTTGGCGAGCGCGTCGAGGCCGGCGATCCACATCTTCGCGGGGCTGAAGGTGTGCATCCAGGCGATGACGCCGATGACGTCGTCGTCGGAATTGACCTCGAGCATCGTGCGGCGGATCGCGTCACTGTCGGTCAGCACGGGCTTCCAGACGACGGTGACCGGGATGTCGGACGAGTCCGAGAGGCCCGCTGCGACCGCTTGCGACTGGGCGGCGACCTGGCGCAGCGTCTCTTCGCCGTACAGCCCTTGGCTTCCGGTGAGGAACCACACCTGCTTCTGGGCGAGGTCGGGAACGATCGAGCGGCTCATGCGTGGTGTCCTTCGTTCACAGAGCGGTGACGGCGGCGCGTTCGACGGCGAGGCCGGCGCGGTAGCGGTCGAGGTAGGCGGCGAAGCCCGCGACGTCGTCGGCGTCGGGCTGCACGATGCGGGACCCGGTCGACGCGAAGACCCGGCCCCGCAGGTAACCGGCCAGCCCAGCGGCGGCGCGGTCGCTCTCGGGGGAGGCGACGAACGCGGCGAGCACGGCGACCCCCCACGCGCCCCCCTCGGCAGCACCCTCGGCGACCTCGACGGGTGCGTCGAGCGCGGCGGCGAGAAACCGTTGCGCGACTCCCGCGGTGCGGAACATGCCCCCGTGAGCCGACATCCGTTCGAGCTTCACGCCTTCGCCGGCGAGCACCTGCATACCGAGGCTGAGGGTGCCGAAGACGCCATACAGGTGCGCGCGCATCGTGTTGGCGAGGGTCAGCCGACTGTCGGGGGTGCGCACGAAGAGCGGTCGTCCCTCGGTGAGCCCGGCGATCGGCTCACCCGCGAGGTGGTTGTAGGCGAGCAGACCCCCGGCATCCGCGGCGCCGTCGAGCGACTCACGGAACAGCACATCGTAGGTCGTGTCGATGTCGACGGCCGTCCCCGACGCCTCCGCGAAACGGTGGAACATGCTCGCCCATGCCGCCAGTTCGCTCGCCCCGTTGTTGCAGTGCACCATCGCGACCGGGTCCCCGACCGGCGTCATGACGACATCGATCTCGTGGTGCACGCGCTGCAACGGGCGTTCGAGCACGACCATCGCGAAAATGCTCGTGCCTGCGCTGACGTTCCCGGTGCGGGGGGCGATGGCGTTCGTCGCGACCATCCCCGTGCCCGCGTCGCCCTCGGGCGGGCAGAACACCGCTCCGGGCTCGAGAGCGCCGGTGGGGTCGAGGAGCGCGGCGCCGTCGGCGGTGAGCTCTCCCGCCGGCCGCCCGGCGACGAGCACGTCGGGCAACAGCTCCCGCACGGAACGGGGGAGCGCGAAGTCCCGCACGAGATCGTCGTAGCGCGACAGGAAGTCGGCGTCGTAGTCGGCGGTGGCGGGGTCGATGGGAAACATCCCCGACGCGTCGCCCACGCCCACCACTCGGCGGCCGGTGAGGGCGGCGTGTACGTACCCGGCGAGGGTGGTGAGGGAGCGAAGGGCGGGCACATGCGGCTCGGCATCGAGCACCGCCTGATGCAGATGCGCGATCGACCACCGCAGCGGGATGTTGACGCCGAACAGCTCGGTCAGCTCAGCGGCGGCGTCACCCGTCGTCGCATTGCGCCACGTGCGGAACGGCACCAGCTGCTCGCCGTTCTCGTCGAACGCCAGGTAGCCGTGCATCATCGCGGAGATACCGATCGCGGCGTACCGGGTCGGCGTCAGGTCGTGGCGGCGCGAGACGTCGGCGACGAGGTCGGCGTAGGCCGCCCGAAGTCCCGACCAGACATCGTCGAGCGCGTAAGTCCATACCCCGTCGACGAGCTGGTTCTCCCATTCGTGCGCGCCGCTCGCGATCACCACGGCGGGGTCGTCGCCGATGAGGCAGGCCTTGATGCGGGTCGAGCCGAGCTCGATGCCGAGCACCGCTCGACCGGCCGCGATGGTGGTGGCGGCCGGGGTCTGCGTGCTCATCGCCGCTCGTCGCCGCTCTGCCCGTAGACGTTCTGGTATCGCGCGTAGAGCGCGTCGATCTGCTCCTGCGGAATGGGGATGAGCTCTCCCGCCAGCCGAGCGTGATGCACCGTTCGCGCGGCGTCTTCGCACATGACGGCGGCTTTGACGGCATCCTTCGCGGTCACCCCGATCGTGAAGGGCCCGTGGTTCCGCATGAGCACGGCGCGTGAACGGTGCCCGCGTAGCGTCTCGACGATGCCGCGCCCGATCGAGTCGTCGCCGATGATCGCGAACGGGCCCACCGGGATGGCGCCGCCGAACTCGTCGGCCATCCCGGTGATGACGCACGGGATCTCTTCACCCCGCGCCGCCCAGGCGACGGCGAACGTCGAGTGGGTGTGGACGACGCCGCCGACGTCGGGCATCTCGCGGTAGACGTAGGCGTGGGCGGCGGTGTCGCTCGAGGGGCTGCGTTCGCTGCCCGGGGTGCCCGGGACGACGTTGCCGTCGAGGTCGCAGAGGATCATGCTGTCGGGCGTCAGATCGTCGTAGGCGACGCCCGACGGCTTGATGACGAAGTAGTCGGTGCCGGGCACGCGACCCGAGACGTTGCCGCCCGTCCACACGACGAGGCCGTAGCGCACGAGCTCGCCGTGCAGCCGCGCGACGTCGGCCCGCACGGACGCGATCGCCGCATCGGCGGCACGGGTGGCGTCTGTCATCGCATCCTCCTCGACCAAATTGATGTTATCGTTCACATCGTCTTTCGCCAAGTTCGCTCCGTCGCGTTAGCTCCGCCGCGTTCGCGGCCCGGCATCACGCGTCGCAAGATCAGACCCGGGCCGTCGAGCCCCGCACGACGAGCTGCGGAGCGACGACCGGCTCGGTCACCCCGGAGTGGCGACCCTCGAGCCGCTCGACGAGATCGCTCACCGCGCGACGGCCGACCTCCTCGAAGTCCTGATGCACCGTCGTGAGCGGCGGCAGGCTGTGCGCGGCCTCCGGGATGTCATCGAAACCGGTGACGCTCACGTCGGCCGGCACCGAACGACCGAGATCAGCCAGGGCGTGAATCAATCCCAGAGCCATCTGGTCGTTGCCGCACACCACCGCGGTCGCCGACGGGTCGAGAGCGACGCCCGCCGCATACCCGGAGTGCGCCGTCCAGTCACCGGTCAATCGCGGCAGCGGGACCACCCCGGCGGCAGCCAGTTCGTCCTCGACGGCATCCCGGCGCACGACCGCTTCGAGAAAATCGACGGGACCCGTGAGCTGCTGGATGCGGCGGTGGCCGAGATTCAACAGGTGACGTGCCGCAAGACGGGCACCCGCCCGTTGATCGACCGCGATCGCGCCGACGGCTCCGGTCTCGCCGGTCTGCAGCAGGACGGTCGGAATGCCGGGCGGGACGACATCCAGTTCGTCCGTCACGACGCGGTAGGGAGCGATCACCGCGAGCGCCTCGATCGATTGATCGAGCAGGAACTGCAGGCTCTCGCGCACCGCCTCGGTCTCGATGAGAGTGCTCGTGATGAGGGCGTGATACCCGGCGGCCCGGGCCGCGCGCTCGATCGCGTGCAGGCTGCTCATCGGTCCGAAGTCGGCGGTCGCCGGCACGAGCACCCCGATCGCCCGGCTGCGACTCGTGACGAGGGCGCGCGCGGCACGATTGGGCCGGTAGCCGAGCTCGGCGATCGCCGCGAGCACGCGTTCGCGGGTCTCCGGCCGGATGCCCGCGAAGTCGTTGAGCACGCGGGATACCGTCTGGTGCGAGACCCCGGCGCGGGTCGCGACGTCATACATACTCGGGGCACGTCGTCTCGGATCGGTCACGGCGGACAGGCTACTCTCCCGGTGTCGGGGGCCGACCATAGGCTCTGCTCATGACGGAACCGCACGCGCCACCTTCCGCCATCCCCGGCACACCGCCCGTTCGCGACATGCGCCGGTTCATGGGTGTTCTGGTCAATACGGCGATCGCCAATGTGACCACCAGCTACCTCTGGTTCGCGCTCGGCTTCTGGGTGTACGTCGAGACGCGGTCGGTACTCGCGAGCGGCCTTCACCGTCGCCGGCGCGATCTACCTCGCGCAGCCCGAGAGCGTCCTGCTCGATATCGGCGGACTGTGGTTCTGGCTGTTCGTCGGCATCATCCTGTTCGGCGGCGTTGTCGAGTACATGCGCAATATTGCGCTCTCCACGACCGTCACGCTGCTTGTCCCGGTCGAACGGCACGCGAACGCCAACGGCATGGTGGGCACTGTGCAGGGGCTCGCGTTCATGGTGACGAGCGCGTTCGCGGGGCTGTCGATCGGCTTCCTCGGCATGGGGTGGACGTTGCTGATCGCGACCGTCCTCACGGCGCTCGCGTTCGGGCACTTGCTCCTGCTGTCGATCCCCGAAGCCAAGCCCGAGGTCGCCGAGAAGGCGCCCATTATCGACGTGAGAGGCGCACTGAGCGCGATCCGGCTCGTGCCCGGATTGTTCGCACTCATCTTCTTCTCGACATTCAACAACCTCATCGGCGGCGTTTACATGGCGCTCATGGATCCCTACGGGCTCGAGCTGTTCCCTGTCGAACTGTGGGGCGTCGTGTTCGCGGTCGCGGCGACCGGATTCATCATCGGCGGTCTCGTCGTCGCGAAGTTCGGGCTCGGCCGCAATCCGATCCGCACCTTGCTCATTCTCGTCATCATCATGGGCGCGCTCGGGGCGTTGTTCACGATTCGCGAATCCTGGCTGCTCTATGCCGTGGGCATCTGGATGTACATGACGCTCATCCCCGCGGTCGAGGCATCGGAGCAGACCGTCATTCAGAAGGTCGTGCCATTCCGCACGCAGGGGAGGGTGTTCGGATTCGCGGCCGCGTTTGAAGCCGGTGCGGCACCGATCACGGCCTTCCTCATCGCCCCGATCGCCGAATTCGCGATCATCCCGTATATGAACGAGGGCGGCGGCGAGCAGACGTGGGCCTGGCTCCTCGGAGAAGGTCAGACCCGCGGCATCGCGTTCGTCTTCCTCGTCGCGGGGCTCGTGATGATCGTGTTCGCGGTGCTCGCGTTCCTCACCCGGTCGTACCGCACGTTGTCGGCGACATTCCAGGGTCAGACGGAGTCGGTTCTTCCTGCCGAAGTCGACGGGGCGGACCTCGACGCGGACTCGTCGTCGACCCGCTGACCTGACTCCGCGCCACCACTCCCGCCCTCGTTGCGCCACTCGTCGGCGGCGAGGTTGTCGTCGGTGACCCGGGCGGCGTGCGTGCGGACCTGAAGTTCGTCGAGCAACTCCCGCAAGCGTCCCACGGCGCTACCCGCGATTCGAGCGACGGGACGCCGCGGTGCGTCCGCTGTCAGCGACCGATCGTCGGATCGACGGAAACGATGTGCGCCAGCGGAGGGCGGCATCCTCACGCCGCTTCGTCTCGATCGCGGTGATCAGGTTGCGGGTCGAGACGGGTGGGAGCATTTCCCGAACGTAGGCCGCGCAGATGTACACGCTCCCAGGAATGGAAGAACCCCGCCCCCTTTCGAGAGGGGACGGGGTTCGTTCGGTATGCGCGGTCGACCCTGGTATGGATCAGCTCTGCTGGATGTTCGACGCCTGCGGGCCCTTCGGGCCCTGCGTGACGTCGTACTGGACCTTCTCGCCCTCGTTGAGGTCGCGACGACCCGTGCCGGCGATCGCGCTGAAGTGCGCGAACACGTCGGGAGTGCCGTCGTCAGGGGCGATGAAGCCGAAGCCCTTGTCGGCGTTGAACCACTTGACGGTTCCAGTTGCCATGATGTTGTTCTTCTCTCTACTGCGGTAATCCTGATCGAAGTGACCAGGGGTCCGGTCGAACTGACCGGGTCAGGCGCGTCGGTGGTGACCGACGACCGGACGGATAGGGAGGTCGGACGCGAAGCGTCCGGCCTGGGTGATGTACTCGACGGCGGCTCGGGACGGCGGCCTGACGAGTGCGGCGCCTGTGGGGGCGGCGGGGTTCGAGATGTGCAGTCCATCCGATCGGCGGCCGCGAAGAGGGAAACGGGCCAGTCATACGCCAAAGGCAAACGCCGATCGCTGTCCCCAGCGTAGCGGGTCGACGCGGGATCCGCCTCGCCGTCCTACGCGAGTTCTCTCAGCGCCCGCGCAGCGCCTGCGTCAACCGGTGCGCGTGATCGAGCAGGAGCCGACCGAGTTCAGGCCGCCGTTCGGACGAGAACCGGGCCTCGATGCCCGTGAGGCTGAGCGCCCATGCGGGCTGTTCGGTGCTGTCGAACACCGCCGCTCCCATGCCCCAACTGCCTTCGACGAGCAGGCCCGGGTTGACGGCGTACCCCGCGGCGCGGGTCGCGGCGACGCGCTCCCGCACGTGTGTCAGCCGGTGCGCCGGGCCGAAAGCCGACAGGTCGGCCGCGGCGAGGTAGCGCTCGACGGCGGCGTCGGGAAGGAAGGCGAGGATCGCGAGCCCCGCCGAGGCGACCCCGAGCGGAAAGCGGAGTCCTTCGCGCAGCACGTGGGAGCGGATGGGGAAGGCCCCCTCTTCGCCGAGGAGGCATACCGTCTCGTCCCCGCGGCGCGCGGAGAGGAAGGCGCTCTCGCCGGTCGCTTCGGCGAGGGCGCGTACGACGGGGCGGGCCATCGCCGTGATGTCATACCGCTCCGCGGCCACCGCGCCCAGGAGGTAGAGGTCCGGCCCGAGAACCCAACGCCCGGAGATCGTCTCGTGGTCGATGAAGCCCTCCATCGCGAGCGACGCGAGCAAGCGGTGGGCAGTCGGGCGGGTGAGTCCCGCCGCCGTGGCGACAGCGGAGGTGCCGAGTCCGCGCGGCATCGCCGCGCTCACGGCGCGCAGCACGGCGGCGGCGCGACCGATCACTTGCGTTCCCGGAACCGAGGTCACTCCACATTATGGACACGAAAGCGTTGATGCGGCCACATTCCGACCGATACTCGACAGCGCACCGCCGAGAACATACGCTGAGCTCGACCACGATGTGGACACGGCCATGACAGGCACGAAGGACACGGCACGAAGGAGTGGCATGCGAACGAAGATCTGGACGTCCGCGGCGGAAGCGCTCGACGGAGTCGTCCACGACGGCATGACGATCGCGGTCGGCGGTTTCGGCTTGAGCGGCAACCCCACCAACCTCATCCGTGCCCTGCGCGACACGGGCGCGAAGAACCTCACGATCGTCTCCAACAACATGGGGGTGGACGGCAAAGGCCTCGGGCTGCTGCTGGAGAACAAGCAAGTCACGAAGGTCATCGCCTCCTACGTAGGTGAGAACAAGCTGTTCGCCGAGCAGTACCTCTCCGGTGAACTCGAGGTCGAGTTCGCCCCCCAGGGCACCCTCGCCGAGCGACTCCGCGCGGGGGGCGCCGGCATCCCGGGCTTCTACACGCCGACCGGCGTCGGCACCCCGATCGCCGACGGCAAACCCGAAGCCGAGTTCGACGGGAGGCGGGTCATCCTCGAGCGCGGGATCGTCGCCGACATCGCGCTCGTGCGGGCCCGCTGGGCAGACCCCTTCGGCAACCTGCGGTATCGGCTCACGGCGCGCAACTTCAACCCGCTCGTCGCGACCGCGGGAAAGCTGACGCTCGCCGAAGCGGAAGAGATCGTGGATGCCATCGAGCCCGACGACATCTCGACGCCGGGCATCTTCGTGCAGCGTCTGGTCGCGTGCGACGACCTGACGAAAGAGATCGAACAGCGCACCACCCGCCCGACCCTTCGACGGGGCTCAGGACAAGAGGAGGCCGCACATGTGGACGCGTGACGAGATGGCCGCGATCGCGGCTCGCGACCTGAAGGACGGCGACTACGTCAACCTCGGCATCGGAATCCCGACGCTCGTCGCCAACAACCTGCCCGCCGGAGTCTCGGTGACACTCCAGAGCGAGAACGGCATCCTCGGCATGGGGCCGTTCCCGTTCGAGGGCGAAGAGGATGCCGACCTCATCAACGCCGGCAAGCAGACCGTCACCCTGCTGCCCGGGGCGGCGGTGTTCGATTCCGCGACGTCGTTCGGCATGATCCGCGGTGGACATGTCGCCACCGCCATCCTCGGGGCGCTGCAGGTGTCGCAGCATGGGGACCTCGCGAACTGGACCATCCCCGGCAAACTCGTGAAAGGCATGGGCGGCGCGATGGATCTCGTCGCCGGCACCCCCCACGTGATCGTCGTCACCGAACACGTCGCGAAAGACGGCTCGCCGAAGATCGTCGAGACGTGCGACCTCCCTCTCACCGGTGTCGGCGTCGTCGACCGCATCGTGAGCGACCGCGCGGTGTTCGATGTCACGCCCGACGGGCTCGTGTTGCGTGAGATCGCGCCGGGCGAAGATGTTGACGAGTTGCGCACCCTCACGGGGGCGTCGTTCGTCGTTGACCTAGCAGGGCCCGTCGAACTGGAGGCACACTGATGTCGGTCGTCATCGCGGGGTACGCCCGCACCCCCTTCTCCCGCTTCACCGGTCGCTTCGCCGACATTCCGGCGTCCGAGCTCGCCGCGCACGCCATCCGCGCCGCGCTCACGCGAGCCGGGGTCGACGCGAGCGACGTGGAACGCATCTGGGGCGGGCAGGTTCTTCCCGCCGCCGCCGGCCAGGGACCCATTCGGCAGGCCGCCGTCGCGGCTGGCATTCCGCTGTCCGCACCCGCGATGGCGATCAACGCCGTCTGCCTCTCGGGGATGGAAGCCGTGATCGCCGCCGCCCGCAACATCGAAGCCGGTGAGCACGGCATCGTCGTCGCGGCCGGTATGGAATCGATGTCGCGCGCGCCGCACGCCTTCCGCGGCCGGGTCGGTGCCAAATACGGCGCGATCGAGGTCGTCGACACGCTCGAGCACGACGCGCTGCTCGACGCATTTGACCACGTGTCGATGGGGGCGTCCACCGAGGCGGGCAACCCCGGCAACAAGGTCACCCGCGAAGCCCAAGACGCCTGGGCCGCCGGATCTCACCAGCGCGCGCAAGGCTCCGCCGCGTTCCTCGCCGAGGAGATCGCACCGTACACCCTCACCTCGCGCGCGGGGGAGACGGTCGTCACGGATGACGACGGCGTACGCCCCGACACGACCCCGGAGTCCCTCGCGAAATTGCGCGGCGCCTTCTCGCCCGACGGCACCATCACGGCCGGTAACTCGTCGCAGATCACCGACGGCGCGGCCGCCCTCGTGCTCATGTCGGAGGAGACCGCCGCCGCGCGGGGCATCACGCCGCTCGCCCGAATCGAAGGCCATGCGGCCGTCGCCGGACCCGACACGAGCCTGCACGCCCAGCCAGCCAACGCGATCCTGGCCGCGCTCGCCCGCCTCGGCGGGGTGACGCCGGCCGATCTGAAGGCCGTGGAGATCAACGAGGCCTTCGCCGCGGTCGCCGTGCGCTCGGTCGACCTGCTCGGAATCGACGGTGCCATCGTCAACGCCCACGGCGGAGCGATCGCGCTCGGGCACCCGGTCGGGGCATCGGGGGCGCGCATCGTCGGCACCCTCGCCCGGCAGCTCGTCGCCGCCGGATCCGGGTCGTACGGCGCCGCCGGCATCTGCGGCGGCGGCGGCCAGGGCTCGGCGATCATCTTGCGTTCCCTCTGACCCGCGAGAGTCACTCCTCAGTCGTAGGGCCAGCCCGTGTACGCCTCGGCGAGGTACGTCATCCCCGCCTCGGATGAGACGACCGACTCGAGCTCGCCGATCTGTCGGCGGCGGTCGAAGTCGCTCGCATCGGGGGTGGAGTGCAGCATGCTCGTCATCCACCACGAGAAGTGCTGGGCGCGCCAGATGCGGTGCAACGTGCGTTCCTCGTAGCGGTCGAGCTCTGTCGCGTCGTTGTGGGAGAAGAGCGCGAGGAGCCCCTCGTGCAGGATGCGCACGTCGTTGACGGCGAGGTTCATGCCCTTCGCGCCGGTCGGGGGAACCGTATGCGCGGCGTCGCCGACGAGGAAGATCCGCCCTTTCCGCAGCCGGTGCGCGACGAACGAGCGGAAGCGCAGCACGTCACGTTGAAAGATCGGGCCCTCGTTGAGGGTGCGGCCGGTGACCCGGGTCTGGAGGGAATCCCAGATCTGGGCGTCGCTCCACGCGTTCGGGTCCTGCTCGGGGTCGCACTGCAGGTACATGCGCTGTACCGTCGCGGAGCGCTGGCTGATGAGGGCGAAGCCGTGCCGTGAGTTGGCGTAGATGAGTTCGTCGGATGACGGGGGAGCCTCACAGAGGATGCCGAACCACGCGAACGGGTACTCCCGGAAGTAGCCGCCGCTCTGCGATCCGACGACCGCCGTCCGGGCGACACTGTGCGATCCGTCGGCGCCGACGACGACATCCGCGACGATCTCGAACGGCTCGCCCGCGGCATTCTTCCCCACCACGCGTGGGGTTTCCGTCTCGCCGTCGAGCACTTCGAGGGCTTCGTGCTCGAAACGGATGTCGCCGCCGTCGGCGAACCGTCGCGCGAGTATGTCGATAAGCACGTCGTGTTGGGGATAGAGGTAGACGGCACGCCCGACCAGCGCCTGGAAGTCGATGCGGTGGCTGGCGCCCTGAAACTGCAGCTCGATGCCCTCGTGGCGATGGCCGTCGGTGAGGACGCGGTCGGAGGCGCCGGTTTCGACGAGCAGGTCGACGGTGCCGTTCTCGAGGATGCCGGCGCGGATGGTCGTCTCGATGTCGGCGCGGGTGCGGTTGTCAATGACGATCGACTCGATGCCGTCGCGGTGCAGCAGATGGGAGAGCAGCAGGCCGGCGGGGCCCGCGCCGATGATGGCGACGCGGGTGCGGATGGCGAGGGGCATGCGATCTCCTTCGAACTTTTCGGGCTGTGGTCAGTGTCGTCGGCGGGTGTCGGTCGTGGCGGGACTTGCCCGTTGAATGGGAAGCCGGCGAGTCCTCCACAGGGTGATCTGGCGGGATTTCTTGTACTTTCGAAAGTTTGTTCCCGGGGGGAGGATGGGTTTCGGAAGGATTGATTCATGACCTCGACGACGCCTCTCGCCACCGCTGTTGCGGTGCTGCGGGATGTGCCGCGTTCGGTGGATGCCTGTCGTTCGGCGTCGGACGCCTCCGTGATGGAGTGGCTGCGGCTCGCGGGGGAAGCGAAGAAGATCGCGGATGTGTTGGTGGCTGTTGCCGCGGGGGAGGTGCAACGGCGGTCTGACCCGTCGCTCGGCGGGGCGGGGCTCGCGCGACGGGAAGGTTCTCGCACTCCGGAAGAGCTGGTGAAGGCGGCGACGGGGGCGACGGGTCGGGATGCCGTGGTGGCGTTGCGGGTCGGCAGGCTGGCGCAGACCGACGGTTCAGTGCTCGGGGACGCCGTCGTCGAGGGGTCGGTGTCGGTGCCCGCGGCGGAAGCGATCCGTGCCGGGCTGGAAGGTGCCGATGCTCCACCGGAGTTGATCGCCGAAGCGACCGAGCTGCTGTGTGGTGAGGCGTCGGCTCTGGATCCGGATCGCTTGCGCAAACGGGCCCGTGAGGTGCGGGATGAACTCGACGAGGCAGGCATCGCCGGTCGGGAAGCCGTGTTGCGGGGTCGGAGGTCGTTGCGCCGCGTGGATCTGCGGGATGGGATGAAGCGCCTCATCTGGGATTACGACCCGGTCACCGCCGGAGTCGTCGACGAGATCTACGACCGGGCGACCTCACCGCGTCGCGGGGGGCCTCGCTTCGTCGATGAGGCGTCCGAACGTCGCGCCACCGAACTGGAACGCGACGAACGCACGACCGAGCAGATCGCATCGGATGCGTTCACCGAACTGCTCCGCCAATCTGGGACCCTGCCCACCGAAGTGCTGCTGGGAAAGGGGACACCGGCGGTGCGGGTGCTGGTTCCGGCAGCCGACCTCGTGGCGGGAACCGGGCACGGCGTGATCGAAGGAACCAACGAATCCATCGCGATCGGCACCGTGCAGGCTCTGGCGTGCGCGAACGGCACGCAGCTTGCCCTCGTGGACTCGCTCGGCGATGTGCTCGACCTCGGACGGAACAACGATTGCTCTCCCGCCACCAGCGGGTCGCTCTCGCCATCCGGGACGGTGGATGCCTCTGGACCGGCTGCGAACGGCCGCCTTCCTGGTGTGAAGCGCACCATATCGACCACTACGCCGCGGGCGGGTGCACCGACCTCGAGCGCGGGGTGCTGCTGTGCCGGCACCACCACCTCAGATTGCACAACGAGGGCTGGCAGATCCGTCGCCGGGAGGGGCGGTACTGGCTCCACTCGCCTCCCGACCGGCACCGAGCTCCGGAGCTACTGGTGACCAAGTCCCGCGCCATCCGCGAACACCTCAGCCGAAGACAGAGCGTGATCGCCTGAGGGTCTTCTCGATCTCTCGCGCGGCCGCGCGCAACACCGTCACCGTCCGCTGCTCGTCGACGTCGTCGCGGGGGAGTACGACGCCGAGCGCCGCGACGACGGTCCCGTCGTCGCGCACGGGCACCGCGATTCCGGTCGACACCGCTTCGACCGAGCCCGGGGCGATCGCGAACCCGAGCCGACGCACCTCGGAGAGTTTGCGGCGCAGCTCGCCGGGATCGGTGACGGTGCCGGGCGCGCGTGCCTTCAGAGGCGCGGCGAGCACCCGCTCGATCACCGCCGGTGGTGCCGCCGCGAGCAGCACGAGCCCCGACGACGATGCGTGGAGCGGCAGCCGGCCCGCGATCCGGGTGATGTTGGCGCCCGCGTCGGGGTGCGAGAGGCGCTCCAGAAACAGCACCTGGTCGTCGTCGAACACCCCGAGCTGGGTGTGTTGCCGCAGCGCCGCTTGCACCTTCTCCATCGTGGGCAAGGCGGCCTGTCGTAGGCCGAGCGCGACCGACCCGCGCGTCGCGAGCTCCCACAGCCGCATGCCGATGCGGGCACGACCCTCATCGTCGCGTTCGAGAAGCCCCGACGCCACGAGGTCGGCGACCACCCGGTGGCCCGTCGAGGCCGGCAGCCCCGCGCGCCGCGCGATCTCGCTGGGCGACTGGCTCGTGCGGTCGGCGTCGAAGGTCGCCAGCACGCGCACGAGACGCGCGATCACACTGTCGCCCGAGCGCGAATTCGCCATACTCCGACGATAGGCCGCCCGTGCCACGTCGAGATCGGCGCAGGTCAGGGGCAGTGGGTGGCAGGAAAGCCGGCGACGAGCACCGGAGCGTTCGCGTTGAGGAGCACCTCGTGCACGACCGTGCCGATCGGCGCACGTTCCGGACCTTCTGCTCTGGCCGAAACGGGGGACCGGTGGGAACCTGAGGAGGGAAGGGAGCGCATCATGTACCGCATCACCATCGGACTCGATTCGAGCGACGCCGCATCCACGGCGGTCGACTGGGTCGTCGGCTGGCATCGGTCACGCGATGCCCAGATCGCGGTTGTCACCGCTTTCGACTACCTCGTCGAGGAGGTCGATGCGGATGTCGCCGTGCTGGAGCGGGCGGCGGCGCGCATCCGGGAAGCGCTCCCCGACGCTCACGTCGATATCGCGATGGCGGATGGCAGCGTTCCGGGCGTGCTCGAACGACGCAGCCGCACGACCGATCTCCTCGTCATCGGGTCGCACCGCACCCGGCACGTGAGATCGGTGCTGACGGGGCGCCTGCCGCTGCGCATCGCCGAGCATGCGGCGAGCCCGGTGGTCGTCGTTCCCGAGGACTGGAACCGCCGGGGCGGTTCGATCGTGGTGGGCCTCGGCGACGATGAGTCGTCGGATGCCGCGATCGCGTTCGCCGCAGCGGAGGCGGGCGATCTCGGCGTCGAGCTCCGGGTGCTGCACGCGTGGTCGCCTCCGTCGTCGACCGCGGACCTGCCCGTGCAGTTTCTCAACCCGGACGAGCTCCGGGCCGCGCACGGCGCACGCCTCACCGCGGTCGCCCGGCACGCCCGGCAGCGCTGCCCCGCCGTGCGCGAACACCTCCACGAGGGCGCCGCGGGTTTCGCTCTCGTCGCGCTCGCCGCCGACGCCGCATTGACCGTCGTCGGCTCCCATCGCTCGGGGCCGATCGGCGAGATCCTGGTCGGCTCGACGGCGGCGTCCCTCATCCGCGACAGCCGCACGCCCGTCTGCGTCGTCCCCGTCGGATGGCGCGAGCCCGCTACGGAGCCTCGGTGACGTGCAGGTCGGGCCGTTCGCCGCGTCGGCCCGCGAACACCGCCATCCCCGACTGCCGCACCGCCACGACGTTCGTGATGGTCGCGTAGCCCGCTTCGAGCAGTGCGGCGTCGCTTCCGGGGAGCGGCTCGTCGGGCAATTCGCGCACGGTGAGCCGCACGTCGCCGCCCACCGGCTCGGTCATCGTGGTCTGCACGATTCCGAAGGGCGCGAGGGTCGCCTCGCGTACTTCGATCGTCGTCTCGGGCGGCACATTCGGCACGTTGAGGTTGAACACCGTGCCGGGCTGGTGCTGGATGAGCACGGGCAGGATGTCGCGCGCGGCCGCCGCGGCGCTCGCCCAGTGGTAGTGCGTCGGGTCGAGGCCGACGTCGAGCGACACCGCGAGTCCGCGGGCGTCGTTGACCCCGCCGGTGAGCGCCGCCCCGACGGTTCCGGAGTGCAGGATGACGCGTCCGAGGTTGGCGCCCCGGTTGATGCCCGAGAGCACGATATCGGGGGGAGGACCGAACGCCCCGTGAGCGGCGAGCAGCACGATGAGCCCGGGTGCCGCCCGCACGCTGTAGGCGGCAACTCCTGGCACCTCGGCGAGCTCGCGCTTCTCGACTTTGATCGTGGAGGCATCGGTGTGGCCGGTCACGGCGATCGTATTGGTGCCGGTGATCGCCGCGCTCGAGCCGCTCGCTTCCTCGGCCGGGGCGGCGATCACGACGTCGAGGCCCGCGTCGATCGCGGCGTGGGCGAGCGCATACAGTCCCGGGCTCGCGATCCCGTCGTCGTTGGTGATGAGGGCGCGGGTCACGGCGTCACCTCGCCCGCGTGGGTGGCCTCCTCGACCAGATGCGCGAGGTCGTCGGGGCTGACCTCGCGGGCGGGGGGTGCGGGTGCGTCCGGCGCGCCTCCGCCGGGAAGGGGGCGCAACACGACGAGTTCGCGGAGTCGTTCGATCGTCGCCGCCTCGCCCGTGCCGAGCCCGTGACGGGTGACGTTCTGCGCCCCGGCGGCGGCGCCGAGCAGCGCCGCGTCGGAGGCCGAGCCCCCGCTGGCGAACACTGAGCAGAACGCCCCGACGAAGGAGTCGCCGGCGCCGGCCGAGTCGACGACTTCCATTCGGGGGGCGACGACTTCGTGGACGGCGCCGTCTTGAAGCAAGAAGGCGGATTCTTCGGCGCGGGTCACGACGACGACTTGGGCCCCCGCATCGTGCAGTGCACGCATCGCAGCGACGATCTCGTCGACGTTCGACTTCTTCGAGATGCGACCGTCCGCGACCAGCTCTTCGTCGCTCACTTTCGCGACGGTGACGCCCCCGGCGAGCGCGGCATCCAGTCGCTCTCCGGCGAGGTCGACGACGACACGGATGCCGCCGGTACGCAGGTCGGCGGCGAGCCGACGGTAGAAGTCGGGCGGAACGATTCCTTCGCCGTGTGGCCCGGAGAGGATGACCAGTTTGGCGTCGAGCCCGGTGCGCAGGGTGAGCCCGTAGAGCTCGTCTTGTTCGTGCCGGGTCAGAGCGTCGCCACCGGACTCGATGATCGGTTTGCGCTCCCCGTCACGGCGGTCGTGCACGTAGACGCCGCCGCGGGCGGCTCGCCGTACGGCGCGGATGCGGATGCCTTCTTCCTGCAGCAGATGGCCCAGAACCCGTCCGGTTTCGCCGGAGAGGGCGCAACACAGTTCGGCGTCGCAACCGAGGGAGCGCAGCATTCGCGCCTGCCAGACTCCCTGTCCGCCCGCGTGGACGTGTACGTCGCCGTCGTGCTGGTGCTCTTCCACGGTGATCTCGAGCACCGGGGAGGGGGCGAAGATGACGACGTCGCTCATCCCTTCAGGCTAGGCACCGCCTCCCGCTGATCAGGTGGTTCTCAGGGATCGCCCAGGGTGACTCGCCGCGATCGGAATGCGCGCCATCGAGAACCCGTTGGATGGTGACATGACAACCTCGCCGGCACACATCCCGCTCGACGGTCTCGAGCTGGGCCTCGACACCTTCGGCGACGTGACCGTCGACCTCGACGGAAACGCCGTTTCCTACGGTCAGGTGATCCGCAATGTCGTCGAGCAGGGAGTCTTCGCCGACTCGCTCGGCGTCGACTTCTTTGGGGTCGGCGAACATCACCGCGACGACTTCGCGATCTCGGCACCCGAGATCGTGCTCGCCGCGATCGCCGCGCGCACCTCCCGCATCCACCTCGGAACCGCCGTCACGGTGCTGTCCTCCGACGAGCCCGTTCGCGTGTTCGAGCGGTTCGCGACCCTCGACGCCGTCTCGCGGGGTCGCGGCGAGATCATCCTCGGGCGCGGCTCGTTCACCGAGTCGTTCCCACTCTTCGGGTTCGATCTCGCCGACTACGAGCGACTCTTCGAGGAGAAGATCCAGCTGTTGCACGCGCTCCTCGCCGAAGAGCCGGTCACCTGGGAGGGCACCACGCGGGCGCCGCTCGTGAATCAGCAGGTCTACCCCACGACCGAGTCGGGGTCGATCCGCACCTGGGTCGGCGTCGGCGGGTCACCGGAGTCGGTCGTTCGCGCGGCGCGCTACGGCTTTCCCCTGACCCTGGCGATCATCGGCGGCGCCCCCGTGCGTTTCGCGCCCTACGTCGACCTCTTCCACCGCGCCCTGAGCCAGCTCGAGCAACCCGACCTGCCTGTCGCGGTGCACTCCCCGGGCTTCATCGCCGACACCGATCAGGAGGCCGCCGACATCCTCTGGCCGCACCAGAAGGCGATGTTCGACCGCATCGGCGCGGAGCGCGGCTGGGGGCCGATGACGAGAGACCACTTCGAGGATGAGATCGCCAACGGCGCCCAGTACACCGGCTCGCCCGAGACGGTCGCGCGCAAGATCGCCGACACCGTACGCACCCTCGGCATCCAGCGCTTCGACCTCAAGTACTCGGCGGGCACGATCCCGCACGAACATCAGATGCGCGCGATCGAGCTGTACGGCACCGTCGTCATCCCGCGCGTCCGCGAATTGCTCGCGCAGGACCCGCGTACGCCGAGCTGACGCGGCGCCGGCCTGACGCCGCGCGGCCTGACATCGCGCCGACCGGTTACGGCCTCACGAGCAAGCGGTCGCCGGCCAGCAGCAGAAGGACGACGTCGATGAGGGCCGCCAGGATGACGAGTCGGAACCCCCATCGGCTCGCGCGGAGTGAGAAGACGACGGCTGCCACCGATGCTGCGAGCGAAAGCCCCAGTCCCGCGAGGGCGACGGGCGACGCGATTCCGAGCGCGAGCGCGATCGCCGCCCCGGTGAGCGCGAAACCGGCCAGGATCGTCGCGCGGAGACGCCCGAGGCGGTGCGGCAGCCCGCGCACCCCGGAGGCGGCGTCGTCGGCGAGGTCGGGAAGCACGTTCGCGACGTGCGCGGCGACCCCCAGCAGCGCCCCGGCGACGATCGCCCACCACGCGGCCAGGTGCGGATGCGGCAGCGCGAGCGGCGCGAGAGTCGGCAGCAACCCGAAGCTCACGACGTACGGCACCGGCGAGAACGGCCCGTGCTTCAACCAGAGGTTGTAGGCCCAGCCGCCCCCGAGGGCGACCAGGTGCGCGAGCGCGAACGGCAGGCCGAGGGCGAGCGACAACGCGATCGACACGGCGGCGGCGACGATGGCAACCGCTCGGACCGTCGACGCCGCGAGTTCCCCGCGCCCGACCGGCTTGTCGAGGCGCCCGGAAGCGCGGTCGCGCGCGGCGTCGAGCCAGTCGTTGGAGAGCCCGATCGAGAGCTGATTGAACGCCATCGTCGCCCCGAACAACACGACACCGAGCGGCGACAGGCCGGCAGCGACGCCGAGCAGGACCGCGATGACGGTGACCCCGGCCGAAGGACCCGGATGCGAGGACCGCACGAGGGCGCCGAGCATCCGCATCGCCCCAGCGTAGAGAGCCGACCGCTAAAGTCCCGTCATGGCACGACGGAGGGCGATCGGGGTCGTCGTCGCGCTCGCCGTCACCCTGACCGGCTGCACGGTCGCGCCGTCGGCTCGATCGGACGGCCCGCCCCGCCCGTGGGCGATCGTCGACCACCCGGCCGCCGACCCGCTCGAGGGCTACGTCACCGCGCGTCTCGCCGCGATGACTCTCGAGCAGAAGATCGCGAGTCTGCTCATGATCCACATCGGCGGACACCAGCCCGAGCCGATTCGGGGGGCGATCGACAGCACGGGCGTCGCCGGCGTGATCTTCATGGGCGACAACATCGCCTCACCCGCACAGCTCGCCGCGACGACCGCGGCGCTCAGCGCCGACCCGGGGCTGCCGGTGCTGACCGCGATCGATCAGGAGGGCGGGACCGTCGCCCGGCTGCCCGACAGCGGTCCCGGCGCCGCGATCCTGCGCGCCGAAGATGCCGCCGCGACCCGCGCGGCCTTCCAGGCCCGGGCTGCCCTCGTCGCCTCCGCCGGGGTCACGATCAACTTCGGCATCGTCGCCGACGTCACCGCCGACGGTGGCTCGTTCATCTCCGCACGCACGCTCGGCTCGGATGCCGCATCGGCATCCCCGCGGGTCGCCGCCGCTGTCGACGGCGAGCGGGGCATCGTGCTCTCGACCCTCAAGCACTTCCCCGGCCACGGAGCGGCCGCCGGCGACTCACACTCGAGTGTGCCGACGACCGCGATGACCCTCGACGAGTGGCGATCCACCCAAGCGGGCCCGTTCGCCGCCGGTATCGACGCGGGTGCCGAGGTCGTGATGCTCGGGCATCTGCGCTACAGCGCGATCGACACCGAGCCCGCCTCGCTCTCGCTCGCCTGGAACGGCGTGCTGCGCGACGAGCTGGGGTTTGACGGCATCATCGTCACCGACGACATGACGATGCTCGAGCACTCGGGAGAAGCGGCTTACGCCGGCCAGGCCACCAACGCGGTCGCCTCGGTCGCGGCGGGCACCACGATGCTGCTCTACGTCGGGCCCGTCGACGTCGGCGGTGTGGTCTCCGCCGTCGCCGCGGCGGTGCGTGACGGTCGCATCCCGACGGCGACGATCGACGATGCCGCCGGTCGGTTGCTCGAACGTCGGCGGGCGCTGTCGGGTCGCACCGGGCCCTACGTGCACTGCGGCGACGACTGCCGCACCCTCGTGAGCTAACCCACGACCGTCGGCGAGAGCCCGAGATAGGCCCCGTATCGTTGCGCGGCGCGCTCGACGCCGCGACGCGCGGTCGCGGTGAGCGGCGCCCACGGTTGCGCGGCGATCTCGACGCCCTTCGAGCGCACGGTGCGTCGCCAGGTGCCGACGATCCGTCCGTCGACGACGATCGTCGACAGGAACATTCCGTTGTTGCCCGGCACGATGTCGGCTTGCGCTCGCCCGGCGAGGGGCGCACTGCGGTCGGTGTACCCCAGCACGTACTCGTCGAAGCCCGGCAGCAGGTGAACGCCGGCGGCGGCTTCGACGAGCCCTGGCCGCATCCGGTAGGTCGTGCCGTCGAGTTCGAGCCGGTCGAACTCGTCGTCGACGCTTTCGATCGCGGCGCGGGCATCGGTGAGCGTCAAACCCGACCACCACGCGAGGTCGCGATCGGTCGCGGGGCCCCGCGCCGTCAGATACCGCCGGGCGAGTTCGGCGAGAGCCGCCGGCCGGTCAAGGCGGCGCGGATGAGGCACGTGGTCATCGAGCAAGGTCCAGGTGTTCTGCCCGCAGAGCACGGCGACACCGCTCTGAGCGAGCCGCCCGAGCAGGTGCGCGCCGCGCTGCCCCTCGATTCCGAGGCCCTCCTCGGCGAAGGCGTCGAGCAGATCCCGCCGCTCCAGCCGCTCGCCGCCATGCATCCGGTCCCGGGCGATCCGTTCTGCTCGGTCGAAGTCGTCCGAGCCGAGCCCCAGCTCGCGATGCCGACCCGCGGCCTTGCCAAGCTCCCGGTCGGCCGTGAGGGCGAGCATCCATCCGAGGTCTTCGGCGGCGACGATGTGCAGGGTCGACCGAAACGGCCACGAGCGCACGATTTCGCCTGCGTGATGAGCGGCTTCGACGCTCGCCGCCGTTGCTCCCGGAGTGCGGAGAGCGATCGACCACAGGGCGCCCGCGTAATCCTGGGCCTGCAGGGCGAGGAGGTGCCGGGCGGCGGCGGCGGGTGACGCCGCCGCCGGTGCCGCGATTCCCAGCGCGGTCAGGCGGAGTGCGGCGATCCGGCGGCGAACCGGCGTGAACGAACGTGAGACCACGCGTTCAGTATCCCGCGCGCCCCGACCGTCGGGCGGGCGACAGTCAGTCGTGCGGGAGGGTCGGGAGCTGGATGTCGACGTCGTCAGAGGTGACGACGTACGTCGGCCCGGTCTGGTCGGGTGCTGCCTGAGCGGAGGTCGGCGACACGGCGAGTACCCCGCCGACGGCGATCGAGATCACGCCGAGGGCGAGCCCGGCGGTCGCGAGACCGCGGAGCGCGGTGAGCCGGGAGTGCCGGTGCATGCCGAAGAGCATCATCCCGAGCGCGACGAGAGCGGTCGCTCCGGCGGCGATGATCACGGCGGCGAAGAGGCCGGAGTCGGGGGTGGGCGCGGCGAGCGCCACGGCGGCGGGGAGCGCAGCAGACATGCTGGCCGTTCCTCTCGGGGGATAGGAACCGCTAGGTCGGGGGGACCGTTCGACCGGGGGAGGTCGGGTGCGGGTGAATCGGGTGCGGGTGAATCGGGTATTGGGTGAATCGGGTATTGGCTCCGGTGGGGCCGTGAATCGGGTATTGGCTCCGGTGGGGCCGGACGCCTCGTGTCCTCATAAATGGGGACCAGGCAAGATGACGCTATCGCGCCCCCCGACGCGGGTCAAGAACCTTCGGCACCCGTGTTCGGGGGTGCCGAATTGCGGAAACGATCGCCGCGAGGCGACATGCCCCGGAATCCGCACCTCAAGCTGTCACAGAAGCCCGAGCTCGCCGAGTCGAGCGCTCAGGCCGGCGCCATCGGGGGCGTGAACCCAGGGCGCCGAACGCTCGCCGTGCGGCTCCGTCGGCGTGCGCCCGCCCGCGAGCACCGCCTCGCCGGGGGTGAGCCGCCGGATCGCGATCGCGCGCACGCGATCGGGGTGGCGTCGTGCGAAGTCGCCGTAGATGCGTTCGTCGTGTTGCCCGTCGTCTCCGATCAGCAGCCAGCGGATACGGGGGAACTCGTTCGCAAGCCGTTCGAGGCTCGAGCTCTTGTGCTCGGGCCCGCTGCGAAACCAGCGATCGCGATTCGGGCCCCAGTCGGTCAGCAGTAGCGGACCGCGCGGGTAGAGATTGCGGGACAGAAAGCGGGTGAGGGTCGGGACGACGTTCCACGCTCCCGTGGAGAGATAGACGACGGGAGCGTCGGGATGCGCGCGGACGAGTCGCTCGTAGAGCACGGCCATGCCGGCGACCGGCGTGCGAGCGTGCTCATCGAGCACGAACGAGTTCCAGGCGGCGAGGAACGGTCGCGGGAGAGCCGTCACCATAACGGTGTCATCGACGTCGGACACGACCCCGAACGTTGCCGCCTCATCGACGACGAACACCGGGAAATCCACCCCGTCCTGACCGTCGATCGAGAGCCGCACCGCCGACCATCCCTGGGGCAGGTCAATGTCGAGGCGGGCATCGATGACTCCGCCGCGGTCGGTGCTCACCGACCCGGTCGCGCCGCTTTCGGAGTCGGTGACCGTCACCACGGCATCCCGCACCGCAATCGAAGTGAAACTGCGCCAGCCCCGCACGCTCGTGAAGCGATCCGCCGGCGCGCGGCCGGGCTTTCGGAGCACGACGCGACCGAGCACTCGGATCCATCCGTCGCCGCCGTAGCCGACGAACGGCACGATCGTGGGGACCCGGCCCGCCCGTCGACCCCAGTCGGCGCGCATCCGATGGAGGGCGTCATCGAGGCGGATGACGAATCGCAGCCCCGGTCCCGCCATGGGATCAGTGTGCCACGGCCGATAACTAGGACTACTCGACTGTTTGCCGTCTAGAATCCGAAGTGGATCAGGCTGAGGAGAATCCGATGGCACAGACACACCTGGAGGCTCCGCGGGCCGAGAGCTCCGCGATCATCCGCAACGAACCCGTGCAAGCGCGCAGCGCGGCACGCCTGACCGCGCTGCTGGATGCCGCCGCACAGGTCACCCATGAGATCGGCTACGAGCGCCTCACGACCGCGATGGTCGCCGAGCGCGCCGGAGCATCGATCGGGACGGTCTACCGCTACTTCCCCGACCGGATCGCCGTGCTGCAGAGCCTCGCGGCCCGCAACGTCGAGCGCACGAGCGACTCAGCCCTCGCCGCGCTCATGGACACGGCGCACACGGATTGGTTCACGTCGCTCGGCGCTGTGTTCGACGAGATCAAGGCAGCGTTCCGCGACGAGCCCGGGTTCGCATCGTTGCGCTATGGCGACGTCCTCGACCTGCGCCCGACGACCGGTCACCCCGCTATGCAGGGCTTCGCCGACCGGCTGTTCGACGCGCTCATCGCGCGATTCGATCTCGACGGATCCGATGCGGCCCGCACGGCGTTCTCGGCGGTCGTGGTGGCGACGGACGCGATCACGGCGCGGGCATTCCTGAGCGACCCGCAGGGCGACGAAGACTATCTCCTCGCCGGGGTCGCGACCGCGGCCGCCCTGATGGCGCCGTTCTGGCCAGTGCCGACGACCTGATCGGGCCGCGATCGGCGGATCAGTCGGTCGGCTCGTCCCTCGTCGTCGCGTCGCCGTCCCCGGGGTGGTCCCAATGCCGGGCCGCGGATCGCTCGAGTAGCTTCTTGACCACGAGGACGGCGACGGCGAACACGACGATCGCCGCGACGAAGAGATACCCCGCGAAGTGCAGGGAGTTCGCGAGTTCCCGGTAGGAGACGGCGGCGACCGACCCGAAGGTCACGTACGCGAACGCCCAGAGGATGCACGCGGGCGTCGTCCAGGCGATGAAACGCCGGTAGGGCATGTTGCTCATGCCGACCGTGACCGGAACGAGCGAGTGCAGCACCGGCAGGAACCGTGACACGAACACCGCGATGCCGCCGCGCCGGTCGACGTAGTTCGCGGCTCGCTGCCAGTTGCGCATCCCGATGCGCGACCCGAGCCGGGAGTCGCGGATCCTCGGGCCGAAGAATCTCCCGAGAGCGAATCCGACGCTCTCGCCGCCGAGCGCTCCGAGGATGACGGCGACGAGCACGGCGATGTACTGCGCCGGGGAGTCCGCTGCGGTCGAGGCGACGAGAACGATCGTGTCGCCGGGCACGATGAGTCCCACGAGCAGGGAGGTCTCGAGGAAGATCCCGGTGCCGGCGAGCAGGGTGCGGGCGACCGGGTCGACGTCGCGCACGAGGTCGAGGATCCACAGCAGCGCCTCGTTCACGCCGTGACCTCAGGCATCGGGCGGCGCAGGGCATCGAGGCGGCGGCGCCAGGTGTCGAGTCGCCCCGGCTCTTCGGCGACCGGCGGACCCCCGATCCACCGCGTGACGATGCGGATGCCGTGCAGCGCATTGAGCGCCCACACCTCGCAGCCGTCGAGATCTTCCGGCCGCGCGGACTCCCGCAGGATGTCGACGCCCGTCGCCGTCGCGAGCGCGAGCACACTGCGCAGCGTCACGCTGTCGATGCGCTCGATGTCGTCGGACGGGATCGCGAGGGCGTCACCGCGCCACCATGCGAGGCACGTCGTCGATCCGTCGGCGATGTGGCCATCGGGGGTGAGGATGACGGCATCCCCCGCGCCCTGCGACTGCACCGACGTGCGCAACCGCACCATCGCTTCGAGGTCGGGTCCCTTGAACCGCGGGGCGGTGCGCGGGTCGCGTCCCTCATGCGTCGCGAGCACGATCGACCGCGCCCGCTCCGGTGCCTCGCGCAACCGGAACAGCAATTGCGGCCGCGACAACTGGGTGCGCGACTCGACGCGCGGGAACCAGTCGCCGGTGCGTGGGATCGCGGCGATCGCGGCATCCCAGAAGGCGCCCGGGTCGAGCTGCCGGTAACGGCCGCGTGGAATCGAGGTCATGAAGCGCGCGCGGTGCACGTCGAGGGCGAGAACGGTGCCGTCGGTCACGAGCCACGAATCGGCCGCCTCGATCGTCGCCGGCAGGATGTCGCAATCGGTGCGGGGCTCCAGGATGCCCCGCCCTCCTGAGCTGGACGACGGGTCCACCCACCGGAAGGTGCTGGCCGCGCTCATAGGATCAGGCTATGCGTCGCCGACTGCTGCGCCATCACCTCGCCGGCCGGATCGACCCCGAGTCGGCGTTTCGCGTTCTCGCCGCGGGCGATCCTTCGACGGGCTCAGGACCTCGCGACGACGTGTTCTGGCTCGACAGCGGGCAACACGGCGTGCACGTGATGGGCTCGGGGATGCGCGTCGTGCCGCCGCGCGGTGCCGTGCTCGATACGTTGCGCGCCGAACTGGAGCGCGAGCCGATCGAGCTCTATCGCGCCTACCCGGGCTTCGACGGCTTCCGGCTCGGCGTCGTCGGCTGGGTCGGCTACGAGGTTCGCGACGAGACGACGGGCGTTCCGGTGACGCGACGCGCGCGGCATCCCGACGCGGCGTTTCTGCGCGTCGACCGGGCGCTCGTCATCGACGCCGAGGCCGGCACCGCCGACCTGCTCGCCCTCGGAGACGACTGGGCGGGGGCTCTCGCCGGATGGCGGGACGGCCTCGTAACCCGGCTCGCCGCCGCCCCGGCCGTTCCTCCCCACGCTTCGAGCGACGCCGTCGTGCGCTGGCGGGACGACGAAGCGGCCTACGTGTCGAAGGTGCGGGCGTGCCTCGACGCGATCCGCGAGGGCGAGACGTATCAGATCTGTCTCACGACGACCGCCGAGGTCGACGGTTCGTTCGACGACGTCGCCTCCTATCTCGCGTTGCGGGCGGCATCCGGGAGTCACCACGGAGGGTTCGTGCGCATCGCCGGCACGAGTCTGCTGTCGGCGAGCCCCGAACGGTTTCTCGACGTCGACGCCGACGGGCTCGTCCGCACGCGCCCGATCAAAGGCACCCGGCCCCGCGCGAGCGCACAGATCGCCGACGAGGAGCTCGCCGCCGAACTGGTGGAGAGCGAGAAGGAGCGCGCCGAGAACGTCATGATCGTCGACCTCATGCGCAACGACCTGTCGCGCGTGTGCGAGGTGGGGTCGGTCGCCGTGACGAGTCTGCTCGAAGTGGAGAGTTACCCCGCGGTGCATCAACTGGTGAGCGAAGTCGAGGGTCGGCTGCGCGAGGGTTTCACCGCCGTTGATGCCCTCGGCGCGTGCTTTCCGGCGGGGTCGATGACGGGAGCGCCGAAGCTCCGGGCGACGCAGATCCTCGACGCTCTCGAAGCCGGCCCGCGGGGGATCTACGCCGGATGCTTCGGCTTCTTCGGTTACGACGGGCAAGCCGACCTCGCGATGGTCATCCGCTCGATCGTGATGGATGCCGAGGGCGCCTCCGTCGGCGCCGGCGGCGGCATCACCGCCCTCTCCGATCCTGACGAGGAGTACGCAGAGATGCGCCTCAAGGCTCGCGCGCCCCTGTCGGCGTTGCGACGTCGCTCGACCTGACCCTCGTGCGTCGCGGCGATCAGGATGCGGGAACGCGGGCTCCTACGCGTGGGTTGACTACGCTGGACGGGGCCTTGGGGCCACCGAGACGGAACGAAGAGGCGACGCGTGCAGCACGACGACCACGACCCTGAGAACGACGCGGCGTTCGACAACTACGACATCCGCCGGATTCAGGCCAAGTGGCTCGCCCGGTGGGAGGAGTCGAAGCCGTTCGAGGTCGCCGGGGTTCCCGACAGCAAGCCCCGCAAATACATCCTCGACATGTTCCCGTACCCGTCGGGCGACCTGCACATGGGGCACGCTGAAGCCTTCGCCTACGGCGACATCGTCGCCCGCTATTGGCGGCAGCAGGGCTTCAACGTGCTGCATCCGATCGGCTGGGACTCGTTCGGCCTGCCCGCCGAGAACGCTGCCATCAAGCGCGGCGTCGACCCGCGCGAATGGACGTACGCCAATATCGCCCAGCAGAAAGCGTCGTTCCTGCGTTACGGCGCGAGCTTCGACTGGAGCCGCGAACTGCACACCTCCGACCCCGAGTACTACCAGTGGAACCAGTGGCTGTTCCTGACGCTGTACGAGAAGGGTCTCGCCTACCGCAAGGCGTCGTACGTCAACTGGGACCCGGTGGATCAGACGGTGCTCGCCAACGAGCAAGTGCTGCCCGACGGCACCTCGGAGCGCTCCGGCGCGGTGGTCGTGAAGAAGAAGCTCACCCAGTGGTACTTCAAGATCACCGACTACGCCGACCGCCTGCTCGACGACCTCAAGCAGCTCGAGGGTTCGTGGCCGAGCAAGGTCATCGCGATGCAGCGCAACTGGATCGGGCGCTCCACCGGTGCCGAGGTCGAGTTCGAGGTCGAGGGCGGTGAGGCGAAGATTCCCGTCTTCACGACCCGCCCCGACACCCTGTTCGGGGCGACGTTCATGGTCGTCGCCCCCGACGCCGACCTCGCCGCCGAGCTGGTCGCCGACGCGTCGCCCGAGGTGCGGAAGGCGTTCGCCGACTATCTCGAGCAGGTGCAGCGCTCGACCGAGATCGAACGGCAGGATGCCTCCCGGCCGAAGACCGGCGTCTTCCTCGACCGGTGGGCGATCAACCCCGTCAACGGCGAGCGACTGCCGATCTGGGCGGCCGACTACGTGCTCGCGGACTACGGGCACGGCGCGATCATGGCTGTGCCGGCGCACGACCAGCGCGACCTCGACTTCGCGATCCGGTTCGACCTGCCCGTGCGCGTCGTCATCGACACCAATGCTCCCGTCACGGGCGCGATCCCGGTCATCACCCCTGAGCTTCTGGAAAAGGGCGTGCTCGAGGCCGGCGAGAGCCCCGCGCTCGACCCGAAAGGCACGGGAGAGGCCCTGCACGGCGACGGGCGGTTGATCAACTCGGGTGCGCTCGACGGGCTGAGCAAGGTGAACGGGCAGCTCCGGATGATCGAGTTGCTCGAACAGAAGGGCGTGGGCCGCGCCGCGAAGACCTACCGGTTGCGCGACTGGCTCATCTCGCGACAGCGGTTCTGGGGCACCCCCATCCCGATCCTTCATGCCGACGACGGGTCGCTGCATCCGGTTCCGCGGGAGGAGCTGCCCGTGCGGCTTCCCGCGACCGAAGGTCTCGACCTCAAGCCGAAGGGAACGTCACCACTCGGCGGCGCCACCGAGTGGATGCACGCGACGCTTCCCGACGGGCGGTCGGCGCAACGCGACCCGGACACGATGGACACCTTCGTCGACTCGTCGTGGTACTTCCTGCGTTTCCTCAACCCGACCGATCCCGACAAGGCGTTCGACCCGAAGGACGCCGCCAAGTGGGCGCCGGTCGATCAGTACGTCGGCGGTGTCGAGCACGCCATCCTTCACCTGCTCTACGCGCGGTTCATCACGAAGGTGCTGTTCGACGCGGGGCTCGTCGATTTCACCGAACCGTTCAGCGCGGTGCTCAATCAGGGCATGGTGCTCATGGACGGCGCGAAGATGTCGAAGTCGAAAGGCAACCTCGTCGAGTTCGCGAGCGAACTGGATGCGCACGGCGCCGACGCGCTGCGGCTCACGATGGCGTTCGCCGGTCCCCCCGAAGACGACATCGACTGGGCGGATGTCTCGCCGACGGGGGCCTCGAAGTTCCTCGCCCGTGCGTGGCGCATCTCCGGCGAGGTCACGACCGAGCCGACCGTGGAGTGGAAGGGAGGCGACCGCCACCTGCGCCGGGCGACCCACCAGCTTCTGGCGGACGCTCCCGGGCTGCTCGAAGCGTTCAAGTTCAACGTCGTCGTCGCGCGGCTCATGGAGCTGGTGAACCTCATCCGCAAGACCATCGACGCAGGCCCCGGCGCCGGAGACCCGGCGGTTCGCGAGTCGATCGAGGTCGTCGCGGTCGTGCTCTCGCTCTTCGCGCCGTTCACCGCCGAAGACATGTGGGAGCGCCTCGGCTACACCGACAGCGTCGCATTCGCCGGGTTGCGCAAGGCCGACCCGACGCTGCTCGTCGAAGACCAGGTGACCGCGATCATCCAGGTCGACGGCAAAGTCCGCGATCGGCTCGAGGTCTCGCCACTCATCGACTCGGGCGACCTGGAGAAGCTTGCTCGAGCTTCGGCGAACGTGGTGCGGGCGATCGGCGACCGCGAGATCGCGAACGTCATCGTGCGCGCCCCTCGGGTCGTGAACATCGCGACGCGTTAATCCCGGCAACCGCAGTGCTATTTGCCCGACTTCGTGCCTTCCGCGCGCGCTTTAGGCACGATCTCGGGCAAATAGCAGGTCCTTCCGGCGCCCAATTCGGAGGGGCTGTCCCCAGCTCTTGGGGAGCGGCACCGTCGAATCTCGCGGAGTCTTAGCGTCGCGGGGTGACAACGACTGCCGGCCCTGACCCGCGCCGCGCCCGCGCGCGACAGCTTGCCGGAGTCGCGGTCACCGTTGTGCTCGTCGGGTTGGGCATCGCGGTGTTTGTCACGGCGGTGACCCCGCGCGGGTCGACGACGACCATCACTCCCGACGGTGACCCGACGGTGGCACCGGCCGCCACGGTGATCTACGTGCACATTCTCGGGCAGGTGGCGCGACCGGGACTGTACGAGTTGCCCGACGGCGCGCGGGCGGTGGATGCCGTGGCGGCGGCAGGCGGCTTCACCGAGCAGGCGGATGCGGCAGGCCTCAACCTGGCCCGGTTCGTGAGCGACGGGGAGCAGATCGTGGTGCCGGCCATCGGAGAAGCAGCGTCGGCACCACCCGGAGTCGCGGGAGATGGGCGGGTCAACCTCAACACCGCCGACGCGGCGACGCTCGACACCTTGCCGGGGGTGGGGCCGGCGACGGCGGCAAAGATCCTCGCCTGGCGCGAGGAGCACGGGCATTTCGAGTCGATCGAAGATCTGCTCGACGTCGGCGGCATCGGTGAGGCGAAACTCGACGCCATCCGCGATCTGGTGACGGTGTGACGGCGTTCCCCGCTCGCTGGAGGCTGCTCCCGGCGGCGCTGCTGAGCTGGCTCGCCGCGGGGGTGGCCATCGGCATCCCGGGTGCCGCTCCCGCGGCGGCGGTCATCGGCGGGGTGGTGACGGGTGGGCTTGCGCTCGCGGCGATGCGCGTGCGCGCCGTCGCGCTGGCGGCGGTCGCGGTCGGAGCAGCGACTCTCGTCCTCGGCGCTGTCGCCATCGCCGCGCCCGCTCGCGCCCCTGCCGACCTCCTCGAGGCGGCAGACTCCGGGCGGTCGCTCGAACTCGACGTGACGGTCGGCGGGCGTGCCGAGGACGGACGCTTCGCCGGCGTCATCGCGGGCACGTCGGCACCGGTTCTGGTTTTCGCCGACCCCGGAACCGCCCCGCCGATCGGGTCGACCGTCACCCTTCGCGGCGACCTCCAACCAACCGCGCCAGGCGAGGATGTCGCGTTCCTGCTCTTCCCCCGCGGTGACATCGAGCCGGTGCACGACCCGCCGCCGCTGCTGGCGTGGGCACACGGCATCCGATCGGGGTTCCTCGACGTGAGCAGCGGCATGCCCGAACCCGGCGGCGGGCTGCTGCCGGGGCTCGCGATCGGCGACACGTCGCGCGTGCCCGAGCCGCTCGACGCCGCGATGAAGGCATCGAGCCTGAGCCACCTCACGGCGGTATCGGGCGCGAACTGCGCGATCGTCGTCGGCGCGGTGCTCGCGATCACCGCGCTCCTCGGTGCGCCACTGCCCGTGCGGGTCGGCGTCGCCGCGGTCGCGCTGCTCGGATTCGTCGTGCTCGTCACCCCCGAACCGAGCGTGCTCCGCGCAGCGGTGATGGCGGGCCTCGCCCTCGGTGCCGTCGCGCTGGGTCGCCCGGCTCTCGGAGTTCCCGTGCTGTGCGCCGCCGTGCTCGTGCTGCTGATCGTCGACCCGTGGCTGTCGCGGTCCTACGGATTCGCGCTCTCCGCCCTCGCCACGGCCGGACTGCTGCTGCTCGCGGGGCCGCTCGCGGTCGCGCTCAGCCGCGTGCTGCCCGGATGGCTCGCGACGGTGCTCAGTGTGCCCCTCGCCGCGCACCTCGCGTGCCAACCGGTCATCCTGCTGCTCGACCCGTCGCTGCCGCTCTACGGGGTGCCTGCCAACCTGCTCGCCGCCCCGGCCGCGCCGCTGGCGACGGTACTCGGCCTGGTCGCGTGTCTGCTCGCGGGTGTCGCGCCGCCGCTCGCGGCGGCCGTCGCGTGGCTCGGCTGGCTGCCGGCATCCTGGATCGCCGCCGTCGCCACCCTTGTCTCCGGCCTCCCGGGTGCCCGCGGAGTCTGGCCCGGCGGCCTGGGCGGCGTCGTGCTGCTCGTCGCGATCGAGGCCGCGGTGCTCGTCGCGGTGCTCGGCGTCGGGCGGCCGCGTCGCATCGCCCGGGCCGCGAGTCTGGTCGCTCTCGTCGCGTACCTCGCCGCGGCGGTCGGGGGTGCTGTCGTCACGCGGATCACCCGCCCCGCCGACTGGCAGTACGCGATGTGCGACGTGGGGCAGGGCGACGCGACCCTCGTGCGCAGCGGGGATGCCGTCGCGTTGATCGACCTCGGGCAGGATCCCGCGCCGCTGCGCGTCTGCCTCGACGACCTCGGCATCGGCCGCATCGACCTGCTCGTGCTCACCCACTTCGACCTCGACCACGTCGGGGGAGCCGACGCGGTGCTCGGTCGCGCCGACGTCGTGCTCGCCGGGCCGCCGGGGGACGCCGCCGACGAGCGCCTGCTCGCGGCCTTCGCGGCGCACGGAGCGCGGGTCGCATCGGTCGACCGCGGCGACCGGGGTGTGCTCGGCGCACTCGCTTGGGAGGCGCTCTGGCCGTCCCCGCGCGGGTCGACCCCCGGCAACGAGGCGAGCGTCACGCTGCACTGGACCTGCGGCACCGTCGAGCCGTGCCTGAGCTCCGTCATGCTCGGCGACCTCGGGGCCGAGGCGCAGGCGCGCATGGCCGGGGCGGTCAGTCTCGGCCGGGTGGATGTCGTGAAGGTCGCCCACCACGGCTCCGCCGACCAATCGGCGGCGCTCTACGAGCAGCTGGATGCCGCCGCCGGGCTCATCGGGGTCGGGGCCGGCAATGACTACGGCCACCCGACGGACGACCTGCTCGGCGTCCTGGCCGCGGCGGGCACAACCGTGTTGCGCACCGACCTCGACGGCCTCATTCTGATCGCGCCGGGTCGGGGACCGGGCGAGGTCGAGGTCTGGACCGCGCGGTAGCCTGAGTGCGATGGCGACCACCACCTCCCGAGGCCGCGCCGCGGCCAAGTCGGCGATCCCGCAGCTCCCGTGGGATCAGGTGCGCCCCGCACCCGTCGTGCTCGTGACCGGTACCGAGACGGTGCTCGCCGACCGGGCGATCCGGCTGCTGCGCGACATCCTGCGGGCTGAAGATCCGAGCCTCGAGGTCTCCGACATCGACGCAGGTTCCTACGCTCCGGGGGAACTGCTGACCCTCGCGAGCCCGAGCCTGTTCGCGGAGCCGCGGCTCATCCGGGTCGAGAACGTCGACAAGATGACGGATGCCTTCCTCGATGAGACGCTCGCCTACGTCGCATCACCCGCCGACGAGAGCTACCTCGTGCTGCGCTACCCGAGCGGCACGCGCGGCAAGAAGCTGCTCGACGCGATCCGCGCCGGCGCGGGCGGCGGCATCGAGATCGTCTGCGCCGAGTTGAAGCGTGACAGCGACAAGCAGGATTTCGTGGCTGCCGAGTTCCGCGCAGCACGCCGCAAGATCACCGGTCCCGGGCTGCGCGCGCTCGTGAGCGCCTTCTCCGATGACCTCGCCGAGCTCGCCGCCGCATGCCAGCAACTGCTCGCCGACACGGCCGAGGACGTCACCGAAGAGACCGTCGCGAAGTACTACGGCGGACGGGTCGAGACGACGGCCTTCGCCGTCGCGGATGCCGCGATCGCCGGCCACCACGGCGAGGCGCTCGGTCTGATGCGACACGCGCTCGCCTCGGGCGCCGACCCGGTGCCGATGGTCGCGGCGTTCGCGAGCAAGATCCGCACGATGGCGAAGCTCGCCGGTCAGCGCGGCTCGTCGAACGAGCTCGCCCAGCGGTTCGGTCTTGCCCCGTGGCAGGTCGACCGCGCCAAACGCGACCTGCAGGGCTGGACGGATGCCGGCCTCGGCCGCGCCATCCAGACCCTCGCCGAGGCCGACGCCCAGGTGAAAGGCGGCGGCCGCGACCCTGTCTACGCGCTCGAGGTCATGATCGCCCAGCTCAGCGACCGCTCCCGCCGCTGACCCCACATCCGGGAGTTCGCGGGGACGCCGGCGCGACGGTCGCCGTCAGATGCGCCGATTCGCGCGCGTCAACGGTTCGCGTGTGCCATTTTGCGCTCCTGAAACGACGAAGGCCCCCACCCGAGAGGGTGAGGGCCTTCGCGAAGGGGTTACTTGGCGGCAGCGGCCTTGGCCGGCTTCTCAGCCTTGGCGGGCTTGGCACCGCCGAGCCCGGCGACAGCCTTGGCGATCGCCGACTTGCGGTTGGCGGCGTTGTTGGCGTGGATGACGCCCTTGCTGGTCGCCTTGTCGAGCTTCTTGGTGGCGACCACCAGTGCGGCCTGAGCCTTGGCGGCGTCGCCCGCGGCGACGGCCTCGCGGGTGACGCGCACGGCGGTCTTCACCTCGCTGCGAACAGCCTTGTTGCGCTCTTGCGCCTTCTTGTTGGTGCCGATGCGCTTGATTTGCGACTTGATGTTGGCCATGCCTGTGCTTTCGTTCGAACGGAAGGTATCTACGCTGTCCGGAGCGGTAGAGGGGCGCTTCCGGCGAATCGCGTGGGAGGAAAAGACCACGCGGAAACCAAGGGGCTACGTTACCGGATCAGACGGGCTGAGGCAACGCGGACGGTGTGCCTGTGGGCGGATCCGGGGGTTCGCCCCACTGTGCAAGTTTCTCGGCGCTCGTACTTTCGACTCATGACCACCGAAACCCTCACCGCCCCGTCGATCGAGTCGACGTCTGCCACCCCCGCCGCAGGAAGCAACACCTACAGCGTCGTCGGCCTCGTCCTGTCAATCCTGTCCATCCCCACCGGCATGGGGCCGCTCGCGATTGCGGGCGTCGTCCTCGGCTTCCTCGGCCGCAACAAGGAGCCGGCGGCGGTGACGACGGCCAACTGGGCCATCGTCGTCGGGCTGTTGTCGCTCTTCGGCTGGATCATCCTCGCCGTCATCGGCTTCGTGATGTTCGCCCCGTTCGCCCTCGGCGCTTGGGCTGCCGACTCGTTCTGGTTCGAGTCGCTCTGGTTCTGACCTAACCGTTCCAGGGGAGGGGCTCGCGACTGAAGAACGCGGCCCCCTCTTCGGCGAGTGCCAGTCGGACACGGGCCACCATCTCGTCGCCCATCGTCGGGATCCCCTCGAGCGGGAACCAGGCGACCTCGCTGGCTTCGCCGTCGACCGGACGGGGGTCGCCGCCGAGGTACCGACAGCGGAACGTCAGGTCGAGGTATTGCGCCTCGTCGCCGTTCACGTAACGCACCGGTCGCGTCACCCAGGTCGAGGTGAGCCGCTCCACCTCGATACGCACATTCGCCTCTTCGAGCGCCTCGCGAACGAGCGTCACGGCGGGCTCCTCGCCGGGGTCGATGATGCCGGTGATCGGCGTCCACGCCCCGGTGTCGGACCGGCGGATCAACAGGATGCGGTCGCCGTCGATCACGACGGCCGTCGCGCCCGCCAACCAGAGCGGTGCGGTGCCGATCTTGTCGCGCAGGTCGCGGATGAAGTCGGGGATCGGCATCCCTCGATCGTCGCACGGTCGGCACGCGGAGGTCTGAGACAATGGGGCACAAATGCCCCGCGCCAGCACGCCCCTGCCTCCGGCCGCGACCGACCCGTCGCGCATCCGGAATTTCTGCATCATCGCCCACATCGACCACGGCAAGTCGACGCTCGCCGACCGCATGCTCGGCATCACCGGAATCGTGAGCGACCGCGACATGCGCGCGCAGTACCTCGACCGCATGGACATCGAGCGCGAGCGCGGCATCACCATCAAAAGCCAGGCGGTGCGGATGCCGTGGGCCGTTGACGGCACGACGTATGCCCTCAACATGATCGACACCCCGGGTCACGTCGACTTCACCTACGAGGTGTCGCGCTCGCTCGCCGCGTGCGAAGGCGCGATCCTGCTCGTCGACGCCGCGCAGGGCATCGAGGCGCAGACGCTCGCGAACCTGTACCTCGCGCTCGACAACGACCTCGAGATCATCCCGGTGCTCAACAAGATCGACCTGCCGGCCGCCGACCCCGAGAAGTATGCCGACGAGATCGCGGGTCTCATCGGCGGCGACCCGAATGAGGTCATGCGTGTCAGCGGCAAGACCGGCGTCGGCGTCGAAGCCCTGCTCGACCGGGTCGTCGAGCGCGTGCCGGCTCCGGTGGGCGACGCCGACGCTCCGGCACGCGCGGCGATCTTCGACTCCGTCTACGACTCCTACCGCGGCGTCGTCACCTATGTGCGCATGGTCGACGGTTCCCTCAAGCCGCGCGAGCGCATCCAGATGATGTCGACGCGGGCGATCCACGAGATCCTCGAGATCGGCGTCTCATCCCCTGAGCCCACCCCCAGCAAGGGTCTCGGGGTCGGCGAGGTCGGTTACATCATCACGGGCGTGAAAGACGTGCGCCAGTCGAAGGTCGGCGACACCGTCACGACCGCGTCGAAGCCGGCCACCGAAGCGCTGCCCGGCTACACGGAGCCGCTGCCGATGGTGTTCTCGGGCATCTACCCGATCGACGGCAGCGACTACCCCGACCTGCGCGAAGCCCTCGACAAGCTCAAGCTGTCGGATGCCGCCCTCAACTACGAGCCCGAGACCTCCGTCGCGCTCGGGTTCGGTTTCCGCTGCGGGTTCCTCGGGCTGCTGCACCTCGAGATCGTCACCGAGCGGCTCGAGCGGGAGTTCGGCCTCGACCTCATCACGACGGCGCCGTCGGTGATCTACGAAGTGACGACCGACGACAAGAAGACCGTCACCGTCACCAACCCGTCGGAGTACCCCGACGGCAAGATCGCGAACGTGCGCGAGCCGATCGTGAAGGCATCCATCCTCGCGCCCAAGGACTACGTCGGCACGATCATGGAACTCTGCCAGAGCCGCCGCGGCACCCTCGGCGGCATGGACTACATCGGCACCGACCGCGTCGAGCTGCACTACACGATGCCGCTCGGTGAGATCGTGTTCGACTTCTTCGACCAGCTCAAGTCGCGCACCCAGGGCTACGCGTCGCTCGACTACGAGCCGGCGGGCGACCAGGAAGCCGACCTCGTGAAGGTCGACATCCTGCTCCAGGGCGAACAGGTGGATGCCTTCAGCGCGATCGTGCACAAAGACAAGGCCTACGCCTACGGCGTGCTCATGACGGGGCGGCTGCGCGAACTCATCCCACGTCAGCAGTTCGAGGTGCCCATCCAAGCCGCGATCGGCGCCCGCATCATCGCGCGCGAGTCGATCCGCGCGATGCGCAAAG
>CBFGZU010000010.1:0-35244 GCA_965653335.1 uncultured Pseudolysinimonas sp.
GTGGTTGGTCGTCCCCCCGGCGGGGGGGGCCGCCGCCCGCGGCGCCGCGCCCCCCCCCCCCCAACCCGGGTTCGGTCGGATCTCTTCGACCACGAGAGGCGAACCATGAGCACCGAACACCTCCCCCTCGCTGTCGTCACCGGCGGTGGCGGTGAGCTGGGGCAGGCGATTGCCAGCGCACTCCTGGCGGGCGGCTATCGCATCGGAATCGTCGATCGAACCACCGAGATCGCTCGCGACGCGGCCGCACGGATCAGCGATGACGCGGATCGTGTGCGCGGCGTCGGTGCGAACCAGGAAAAGCAGTCCGAGGTGCGCGTCGCGCTCGACGAGCTCGCCGGCTGGGGCGGAGCGCCGGCCGTGACCGTCGCGAACGCCGGCTATGCGAAGTTCGCCCCCATGCTGGAGATGGACCCCCGGGTCTGGGACCGTCACATCGCGGTCAACCTCTCCGGCACCTTCTACGTCTGCCAGGTAAGCGCGCAACTCATGGCGAGCGCGGGCCTCGGCGGCAGCATCATCGTGATCTCCTCGAGCCTCGCGCGCGCACATAGCGACCAGGTCGGGGCGTACTGCGTGTCCAAGGCGGCGCTCCTGCCGATGGTCACATCGCTCGCCGCCGAGCTCGGGGTCTACGGCATCCGCGTCAACGCGGTGCTGCCGGGTGTCATCGAAACCGCCATGACAGAGCCGATGCTCGCCGAAGGCGGCACGCGGGCGGCTCTTCTGGACTCGACTCCTTCGGGGCGCCTGGGTGCCACGAGCGACATCGCCGACGCCGTGTTGTTCCTGGCGGGCGGTCGCTCATCGTGGATCACCGGAGCGCACCTCGATGTCGACGGCGGCCAGTCGATCTACGGCCAGCCCCGATGGATCACGCAGCACCGCGAGACTCCGGGCCACCCCACGTGGGGCCCTGGGCTCGTCCCCACCAACGTCCATCCGCACGGCAACAAGGAGAACGAGCAGTGACAACCATCGACTGGAATCGCGTCGACGTCGGCCTGGAGCGCGAGCGTAAGCGCATGATCTGGCGCCCCTACGGCGCTCCCGAGATCCTCAACCTCGACACGAGCGCCTACCACGACGCACCCGTCTCGAAGCCCTGGGACATTCCCGAAACCATGATCGTCTCGGTCGCCATCACGGGAGCGTTCTTCCAGAAGGCCCAGAACCCGAACCAGCCGATCTCGCCGGAGCAGATCTACGAGTCGGCCCGGGAGGTCGCGCTCGCCGGGGCCAGCAGCATCCACATCCACGTGCGCGACGACGACGGTTACAACGCGCTGTCCCCGAAACGTTTCCACGACGTCATCGCCCCGCTGCACGACGAGTTCCCGCACATGGCCATCGACGGGTGCCTCGTGCCGGCTCTCGACGGCGAGTGGGAGAAGATGATCGCGATGCTCGAATCGGGTCTGCTCGATGCCGCGCCCGTGAACACGACCGCGACCTACATCGGCGACTCCATGTTCGCCAAGCCGGCGCCGGTGATCATGGAGAAGACCCGACTCATCAACGCCCACAAGTCCAAGCCGGAGCTCGCGGTCTACACCGACGCGGACGTCTCGATCGCGAATCGCTTCCTCATCCAGAGCGGGCTCGTCGAACTGCCGGCCGCCTGGGTCGTGCTGCCCGGCCTCCCGGGTGGCAGCCCGGTGGAGAACCCGCGCCAGATGATGGAGAGCCTCACCCGCATCGTCGGATCGATCCGCGACATCGACCCCGATGGTGTCATCATCGTGTGCGCGGCCGGGCACGCCTCCACCTACCTCGCGACCCAGGCCGCACTCATGGGGTTGCACATCCGCGTCGGGATGGAGGACACGTACTACAAGTGGCCGCACCGGAACGACCTCATCACCTCGAACCTGGAAGCCTTCGAGCTGGGAAAGAAGATCGCGGAGGTCGTGGGACGGCGGGTGGCGACGCCGCAGGAGACGCGCCAGATCATGGGTCTTCCCGATGTTCATCAGTTCAACGGAAACTCGGCGGCTCTGACCGACCTCGGATGAAAGTGGAGTACATGCGTGAGCGAAGCGGTGCAGCGACATCCTCGGGCGGGAGGACGCCCTGAAACGCGATCTCGCGGCCCTCGACACGTTCGAGCGTCCGCCTGCCGACGATTCCGGCGGGCTTGAGAGGTTGTACGCGGCCCTCGAGGCCCTGGAGCGGTTGAGCGCCGGGAGCGGCGACGAACGTCGCGACACGAGGGAGCGCATTCTGAGCGCGGCCCTGCAGTTGTTCGCCGTCGAGGGGGTGCAGTCGACGTCGATGCGGCAACTGGCCGCGGCGGTGGGGATCAAGGCCCCGGGCCTCTACTCCCACTTCGAGTCGAAAGAAGCCATCCTCACGGCGGCGATCGCGCGCGCACTCCGCAGCTTCCTCGCCTTCGTCGCGCTTCCCTACGGCCTCGATCCCGTCGAGACCCGGCTCGAGGGTCTCGTGCGTCGTCATGTCAGGTTCCAGCTCGAGAACTTCGAGCTCGCGACCTCGAACGACTCGCTCCTGGCCAGCCGGTCGTCGTTGCTCATGATCGGCGAGGAAGCCCAGGCGGTGCTCCGCGCGGGTCAGCGGGCCTACTTGGAGCTGCTCCGCCGGGAGGTCGCGTCGCGGGTCCGCCGCGATGGCCCGGCCCGCACCGAGCTGGTGCTGGCTTTCAGCGTTCTGAGCATCTGTGACCGGGTGAACGCGTGGTACCACCCCGAGGGCAGCATGAGCGCCGCGGATGTGGAGGACGCGATCTGGGACGTCGTCGACAATCTGCTGCGGCGGGAGTGAAACCGCTGCGGGTCAGGATGCGGGCGGCGTCAACCTCACCGTGAGGCCTTCGCAGTTGCGGTGACGATCTGAGAAGACCCACGCGGGTTCGCCGACGACCTCGATCTTCTCGGCCCGTTCGGCGATCACGTCGAGCACCGCGCGCATCTCGACGCGCGCGACGGATTGGCCGCAGCACGCGTGAGTCCCCGCGCCGAAGGCGATCGCCATGCTCGCGGCCGGCGGCCTGGTCCAGTCGAAGCCGTCGGGATTCCGGAACACTTCGGGGTCACGCACGGCGGCGCCGAGGATGAAGCGGACCATGGTGTTCGCCGGAATGGTCACTCCACGGATCTCGTAGGGCTCCGCGGTGTAGCGATCGACGAGTACTTCGGGCAGCGCGCGCCGGAACGCTTCGTTGATGATCCCGGTCCGCGCGTCGGGGTTGCGTCGATATTCGGCCCAGGCCTCCGGGTAGGCGGCCAGGTCGGCGAGAGCGGATGCCATGACGAACCCCGGGTTGTGAGCCGCGGAACCCCAGAGGATCTGCAGCGACTCCTTGAGTTCGCGATCGGTCAGGCCGCCTTCATCGGCGATCCTGATCATCTCGTCGAGGAGCCCGTCACCCGGGTTCTTGCGCTTTTCGGCGATGAGCCGGTCGGCTTGGAACATCATGAAGCCGAAGCCCTCCCAGGCTCGTGTCTTCTCTTGCTCGGTGGGCTCCCAGCCGAGGGAATCCATGGTCTGGTTGGTCGCCAAGATGTACGGCATGCCGTCTTCGCGCGCGACTCCCAGTACCTCCGCCATCGCGTCCTGAGCGGGCTGCACGCCGAGTTCGCGGTGTGCCTCGATGAGGCCGTCCGCGCCGATCCTGTCGAGCGCGGCCCGCGCGGTAGCCGCTGCGGTGTCTCCCATGCCCTGAACGTTCTTGGGGGTCAGCCACTTGCGGAAGGAACGGTGGATCCGGCTGTGACGCTCACCCTCGGTGAGGAGTACCGAATTGAGGTTCGACGCCCACGGGCTGTCGCCGATCCCTTCCGGCGGAACGGCGACGAGCGCCGGGCTCCGGAGGTGCTCGGTGACGTCGTCGTACCGCGTGACGATGTAGGTGCCGTCCTCACGGCGTAGCAGCGGAAACTGCTCACGCACACGCGCGAACCACGGCCACGGCGCCTTGATGAACTCCGGGTCACGCCAGGGCAGCAGATCTTCCCCGGGGGGCGCGGTTGCCTGATCGACAATCGTCATGGTGGCTCCTTCGTCGCAGCAGTACCGGATTCCGCCGAACCCAAACTTAACAAATGTTAAGCACTTCGAGCCGTCAGCGTCAAGGCGGCAGGGGCCGCTCGCCGCAGCGGCGGGGCGGCCCGCGGGCTCCTCAAGGGCCGATCTCCTTAACGGACTTTCAATTCTGCCCGGCCTGAAGTATCGTCCGAATGCAGATCTACTGACGGGAGGCAACGATGCCAAAGATTTCGTACCATCACGCAGACGGAGCCGTCGACGCCGTCGAGGTCGCGGCCGGAACATCGATCATGCGCGCCGCTCTCGACAACAGCGTGGACGGGATCATCGGCGAGTGCGGCGGGCAAGCGATGTGCGCGACCTGCCACGTCTACGTGCGCGGCGACACCGAGCTGCCCGAGGTCTCCGACGACGAAGACGAAATGCTGGATTGCACGATCGATGACCGCCGGGAGAACTCCCGGCTGGGCTGCCAGATCATCGCCGGCCGCGACTTCGACGAGATCGATGTCGACGTCGCCGAACACCAGGCCTGACGGGACGCGACCATGACCGTCGTCATCATCGGGGCGGGCCACGCGGGGGTCCAAGCGGCCGAGTCGTTGCGCGTCGAAGGCTACGTCGGTGACATCGTGCTGCTCGACAAGGCCCCGCATCTGCCGTACCAGCGGCCACCGCTCTCGAAGGACTTCATGGCCGAGGGAGGCACCCCGACGCCGCTCCCGCTTCGCGGGGCCGCCTTCTACGCGGAGCACGGGATCGATCTGCGGACCGGCGTCGACGTGGCCGGGATCGATGTCGACGGGCACGCGGTGGTGCTCGCTGACGGAGGCTCGGTCGCCTACGACGAGCTCATCCTCGCCACCGGATCGGAGGCGCGTCGGGCGAACTGCGCGGGAACCGACCTCGCAGGCATCAACTACCTGCGAACGATCGACGACGCGGAAGAGCTGCGCGCCGAGCTGGATCGAGGGCACGGTCGCGTCGTGGTCGTCGGCGCCGGCTTCATCGGTCTCGAGTTCGCGGCGGTCGCCGCCAAGCGCGGGCTCCAGGTCACGGTCATCGACTTCGCCCAGCGGCCGATGCAGCGCGTTCTGTCGCCGTCGATGTCCGACCACTTCGCGCGCGTGCACGGCGACCTCGGCGTCACCCTGCACTTCGATGAAGGGCTCAGCCACTTCGTCGGCGAGAACGGGCACGTGACCGGCATCGTCGGCACGTCCGGTGCCGAGTACCCGTGCGACTTCACCGTTGTGGGCCTGGGTGCCGTGACCGACGATGCGCTCGCGCAATCGGGCGGCGTCGTGAGCGACCGCGGAGTCGTCGTCGACGATCACCTGCGCACGAACCAGCCGAATGTCTACGCCATCGGAGACCTCGCGCTGTTCCCGTCGTTGCACTTCGGAGGCAACCTCCGGCTGGAGTCGGTGCAGAACGCCACCGACATGGCCAAGACCGTCGCGAAGACGATCGCCGGCCGCCCGACGCCCTATCGTTCGACGCCGTGGTTCTGGTCGAATCAGGGTGCGGCGAAGTTGCAGATCGTCGGCCTCGCCGACCCCGCCGACGTCGTCGTCGAACGCGGCGACCGGGCCGTCGGCAAGTTCAGCCAGTTCCTCTTTCGCGACGAGGCCCTGGTCGCCGTGGAGTCGGTGAACTCGCCGGCCGACCATGTGGCTGCGCGCAAGCTCTTCGAGCACGGCGTGGGTGTGACGATGAGCCAGGTGAAGGATCACGCCTTCGACCTGAAGGCGTACGCTCGCGGGATCGCGGCGGCCGACCCGGACTGATCGACGGCAGGACATCGGTGACGGGCGCGGCGAACGCCCGCCACCGATCAGGTCACGCCAGGTCGCGGAAGAAGTGCTCGACCTCGGGCTGGTTCATGTCGGCGAAGTAGCATTCGACGATCTGGCGGCCTTCGAACCGGTAGAACCCCAGGCGCTTGGTGTCGACCGTCTCGTCGCCGCGTCCCCAGATCTCGTGGACGAGCATCAGCACGCCGTCTTCGCCGATGAGGAGGGTCTTTCCTTCGTCGCCGAAGTCCCAGCGATCGACGTAACTGTTGACTCGCCCGATCCAGTCGTCGACGAAGGCGGTTTTTCCGCGGTAGTCGCCCGCGAGGGGCCCGTCTCCGCCCATGTGCACGAGCACGTCGTCGGCGTAGAAGGCCATCCCGGCTTCCTGATCGCCACGCGCCCAGGCGGCGTGGTACTCGGCCAGCAGCTTCTTCATGGACTCGATGCTCATGCTCATCTCACTTCGTTGTCGATCGGGGTGGCTTCCGTGCCGCGCCGGAGCGGGGCGAAATCGTGCCAATTGAACAGTAAGTCAATGGCGGTCGTCAATCGGCCCGGTCCCCGGAGGGCGGTGGCGACTACTCCTTAATGTCCGTTCATTTCTGTGGTAACGTGCCGCTGGAGTGCAGCGCGAGGTCCCGGTCGAGGTCGATCGGCGAGACCGATTCACTCGCACATGCTCAACACTCGTTGCCGGGATGACCGCGTGAAGGGAACAGACATGAACGCACCCGAGAGCCCGACCCGCGTCGGCGCGGCAGCTCAGAATTCGCCCGGACGCCCCTCGGTCGCGGGGAGCTTCGGCGGACTCAACATCAACAGCCCGGTCGAACTTCCGGACGGCAACGGCCGGCTGCCGACCGCCGAATACCTCCCGTGGGACGCGCCCGAGTTCGAACGAGACCCGTACCCGTGGTTTGCCCGGGCGCAGCGGGAGATTCCCGTGGCCTACGACGATGGCGGCTTCTACGTCGTCACGAAGTACCAAGACATCGTGGACTTCGGCAATCATCCGGCGATGTCGGTCGAGCCGGGCTGGGACAGTGCGGGCCCCTGGGCGGTCGCGAGCGAAACCATCATCGGCCGCGACGAGCCGGATCACGGGCGGCTGCGTCGCCAGACCAACAAGTGGCTCTCGCCGAAGGCGGTCTCGACGATGATGCCGACGACACGGGGCTTCACCGAGCAGGCGCTCGACAGCCGTACCGATGGCACCCTCGATGGTTGGCACGACCTCGCCTTGCTCGTCACCCATCGCACGATGTGTCACTTGCTGCAGGTTCCCGACGGCGCCGCGGACGAGGTCATGCATGACATGGCCGCCACGATGCCGATGCTCGCGGCACGTCCGCGGGAGGGGACGCGGGATGTGGCGGCGGAGGGCTTTGGAAAGCTCGGCGCGCGCGTCGACGCCCTGATCGACGACAAGCGAAGTTCCCCCGGCGACGGCCTCGCGGACTCGCTTCTCGAGGCCGAGCGCAACGGGGAGATCTCCGAGGCGGAACGGAACGCCACGACGCTCCTGCTCTACTCGCTCGGGCACATGGATGTCGGCTACGCGATCGCGTCGGGCTTGAACTTCTTCGCGGAGCTTCCCGAGGTGTTCGACGAGTATCGCGCCAACCCCGACGTGCGCGACGCGATCATCAACGAGATCATCCGCTACGACCCGCCCGAACTGTCGTTCTACCGCACGGTGCTCGAAGACATCAGCATCAGAGGTGTCGACATTCCGGCCGGCTCGATCGTGCGATTCATGCTCGCTGCCGCCAATCGTGACCCCGAGGCCTTCGACGACCCCCAGATGTTCGATCATCATCGATCGACGACCCGCAGCCAGATCCTTTCGTTCGGCTACGGCACGCACGGCTGCATCGGACAACGGCTGTCTCGCTCGCAAGCCCGGGTCGTCTACGACACGCTTGCGGATCGGTACCGGCGCCTCGAGCTGCTCGCCCCGGTCGAGATGGACAACACCGACTTCTCGCGGCACTTCACCAAGCTTCAGCTGCGCTTGGTGGCGTAGGGGTCACTAGTCGTCGGAGAGCGGTGCCCGAACCTCGAGGGGGGCGAGTTCCTCGCCCGCGGCGTAGGTTCCTTGAAACTCGCGAGCGCCGTCGCTCGTGAGGGCCGGGATCCACCCGGCCCAGCTGAGCCCGGCGTCGTCGCGCTCGGGGCGCATCGCGGGAAGGTCGGCGAGGGGACGCAATTGTCCGCGGATCTCCGCCAGCAGCTGGCTCGATCCCGGCCCGAGTGTCAGGACGGGATTGCCGAGCGTCAGCTGCAACATCCCCCAGTGACCCGCGAACGTGATCGTACCGCCGAACCGCAGGCGGCCCGCGGAGCCGTCGGCCTCCAGCCCGTCGACGCCTACGAGGGGGAAGTGGAACTCGGTGCCATCGCTCGTCGTCGTCGCGCCGTCGCTCGTCGAGATCTCACCGTCGGCCAGCGACGACACGTAGGCGACGAAACTGTCCTTCACCGCCCAGGTGAGGCCGGCGTCGGTCATCACGCGCGGCGGACGGACGTCGGTTGGTGACCCACCATCTGATGCACGAGGGATGAGAGCTGCCTCGCCACCTCGGAGCTGGTGAGCGGTCCCGCCGGGTTGAACCACGAGTGCACGTACTCGCACAAGGTGATGATGGCGAAGGCCGTCACCTTGACGTCGTCGAACGTGAAGGCTCCGGCCTCGCGGCCCTCCTCGAGCACGGCGCGGATGCTGTCGCGGTAGTTGATCTGCAAGCGGACGACGGGGGCGAGTCGCTCGGCCGAGACGTCATCGATCTGCGCGCGGCTGAGGTCGAAGGTGCGCGCGGCGTCGGCCTGGTTCAGCTGCCACTCGACGTGAGCCCGCACCATCTGGTCGAGGCGCTCGACCGGGTCGGCGGACTCCGCCGCGGCCGCGACGTACGCGAAGAAGTCGGTCATGGCCGACCCGATCACCTCGACGTAGAGGTCTTCCTTCGAGGGGAAGTACCAGTACAGCGCGGGTGCCGACACTCCGAGCTCGTTGGCCAGGGCCTTCATGCTCGTTCCCGAGTATCCGTAGCGCAGGAACATCTTCGTCGCGGTCGACATCACGAGGGCGCGACCGATGTTGCCTCGCCCCCTCGCGGCTGGGACTCTCGGCGATTTCGATGGTGCATTCACGTCAGGATTCCCCGTAGGTAGTCGACCCAAGCGCACTAACTTTACGTTAAGTCGACGAAGTTTCTCTCGTTATCGAGCGATCGTTTCTCACGCCATCGAGCCGTGTCTGCGAGTAGCGGTCACTTCTTCGCGGCGGAGTCGCGGGTGTTCGCCGAGGCGAACAATGCGGCGGTGGCTCGGCGATCCACCTTACCGCTCGCCGTTCGCGGGAGGGGAGTCTGTACGAAGATCCGCTCGGGAACCGCGTAGTCGGGAAGCACCTTGCGCAGCGACGCCAGGGTCGTCGACTCGTCGAAACCGCCGTCGGCTCGCTCTTCGACGGCGGCGAAGACCCGAAACTGCAGGATCGTGTCGGGCACGCCGAACACCGTGCTCAACGCGACCCCGGAGGACTGCGCGATGAGACCTTCGACGTGGGCGGGGAGGATCTTCTCGCCGCCGCGGTTGATGACATCGTCGACGCGACCCTCGATATAGAGGAACGAGTCGTCGACACGCGCGAGGTCGCCGGTGCGCAGCCATCCGTCGACGATCCGGTCGGCCGTGAGCTCGGGCTGCTGCCAGTAGCCCTGCATGATCGTCGGCCCCTTGGCCCACAGCTCACCGACGTCGCCGGGCGCGACCGTGGAGCCGTCCTCGGCGACGATCCGAACCTCGGTCCCGGGAACGGGGAAGCCGACAGACTCCCCGCGGGTGCTCGCGTATTCGCTGGGCAGGAAGGAGATCGCGGAGCCGTACTCGCTGAGGCCGTAGCCGTGGAAGAGACGGATGCCGGGCCAGCGGTCGCGATACTCCTGGATCCAGCTGGCCGGCATCGGCGAACCCCCGTAGAGGATCGAACGGATCGACCCGAGCGCCTCATCGGCACCGTCGGCGAGCATCATGAGGCGGTGGAGGCTCGGCACGGCGGCGAGGTAGGTCACCGGTCGGGTCCGGAGCGCGTCGATCGCGTCGGCCGTGCGGTAGCTGCGGAGCAAGTCGGTGCGACCGCCGATGAGCAGCATTTGTCCGAACTGGTCGATGAAGCCCGTGTTGTGGAACATGGGGACGACGACGAGAGTCGAGTCGGTCGCGTCGGTGCGCATCACCTGCACGAACGGCCACGAAGCCTGCGCGAGGGCGCCCTGGGAGAGCGTCGCGCCTTTGGGGACGCCGGTCGTGCCGGACGTGAAGCTGATGAGGGCCGGCACGTCGAGGTCGGGGGAGGAGAACTCCCGTTCCCGCGACCCGAGGTCGTGCTCGAGCGGCAGAATCGGCCGTCCGCTCACGAGTTCGACGATGTGGCCGTGATCCGCATCGTGGATGACGAGACGCGCATCGAGCAAGGCGACCTGGTCGGCGAACTGCTGCGGGCTCAACCGGTTGTTGGCCGGAGCGATGACGGCACCCAGCGACAGGGTCGCGACATAGTGGATGACCCACGCGATCGTGTTGTGCCCGACGATCACGACACGGTCGCCGGCGTTCACCCCTGAATCGGCCAGCCACGCGCTGCACCGCCGGACGCGAGCGGCGAGCTCGGAGAACGTGAGCACGTCGTCGCCGGCGGTCAGGGCGAGGGCATCGGGAGTGACGTCCGACCAGTGCCGCAGGGCGTCGGTGAGAGTCGAGAATGGCGACGGGCTTTCGTCGAATCCGGAGGCAGACATGGATGGCCCTTTCAGCTGGAGCGCGCCGAGCGCGAGGCGGTCGAAGGAGCTGCGGGTCGGCACCGACCCCCTGGCTATCTTCGACCGACTATGTCATTAATGTGCATTAAACCTGAAGCCGAGCGGCGGTTCTGATGCGCCCGTCGCAGGCCGGAAGAGAGGCACGATGCCCCCCGGAGTTCGCAGTGACGTGGTCGAGGCCGGTGTGCTGCTCATCACGATCGATCGCCCTCCGGCCAACGCGATCGACTCGGCGACGAGCCGCGACCTGCACGCGGCCTTTCGAGAGTTGACTGAGCACCCCGAGTTGCGCGTCGGGATCGTCACGGGCGCCGGCAGCCGATTCTTCTCGGCGGGGTGGGACGTCAAAGCCGGCGAGGATCACGGTGCCGACCATGGCCCGGGCGGGTTCGCCGGCCTGACGTCGCTCTTCGACCTCGAGAAGCCGGTGATCGCCGCCGTGAACGGCGCGGCCTACGGGGGCGGCGGGGAGCTGGCACTCGCCGCGAGTCTCGTCGTCGCGGCCGAGCACGCCGTCTTCTCGTTTCCCGAAGCGCGGATGGGCCTGCTGCCCGACGCCGGAGGGCTTCACCGTCTTTCCGCCCGTCTGCCGCGCGCCGTCGCCATCGAGATGCTGCTCACCGGTCGGGCGATGCCCGCGCGGGAAGCTCTCGAGTGGGGTCTCATCAATCGCGTTGTCGAAGCGGACGACGTCGTGACGGAGGCGCGCGCGCTCGCTCGCGAGATCATCCGCTCCGCACCCCTCGCGGTCGCGGCGACGCTGCGCGCTGTCGCGGTCGCTCAGGGTGCGACCGACGAGGAGGGCTTCGAACGCATCGCGGCTCACGTGCCGCAGGTGGCCGCGATCTCGGCGTCGCAGGACGCGACCGAGGGCATCCGGGCCTTCGCCGAACGACGCCCGCCGGTGTGGAGCGGGCGGTGACGCGAATGTGCCTTGACACAGGTTTACTTAACGTTCAATAATGCAACTGGCCGGACGCCGGCGTGCGCGATTACAAGGGAGTAGTTGATGGGTTTCCAGATCTCCGCGGATACCGGAGGAACATTCATCGATGTGGTGATCCAGGGCGGCCCCGAACCCGTCATCGGCAAGGCACTCACGACCCACGATCGCGTCTTCCGCGGCCTCTCGAGCGCTCTCGACTTCGCCGCCGAGCAGCTCGGGCTCATCGGCAATCAAGTGATCGCCGACACCGACCTGTTCATCTACGGCACGACCCGCGCGACCAACGCGATCGTCACCCGCAACACCGCGAAGACGGCACTGCTGACGACCGACGGCTTCCAAGACGTCCTCGTGCTCAAAGAGGGTGGCAAGCAAGACGGCTACGACTTCTCGAAGCAGTATCCGGAGCCGTACATCCCGCGCAGCCGCACCTTCGGGCTCCTGGAGCGCGTCGACTCCGAGGGCGCCGTGGTGACGGCACTCGACGAGGCGCACGTGCGCGACGTGATCACCGGTCTCGCGACGAACGGTTACGAGGCGATCGCCGTCTCGCTGCTGTGGTCGGTCGTCAACCCGCAGCACGAGTTGCGCGTCGCCGAGCTCATCCAGGAGATCGCGCCGCACATCCCCTTCACGCTCTCGCACCAGATCGCCCCCATCATCCGCGAATACCGGCGCACGTCGGCCGCCGCGATCGACGCCTCGCTCAAGCCGCTCATGCAACGGCACTTCCAAGAACTAGAAGAGGACTTGCGCTCGTACGGATATGCGGGCGAGATCCTCGTGTCGACGAGCCTCGGCGGCGTCATGAGCATCTCCGAGATCATCAAGTCGCCCATTCACGCGGCCCGGAGCGGCCCCTCGATGGCTCCCCTTGCCGGCCTGCGCTACTCCCGGCTCGAAGGCTTCGGCTCCGACATGATCGTCGCCGACACCGGGGGCACGACCTTCGACGTCGGCATCTCGCGCGACGGAGTCGTCGCCCACACCCGCGATACCTGGATCGGACCCGAGTGGGAAGGCGACCTGCTCGGCATCTCGTCGGTCGACATCCGATCGCTCGGTGCCGGCGGAGGGTCGATCGCGCATATCGACAGCGGAGGCCTCCTGCGGATCGGACCGCAGTCGGCGGGATCCGAGCCCGGGCCCGCGTGCTACGGGTTGGGCGGCACCGAGCCGACCGTCTCCGACGCGGCGTGCGTGCTGGGTTTCTTCGACCCCGACTACTTCCTCGGCGGGCGCATGAAGCTCGACGTCGCCGCCGCCCAGCGTGCCCTCGGCGGACTGAGCGAGAAGCTCGGGCTGTCGGTCGATGAGACCGCGTGGGGCATCGTGCTCCTCGCGAGTCAGGGAATGGTCAAGGCCGTTCACGAGATGACGATCGGTCAGGGGCTCGACCCGAAGGAGAGCACGCTCGTCGCCGGCGGTGGCGCGGCCGGGATCAACATCCTGCAGATCGCCGAAGAACTCGGCTCGCAGCGCATCATCCTGCCCAAGATGGCGTCGGCCCTCTCGGCCTCCGGCATGCACGTCGCCGACATCGTCAAGGCCGAATCCGCCGCGGTGCTCACGACCGCGAGCGCCTTCGATTCGGCCGCGGTCAACGCGGCGCTCGCACGGCTCGAAGACCAGCTCCGGGTCTTCGCCGATCGATTCAAGGACAAATACCCCGATTGTCGGCTGGAGGGCAGCGTCGAGGCGCGTTATCGCAGCCAGATCTGGACGATCGATCTGCCGTTGCCGTCGGCGCGCTTCGAATCCGACGCGGATGTCGCGGCCCTCCTCGCGGCGTTCCACGACCTCCACGAGCGGATCTTCGCGGTGCGCGACGACGAGTCCGATGTCGAGTTCCTCAACTGGAGCGTGCGGGCGACGATCGAACTTCCCCGCAGCGAAGAGAGCTCGGGCACCGTCGAACAGGTCGAGGCGTCGACGCCCGTCTCGCGGTCGTGCTACTTCGGCGACCACGGTCGCGTCGACACGCCCGTCTACCGGCCGGAGCATCTCGCCCCCGGCTCCCGGCTGAACGGCCCGGCGATCGTCGAGGAGCCGACGACGACCCTCGTCGTCTACCCCGGGATGAACGTCACCGTCTCCGCCGCCGGCAACTATTTGCTTCAGATCGAGGAGGTCTCCGTATGAGCACGCCCGACTTCGACGCCGTGCGCACCGCGGTGCTGGCGAACAAGATCGACGGCATCGTCCGCGAGATGACCAACACGCTCTTGCGGTCGGCGCGCTCCGCCGTCATCAACAGCGCGCGGGACTTCTCGTGCGCGATCCTGACCGCTGACGACGAGCTTCTCGCGGCCGCCGAAGGCATCCCCGTGCACATCTTCGGCGCACAACTGCAGGCGGCCGCGATGCGCCGAGCTCACCCCAACATGGTCGAAGGTGACGCGTATCTCGACAACGACCCCTACGTGGGCAACTCGCACGCCGCCGACCACACGATCCTCGTGCCGGTGTTCGTCGATGGCGAGCACCTGTTCACCGCGGTGGCCAAGGCGCACCAGGCCGACACGGGCAACTCGATTCCGACGACCTATCACGCCGCCGCCGTCGACGTGTACGCGGAGGGAACGCTCATCTTCCCCGTCGTGAAGGTGCAGTCGGACTACGAGAACATCGACGACATCATGCGGATGTGCCGCTCGCGCATTCGCGTGCCCAAGCAGTGGTACGGCGACTATCTCGCCGCGCTCGGCGCGACCCGGGTGGCCGAGCGGCGACTCAAGGAGTTCGTCGCCAAGTACGGAGTCGACGCCGTCAAGCAGTTCACGCGCGACTGGCTCGACTACTCCGAGAAGGTCATGAAGTCGGCCATCGAGGATCTGCCCAAGGCGACCCTGCACAACACCGGGCGTCACGACGCGTTCCTGCCGTACTTGCCCGATGGCCTCGACATCGGCGTCAAGATCGACATCGAACCCGCGCAAGGCAAGATCTTCGTCGACCTCACCGAGAACGTTCCGAACGTCGACTGCGGTCTCAACATGACGGAGGCGACGACGCGAGCAGCCGTGTTCGGCGGCATCTTCAACGCCATCCCGGCCTCGGTGCCGAAGAACTCCGGTTCCTTCCGCCGCGTCGAGATCGAGATGAATGACGGGTCGGCCGTCGGGAAGCCGAAGTTCCCGCACAGCTGCTCGATCGCCACGACCAACGTCACCGACCGGCTCATCAACGTCGTCGGGGCGGCCTTCGCGCAACTCGGAGCTCCCTACGGTGTCGCGGAAGGCGCGGTCGGGGTGGGGGTGGGATACGCCGTGCTGTCGGGAATCGACGAACGCACCGGCCAGCCCTTCGTCAACCAGGTCTGCCTCACCGCCAATGGCGGCCCGGGAAGCGCGCAGGCCGACGGCTGGCTGACCTACGGCGTGCCGTGCGTGAGCGGTCTCATGTATCGCGACTCGGTCGAGATCGACGAGCTCAAGATGCCGATCCTCGTCAAGCACCTGCGCATCCTGCCCGACACGGGCGGGGCGGGCGAGTTGCGCGGCGGACCGGCCTTCGAGCTGGCCTACACGCCGAAGGGCGGCCCGATCACCGTGATCTACCCGTGCGACGGCCAGATCGAGCCGTCGAAGGGTGCGGCCGGCGGCGGCAACGGAACGCGGGCCGAAGCGTGGCTCGTCCGTGCCGACGGGGCGAAGGAGAAGCTCGCCAACACTGTCGCGATGGTGTTGCAGCCCGGCGAGACCATCGTCGGGCTGGATGCCTCGGGCGGCGGCTACGGTACGGCCTTCCACCGCGACCCGAGCCTCGTGCTGCACGACGTGCGAGAGCGCTGGGAGACGGTCGAGCATGCCGCCGAGGCCTACGGCGTCGCGATCGTCGCCGACGCATCGGGAGAGCTCGTGGTCGACGAGCAGGCGACCGCGAGATTGCGCCACACCGTTAATAGCTAAGACGTGTGGCATCGCATCTCAGATGCGGCGTCACCGAACATTGCGTGACCTTCGGGCGCGCATTCGGAGGGAACCACAAGTGTCCAAGAAGAGTGTTGCGGTACTCGGTGCCGCCGGAGCCCAGGCTTCGGGCGTGCTCCGCGGTCTCGGCCGAACGGCGATGCCCTTGCGCATCGTCGCGTGCGACCGGGCCTTCGCCGACCCGAGCAGGATCGTCGCGGGAGAGCAGGAGATCGAACGTCACACCTTCGATCTCATCGCCGACCCCGGCGAACTCCACCGGGTGCTCTCCGGCGTCGATCTCGTCATCAACTGCACCGGCCCGTACTTCACGCTCGGCCCGATCATCCTGGATGCCGCGATTGCGGCGGGCGTCGACTACCTCGACATCTGCGACGACGCCGACGCGACCGAGTTGCTCTTGGAGCGCGACGAGAAGGCCAAGGCGGCCGGGGTCACGGCGCTCGTCGGGATGGGCTCGGCGCCGGGAACGACGAACGTGCTCGTGCGCCTCGCCCTCGATGCCCTTCCCGATGGCGACGCGACGGTGACGATCTCGTGGTGTGTCGACGTCGCCGACATGACAGGCGCGGTCGTTCCGCACTTCGCACACTCCTTCCGCACAGCGATCCCCGAGCTGGGTGGGACGCCCGCATGGGAGACGCTCCAGCCGCATCGAGTGGTGTTCCCTGAGCCGGTCGGCGAACAACTCGTCGTGCAACTCAGTCACCCCGAGGTCACGACGCTCCCGCGCTTCACGCGCGCGACCGAGGTCACCAATTATGGCGGGCTGATTCCCGAGGACTTCACTCATCTCGGCTGGATGCTCTCGCGATTGCCCGAATCCGATCGTCGCGGCGCGGTGACCAACGAGGTCTTCGAAACCCTGCGTCGCGAGTACGCGGACCGCGAGCCGGTGGGATCGGGACTCCTCGTCGACGTGCGCGTCGGCGAGGAGGGAATCACCTTCGTCTCCGGGGGGCGGATGAGCCAAGACGATGCGACGGGCACGCCCGCGGCGGCCGGCGCCATCGTCTCGATCAACGGGGGCGTTCCCGGGCCGGGTGTCGTTTCTCCCGAGGTTCTGAGCCCCGCTGACTTCTTCGCGAGTCTGCGGGAAGTCTCGGCGGGCGGCGGCGGCATGACTGCCTACCGCACCCGCAACGGCGAGATCGAGAAGCGTGAACGCATCCGCGATCTCCTCGCTACGACGCAAACAGCCGTCAACTGACCGAAGACCGCACACATTCGACGTCCTCGTCGGATGCGACGAAAGGAAACATCATGGGCACATACGACTGGGAGCGCGTCAACAAGGGTGTCGCGCGCGAGAACGAGAAGATGATCTGGCGCCCCTACGGGTTGCCGACCGTTCTCGATCTCGAGCACTCGGCCTACCACGACGTCGCCATCTCGACCCCGTGGGATGTTCCCGAGAAGCTCGCGGTCTCGGTCGCGATCACCGGAGCGTTCTTCCGTCACGACCAGAACCCGAACCAGCCGCTGACCCCCGCCGAGATCCTCGCCGCGGCCCGGGAGGTCGCCGCCGAGGCGAGCGCCATCCACATCCACGTGCGTGACGACGACGGGTACAACGTGCTGTCGCCCGAACGGTTCAAGGCGGTCATCGACCCGCTGCGCGAAGACTTCCCGCAGCTCGTCGTCGACGGATGCCTCGTGCCCGCGCTCGAGGGCGAGTGGGACCTGATGAACGAGGTGCTCGACGCGGGCACGCTCGATGCGGCGCCGATCAACACGACGGCGACCTACATCGGCGATTCGCTCTTCGTGAAGCCGGCGCCGATCATGATCGAGAAGGTGCGGCGCATCAACGAGGCCGGATCGGTTCCGGAGATCGCGGTCTACACCGATGCCGACGTGTCGAACGCCGACCGATTCCTCATCAAGGGCGGCCTCATCGAGACGCCGGCCGCATGGCTCGTGCTGCCGGCGCTTCCCGGATGCAGCCCGATGGAGAACCCGCGCCAGATGATCGACGGCCTCACCCGCACGGTGTCGGCGATCAAGGACATCGACGAGGATGCCTTCATCATGGTCTGTGCGGCGGGGCGCGCGTCGACCTGGGTGGCGAACCTCGCCGCGCTCATGGGTCTGCACATCCGCGTCGGGATGGAAGACACCTACTGGCTCTGGCCGCACCGCGAAGACCGGATCCAGTCGAACGTGCAGGCTCTCGGAATGGGCAAGCTCATCTCGGAGGTCACCGGTCGGCCGATCGCCTCGCACGAGGAGTACCGCCAGATGCTGCGGCTGCCGGCCCGCGTCGCCCAGGCCTGAGCAAGCGTCGTCGACGGGAACATCGGGCATGCGATCGGTACAGGTGGTCGACCTCACCGGGGTCGCCGGGATCGCCGTGCGCGAGATCGAGCCGCCATCGCGCGCCCCCGGCGAGGTGCTCATCCAGGTCGAGGCGCTCGCCCCGGCGTTTCCCGATGTGCTGCTGTCGACGGGGAGCTACCAGGTCAAGCCGGAACTGCCGTTCTCACCGGGTTCGGACTTCGCGGGCGTGGTGCTCGATGCCGACGCCGCGTCGGAGTTCGCCCCGGGCGACCGGGTGGCGGGGTGCGTGGGCTACGGAGCCGCGTCGGAGGTGATCAGCGTGCCGCAGGATCGGGTGTACCCGTTGCCGGAGACGCTGTCCTTCGACGAGGCCGCCGCGATTCCGATGAACTACCTGACGGCGTATTACACGCTCGCGGCCCGCGGGGATCTGCGGGAGGGCCAGCGCGTGCTCGTCACGGGGGCCTCGGGCGGCGTCGGCATCGCGACGGTGCAAGTGGCCACAGCGCTCGGCGCGGAAGTGTTCGGCGTCGTATCGAGCGCGGAGCGCGGAGCCGTCGTGCGTGCCGCCGGGGCGGACGCCGTTCTGCGCCGTGACGAGCTGCCCACCCGTCTGCGCGAGCTGACGCGGGGGCACGGCATCGATGTCGTCGTCGACGTCGTCGGGGGTGACGTCACCGATCTGCTGCGCGTGCTCGCGCCGGAGGGTCGCTTGATGATCGTCGGATTCGCGTCGGGAGAGATCCCCGTTGTCAAGACCAACCGGCTGCTGCTGGGCAACACCGATGTGCGCGGTGTCGAGTCGGCGCACTTGTTCCGCACGGGTGGAAGTCGCGCCGTGTGGGACCGGCTGATGACCATGGTCTCGAAAGGCCTCATCCACCCGGACGTTGTCGACGGCGGAGGGCTGGACCAGTACGCCGCCGTCGTCGAAGCGCTCGGCAATCGCACCGCCCGCGGCCGCGCCGTGCTGGCGGCGCGTCAATGACTTCAGTGCGCTGATGCGCTGCAGAACAGAGAGGAAGAACTGACAGATGTCGTTCGAGAACAAGATCGTCGTCATCACCGGCGGAGGCTCGGGGATGGGTCGGGCCATGGCGCACGAGTTCATCGCCAAAGGCGCGCGTGTCGCGGTTCTGGACATCGTGCCGGAACGTGCCAAGAAGACGGTCGAAGAGCTGACGGACCCCGATCGTGCTCTCGCGGTGCAGGTGGACATCAGCGACCCCGACTCGGTGACCGCCGCGGTGAGCGAGATCGTCGTCTGGGGTGGCACAGTCGACGTGTTGTGCAACAACGCCGGCATCGTCGACAGCTTTCGGCCGGCGCATGAGATCCCTCTCGATGAGTGGCATCGAACGATCGCGGTCAACCTGACCGGGCCGTTCCTGATGGCCCGCGCGGTGATCCCCCTCATGCTCGAGCGAGGTCGCGGGGCGATCATCAACACCGCGAGCATCTCCTCGTTCAGCGCCGGTGGTGGCGGCTCCGCCTACACCTCGGCCAAGCACGGGGTGCTCGGCCTCACCCGGCAGCTGACGTTCGACTACGGGCGCCACGGCATCCGCGTCAACTGCATCTGCCCGGGAGCGACGCGCACCGGGCTGACCATGCCGGAGGGCGGGTCGGACTTCCTGCCCGACAGCGATGCCGAGGTCGCACGCACCCCCGCGCAACGGTGGGGCGAGCCCGAAGACATCGCCAAGATGGCCGTGTTCCTCGCGAGCGACGACGCCGACTTCATCCATGGCTCCGCGATGGTGGTCGATGGCGGCTGGCTCGCGGCCGCGCGGAACCCGATCTAATCCGGGCGAGAGCCCACGTCATCACCAACTCGATCACCTAGGAGGAGAAATGCCGGCAGAGATCTATCCGCGTCTGCGGGGTCGCACCGCGATCGTCACGGGCGCCGGTCGCGGCATCGGAGAGTCGATCGCTCATCGCCTGGCGGCGGAGGGCGCGGATGTGCTCATCGTCGGGCGAACCCTCGAGCCTCTCGAACAGGTCGTGGCCGCGATCACGAAGAAGGGCGGCTCCGCGCGGGCCATCGCCGCGGACATCGCAAAGGATGACGACATCCCGCGCATCATCGAGGCCGCCCTCGAACCCACCGGCAAGCTCGACGTGCTCGTCAACAACGCCGCAGTGTTCGACGAGCCGCCGTTCCTGGAGCTGAACGCCGAAACGATCCGCACGACCTTCGCGATCAACGTCGTCGGCCTGCTCCTGCTCTCACAAGCCGCAGCGCGCGTCATGGTCGAGCAGGGTCAGGGGTCGATCGTTCACATCTCGTCGGTCGACTCGCTCGGGGCGGACGGGCCCTTCACGGCCTACACCTCGACGAAGGCGGCGGTCGTGAGCATCGCGCGCACCATGGCGATGGAGCTGTCGCCCCTCGGCGTGCGCGTGAATTGCGTGGCGCCGGGCTTCGTCAACACCGACATGGTTCACAAGACCTCGACACCGCAGGTGCTTGATCACATGCTCAACAATTTCGAACGGGTGCCGCTGCGCCGCCTCGTCGAGCCCGAGGAGATCGCTTCGGCCGTCGCCTTCCTGGCGTCCGACGACGCGTCGGCCATCACCGGAACGAACCTCATCGTCGACGGCGGCCTGACGTCGAACCTGTACGTCATGGAGACGCTGCCGGAGGAGATGATCGCCCTCTCGGGCGAGTGACCGGATACGGAGGGCGGCCGTGCCCGCCCTCCGCCTCCGAAGCGGGCCATGCATGTGTTGCGTATTTGAGTTGACAGTTCACTAACCAAATCCTCGAGAGGACGGTGTCCGATGGCGTTGCCAACAGGACTTGAGTTCACCCCCACGACGGTCCGCTTCGCCGATCGCGTCACCGACTGGGAGGACTCGTTCGGTCGTGCGTTCGCGACCGACTACGGAAACCCCGAGCGGGAATACGAGGTGCTGCGCTCCGGCGTCGTCGCCTTGGAGTACTCGACCATTCGCAAGTGGTTCGTCGAAGGCCCGGATGCCGCGGCGGCGGTCGACTCTGTCTTCTCCCGGAACGTCGTCGACGCTCCCGTCGGTCGCATTCTCTACGGCGTCGTCGTCGACGCGGACGGGTTCATGATCGAAGACGTCACGGTGTTCGTCCTCTCGTCGACGCAGATCGTGATGCTGGGCGGCGATCCGCTCACCGAGGCGCAACTCGAGGCCGCGGTGCCGCCCGGCACGACAGTCACCGACCGGCGGGCCGAGTACGCCGCCGCCTCCATCCAGGGTCCGCTGAGCCGCGAGCTGCTGCAGCGTCTCACCGACGCCGACATCTCGAACGAAGCGCTTCCCTACTACAGCGCCCTCACCGACGTGACGGTGGCCGGGGCCGCCGCGAGCATCCTCCGGCTGGGGTTCACCGCCGAGCTCGGCTACGAGGTCATGGTTCCGGTCGCCGACGCGGATCGGCTGTGGGATGCGATCCTCGCCCAGACCGATCTCGGGATCGAGATGATGGGGATCACCGCGATTCTCGTCGCACGTACCGAGGCCGGCATGGTCATGGGCGGCTTCGAGTACGACCGCACCATGACGCCCTTCGAGTGCGGTCTGGGATGGACGGTCGACTTCGACAAGCCGGAGTTCCAGGGTCGCCAGGCGTTGCTGTCGAAGAAGGAGACGCCGAAGCTGCGACTCGTCAGTCTGGTCGTGGACGCGGACGCCGCCGGCCTCGACGGCGCATCCGTCTTCCACGGTGACCGTGAGGTCGGCCGCATCACGATGGCGGTGCGCTCGCCCGTGCTCGACGGGAAGACGCTCGCGCTCGCGCTCGTGGATCGTGACGTTGCCAAACCCGGCGCCGCGGTGACCTTGGCCGACGGGGCGACGGCGACCCGGGTCGCGACTCCGGTCTATGACCCCGAGCGCACGCGGGCGAAGTCCTAGTGCGGCGTTTCGTTCTGCGTCTGCGCGCGATCGACCAGCCCGGCATCGTTCACGCCTTGAGCGGGACGATCGTCGCGGCGCGCGGGAACATCCTCGAGAGCGCGCAGTTCTCCGACCCCGTCAGCGGCTTGTTCAGTGTTCGCATCGAGTTCGAGTCGGATGAGGCGCGAGACGTCATCCTCGACGGCGTGCTCGAGCGCGTTGCACGGTTCGATCCGATCGTGCAGTTGCGCGACGTGACCGAACCCCGGCGCGCGCTCGTCATGGTGTCGGGTCTCGACCACTGTCTCGACGACCTGCTCTACCGCAGGAGGCGCGACGAGCTGCCGGTCGAGATCCCCGTCGTGGTGTCGAATCACAACACGTTGCGCGCGGTCGTGGAGCGCGACGGCATTCCGTTCGTGCACCTGCCGGTGACAGCCGACGGAAAGCGCGAGGCCGAAGAGGCGCTCGGCGAGATCGTGCAGAAGGAACGCATCGACTTCATCGTCCTCGCGCGCTACATGCAGATCCTCAGCGACGATTTCTGCGCTCGTTACCCCGGCCGCATCATCAACATCCACCATTCCTTCCTCCCCAGCTTCAAGGGCGCCAAGCCCTACCACCAGGCCCACCAGCGAGGAGTCAAGCTCATCGGGGCGACGGCGCACTACGTCACCGCCGACCTCGACGAGGGCCCGATCATCGAGCAGGACGTCGTGCGGGTCGATCATCGCCACGACGCCGAGGAACTCGTGATGCTGGGGCGAGAAGTGGAGCGCTCGGTTCTCTCGCGTGCCGTGCGGGCCCATGCCGAGGATCGCGTCTTCCTCACCGGTTCTCACACAGTCGTTCTCAATTAGAGACGGGCGGCCCGACGGAGTCGCCGTGCAACGTCCGAACAGTAAGGAGCAAGTCAATGGTTTCGAAGAAGATCCACACGACTCGATCACGGCGACGGGGTGCGCTCGCCCTCGCGAGCGGCACCGCACTGGCGATCGCCCTCGCCGGATGCGGCACGGTCGCCGACACCCAATCGGGCGATGACGCCTCGGGTGAGCTGGCGGAATTGAACTGGCGGAGCTCGACTCTGGGCTCGACGACGAGCACGGTCGACGGTGATCGGCTCACCGTCGACACCGGTGACACGGTCATCGATGTCGATGCGTCGGACGGGTTGAAGATCGCGTTCTTCAACGCCGCCCTGAACACGACGTACACGCAAGCGATGGCAGCCGGTGTCGAGGCCATGGCAGCCGAGATCGGCGCCGAGGTCACGGCGTTCGAGGCCGGGTGGGATCCGAACACCCAGATCGCACAGATCGAGAACGCGATCGGAAGCGGCGAGTACAACGCGTTCATCGTGTACGCCGCCGAGGGCAGCGCGGTCTGCTCGATTCTCACCGAGGATGCCCCGGCCGCCGGAATCGCCGTCATCCCCGTCATCACGCCGTTGTGCGGACGCACTCTCGCTCGCGGCGAGGAGCTGATCGCGCCGGGAACCGTGAGCACCGTCATGGGCGGCGGGATCGTGGAGTACTACGAGCAGTGGGCCGACTACGTCAGCTCGCAGATCACCGAGCCCACCAACGTCATCTACATCGCCGGACCCAACTCCCAGGACGTCGTCGTCGCCGCCGAGGAGGCGGTCCGGAACGCGGCGGAGCAGAACCCGAACTTCACCTTGCTCGAGGTCTACTACGGGGACTACAGCGGCGACGTGGCGCTGCAGGCGATGCAGAACGCCCTCGTCACGCATCCCGAGACGAATGTCGTGCTGTCGCACTTCTCGACGATGACGATCGGAATCCTCAAGGCGTTGTCGGACGCGGAGCGCTCGGACATCCGGGTGTTCGACCTCGGCGGCGACAAGACGATGAAGCAGCCGATCGAAGACGGTTCGGTGATCGCGAGCGTGCCCTACTTCCCCTACACGGCCGGCGTCTGCGGCGTCGACATCCTCGGCGCGCTGTTCGCGGGAGAGACCGTGCCGCAGCTCGTGCTGAGCGAGTGCGGCAAGGGCGGTGAAGACACGAGCGTGCAGACGAACGTCGTGATCGACGCGACTAACGTGGCCGATTTCGCGTTCGAGTACTGATCGGAGTCGAGAGGTGGCCTCGCAGGAATCCGTCGCACCGATCGCGGTCTCGCTCCGCGGGGTCGACAAGGTCTACGGCGAGTTCTACGCGCTGCGAGGCCTCCACCTCGATTTCGAGGCGGGGCGCATCCACGCCCTCGTCGGCCAGAACGGCGCCGGCAAGTCGACGTGCCTCGGCATCATCGCGGGGCGCACGACGGCGAGCACCGGGGTACTTCACGTCGATGACGTGGAGTACCCCGGCGGGTTCAGCGCGCGGGAAGCCGCTGCGGCGGGAATCGCGACGGTCTACCAAGAGCTGTCGGTTTTCCCCGCGCTCTCGGTGCTCGAGAACGTGTTCGTCGGGCAGCTGACCGGGCAGCTCGGTCTCGTGAACTGGCGGCTGCTGCGCCGCCGATTCGACGAGCTCACGACGCTGCTGGGCGCTTCGGTCGACCCGGATGCGATCGTGGGATCGCTGTCGGTCGCACAACAGCAGATCGTGGAGATCTTGCGGGGCCTCGCGCTCGACAGCCGCGTGCTGCTGCTCGACGAACCGACGGCCGTGCTCGCTCCCGCGGAGCGCCAAGCGCTCTTCCGGGTGATGCGCGAGCTGCGGGATCGTGGTGTGACGATCATCTTCGTCAGCCACTATCTGGATGAGGTGCTCGCGATCGCCGACACCGTGTCGGTGTTCCGCGATGGCCGGCTGGTCGAAAAGGCGCTGGTCGGTGAGCACTCGGAGGAGACCATCGTCGCGGCGATGCTCGGAGCCGAAGCGCCGGCGCTCGCGGCGGCGGCCGAGGGTCAGTTGCGATCACCGGCCGTCGAGGCGGGCGAGATCCTGCTGTCGGTCGAAGGTCTGGCCGCGGGACGCGTCGAAGGCGTGAACATGACGGTGCGGGCGGGTGAGATCGTCGGGATCGGGGGCCTCGTCGGTTCCGGGCGCTCGACCGTTCTGCGAGCGCTCGCCGGGGCCCAGGTCGCGACCTCCGGCACCGTGACGTTCGAGGGCAGGCGCATGCGACCACCGCGCTCCCCTCGCGCGGCCCGGAGGATGGGTATCGGTTACATCCCCGAGGATCGCAAACGTAGCGGACTCATCATCGAGCGATCGTCGAAAGACAACATCGCGCTCGGTGATTTCGCCAAGGTCTCGAGGATGGGAGTTGTGCGTCGATCGACGATGGACCGCGTGGTCAGCCAGCTCGCGGCGACGTTCGGGCTCGCCGATCGCGCGCTCGACCTGGCCGTCGGGCGGTTGTCGGGAGGCAATCAGCAGAAGGTCCTCTTCGCACGCTCGGGGTTGCACCGCCCGAAGCTGCTCCTGGCCGACGAATCGACGCGCGGGGTCGACATCGGCTCGAAGGGGGGAATCATGCGCACGTTGCGGGTTCTCGCCGACGAGGGAGTGGGGGTCGTGTTCGTCTCGAGCGATCTGCAGGAGGTGGCAGCCGTGAGCGACCGCATCTACGTCTTCAAGTCGGGGAGGGTCGTCGGTGAGTTCACCGATACCGACGGCGTCACCCACGACGACATCCTCGCTCGCGCGTTCGGAATGGAGGTTCGTGATGACCGTTGAAGCTGTACTCGATCGACCTTCCCTCGCTCGCCGCGTGGGGCGGGTCGCTCTCCGCTATGGGATGGTCATCCTGCTCGTGGTGCTGATCGTCGCGGCCCAGGTCGCCTATCCGGCCTTCCTGACACCTCTCAACATCCAGAACACGATCACTCAGAACGCGAGCATGGCGATCATCGCCGTCGGCATGACGTTCGTCATCATCGGGGGCGGGTTCGATCTCTCGGTCGCCGGCATTCTCGGCATGGCCTCCGTCTCGTACGCGATGCTCTACATGTCGGGATTCCCGGTGTGGGTGTGCCTCGTCGCGGCGCTCGCGGTCGGCATCCTCGCGGGCCTCGTCAACGGTCTCGTCGTGACCAAGCTGCAGGTCAACGCATTCGTCGCGACGCTCGCGAGCGCATTGATCTTCCTGGGACTCGCGGCTCTCGTGTCGGGCTTGCGCCCGATCATCGTGCCGACGGATCCGCAGTTCGGGTTCCTCGGCTCAGGGAGGATCGGGCCCGTGTCGATCACCCTCATCCTGGTGGTTCTGCTCTTCCTGATCGGAGGCTTCGTGTTGAGCCGGTCGATCTACGGCCGGGCGCTCTACGCGACCGGGGGCAACCGGGAGGCGGCCCGGCTGGCGGGACTGCCCGTCGACCGGGTGACCATCGTGGCCTTCGTCACGTGCGGGCTGCTTGCGGCCGTCGCGGGGATCGTGCTCGCCTCGAAGCTCTCGGTGGGTGGTGCCGACCAGGCGCCGAGCGTGGCGCTCGACGCGATCGCGGCCGTCGTTCTCGGCGGCACGTCGCTCTACGGCGGGTCGGGTGCGATGTGGCGGACCGTCGTCGGCGTGGGGATCCTCGCGACGATGAACAACCTGTTCGCGTCGCTCGCGCTGCCCTCGCCGGCTCAGGATCTGATCAAAGGCACCGTGCTCATCGCGGCCGTCGCCTTCGAAGTCGTCGTGCGAAAGCGCACGTCGCCGGCCGGATGATCGCCCGCGGGCGAGAGAGGAGTGAACGATGACGAGAGTTTCCATCGAGTACGACGTTCCCGTAGAGATGCGAGATGGAACGATCCTGAGGGCCGACGTCTATCGTCCCGAGGGCGCGGGCCCGTGGCCCGTCATCGTCTCGCGTGGTCCGTACAGCAAGGATCACCCGTGGGTTCAGACCTTCCTGCAGCCGCTCCTCGCGGCGAAGCGCGGGTTCATGGTCGTGGTGCAGGACACGCGGTCGCGGTTCCTCTCCGACGGCGACGAGTGGCGGCCCTGGATCAATGAGGGTCCGGATGGGGCCGACACGGTGGAATGGGCGGCGAGGCTGCCGGACAGCACAGGTCGGGTCGCGATGCTCGGCCCGAGCTACCTGGGGAACGTCCAGTGGATGGCGGCGATCGAGAAGCCCGAGGGACTCGTCGCGATCTCTCCGTCGTACACCTGGAGCGACCCCGACGACGGGGTGTTCGGGCGCGGTGGGGCGATCGAGCTCGGCCTGTCGGCGGCGTGGTCGCTCGGTCAGGGCGCGGATGTCGTCATCCGGCGTCACGCGGACGACGTCGACAAGCTCGGGGCGGCGATCGTCGAGCTCATCGCGGATTACGACGGCCTGGCTCACGGGGTCTACGCCGAGCTGCCGGCCGGTCGCCACCCCGTGTTCGAGCGCCATCAGATTCCCGAGCTCGGCTACGAGGCCGCCCTTGTCGATCCTGCGGTGGCCGCCGCGTGCCGCGTCGCCGGCCGACACGGCGAGGTGGAGGTTCCGAGCCTCACCACCGGCGGCTGGCTCGACATCTTCTCGCAAGGGAGCCTCGACAACTACATCGCGGCGTCTCGGACGCAACCCGCGAGACTCATCATGGGCCCGTGGAGTCACAGCGAGCCGATGGGTGCGCCGGTGCAGGGCGAGATGAACTTCGGCTTCGCGGCGGGCATGGAGTTCGTGAACCTGGAGGCCTCGTGGGCGGACATGCAGCTCGAATGGCTCTCGAGCTGGTTGCTTCCCGAGGGGGAGGCTGCGGCCCCGGCGCCGAAGGTCAAGATCTTCGTCATGGGCATCAATCAGTGGCGCGACGAAGACGAGTGGCCGCTCAGTCGTGCGGTGGAGACGCCGTGGTATCTCGGTGACGGAGGGACCCTATCCCCCGCCCCGGCCGCCTCGCCCTCGACGGCGGACTTCGTCTACGACCCGATGAACCCGGTGCCGACGCTCGGCGGTGCCCTGCTGATGTCGCCCGAGTACCCGGCGGGCGTCTTCGATCAGGCGAAAGTCGAGGCGCGCGCCGACGTTCTCCTCTACACCTCGGCGCCGCTCGACGACGATCTCGAGGTCACCGGGCGGGTGCGCGCTGTGATCAACGCGACGACCGACGGCCCCTCAACGGACTGGGTGGTCCGGCTGTGCGACGTCGACGCGAACGGGGTCTCGAGGAACGTCACCGACGGCATCCTGCGTGCCGAGACCGTCCCGAACATGGCGGGGGAGTTCGAGGTCGACCTCTGGTCGACGAGCATGGTCTTCGCGAAGGGTCACCGGTTGCGCGTGCAGGTCACGTCGAGCTGTTTCCCGCGGTGGGACCGCAACCTCAACACGGGCGAGCCTGCGGAGGTCGCGACTACGCCGCGCGTCGCCCACCAGCGCGTTCACCACGGCTCCGGAACGGGTTCTCGAATCGTCCTGCCGGTGGTTCCCCGCGACGCCTGAGCCGGACGAAATCGTCCAGCGGCGTGCCGCGCGAGGCGCTGTTCGGCGTGCGCTGGAGAGGCATCGTCCTCGACGCGGGAACCACGGGAAAGGCTGGAGACGACTGCCTATTGAATGTTAATGAAATAGCCCTTACAGTGATTTCGAGTCTGGTCGCCCGTGGGCAGCGTTGCGCGGTCGACCGTGACGGAGATCAAAGAAGATGCCCAATCGCAATTCAATTCGCCGCGTCTGATCGCGGCGAGGAATGAGGACTCACATGCACAGCTATCGAAAGACCTTCAAGACGGCGAGTGTCGCCGCCGTGGGTGTCGCCCTGCTCGTTCTGGCCGGATGTAGCGGCGCCGCGGACGAGGCGGGTGACGGTGAGGCGCTCACCGAGGCGCAAGTCGCGGCCGCTCAGGCCGAACTCGAGAGTTACCGGGCGGGCGTCTTCGAGTCGCCGCCGACGACCGGCCCCGCGCCGGCCCCCGACAAGAACGTCTGGATCGTCACCTACGGCCTCGCGGCGACGCCGGGTGCCGACTTCGACCGCGGTGCTCGTGAGGCCGCCGAGGTTCTCGGCTGGACGACGACGTCGTGCGATGGCGAATTCAGCCCGAGCAAGTGGCAGGACTGCTACCGCCAGGCGATCGCCGCCGGCGCCGACGGTCTCGCCATCTACGTCAACGACTGCGCGTCGACGCAAGCCGCGCTGCGAGAGGCGCACGAAGCTGGCCTGAAGATCGCGAGCGCCGAGGCGTCGGACTGCAGCGACCAGGAAGAGGGCGCTGAGCCGCTGTTCGACCACCAGTTGCAGTTCGCGCAAGGCACCCTCTTCGACTGGCTGGGCGAGCTGCTGTACCCGGCCGCCGCGAAGGTCACGACCGAGCTGGGCGCCGATGCGCGCATCATGCTCATGACCGAGCTGGGTGCCCCGTCCGTCAAGATCATGAACGACTCGGTGACCGAGTACCTGGCGGAGACCTGCCCCGGATGCGAGGTCGTCACGACGATCGACTACACGGGTGACGAGTTCGGCGCCCCCCTTCAGGAGAAGGTCGGACAGGCGCTTCTCGCGAACCCCGAGATCAACGCGATCATCGCTCCGTACGACGACGCGGCGCTCAACGCGCTCGCCGCGGTGCGCGAGAACGGCGGCGACATCATGCTGACGGCCGGCCCCGGCTCGGACGCGACGATCGACCTGATTCGTTCGGGCGAGCTCACGGGCGGTTACGCTCAAGAACTCGCGTGGGAGGGTTGGGGCGTGATGGACGCTCTCAACCGCCTGTTCAACGGTGAGGAGCCCGTGTCGTCGGGTCAGGGAATCGGCTGGATCGACAGCGACAACCTGCCGGCCGAGGGTGAGAGCTACGCCTCGCCGATCGACTACAAGGCGATCTACACCAAGACGTTCAGAGGCGAAGGATAACCACCGATGAATGTCGCTGCACCCGAGAGTGCACTCCGTACTCCGGGTGCAGCTCCGGACATCGCCTTGCAAGTCACGGGCGTGTCCAAGCGCTACCCGGGCACCCAGGCCCTCGACGACGTCTCGCTGACCATGCGCCGTGGAGAGATCCACGCGCTGGTCGGCGGGAACGGGTCGGGAAAGTCGACGATGATCAAGATCCTCGCCGGCGTGGTCGAAGCCGATAGCGGCACGCTCGAGATCGGAGGGGTTCCCCTCGCTCTCAGTGAGCACAGTGCCTCCCGGGCGCGTGACCACAAACTGAGGTTCGTCCACCAGCAAGGCTCGCTCTTCTCGGAGCTCACGGTGGCGGAGAATCTCTCGCTCGGTCGAGGGTTCGAGACCGGATTCGCCGGGCGCATCCGGTGGTCTCAAGTGAACGCTCGAGCGCGCGAAGTGCTCGAACGGTTCGACATCGGCGTTGCTCCGTCAACGCCGATGTCGACCGTCGGGCCGGCGACCCAGATGATGATCGCGATCGCTCGTGCCCTGCAGGACCAGGAGGGCGACAAGGACAGCGTGCTCGTTCTCGACGAGCCGACGGCGAGTCTGCCGCCGCACGAAGTCAATCTGCTTCTCGACGCGCTCCGCCGATACGCGGCCCAGGGTCAGACGATCCTCTATGTGACCCACCGTCTGAAAGAGGTACGGGACATCGCCGATGCGGCGACCGTGTTCCGCGACGGACGCCTGGTCGGCACCCTGAGGGCCGATCAGATCAGTCACGACAGCCTCGTCGAAGCGATCACCGGAAAGGCTCTCGCCCTCGAGAACGCGGTGGCGGCCGAACGGCGACCGGTCCGCGCCGCAGGCGATCGCGACGCCTCCACCGTGCCGACGATCTCGGCGAAGGGGATCGCGGGAGGCTCGGTCGACCTCGAGCTCTATCCCGGTGAGGTCGCCGGGCTCGCCGGTCTGCTCGGCTCCGGACGCAGCGCGATTCTGCGCTCGCTCTTCGGGTTGACGACGAGCGAGAAGGCCGAGGTCCGTCTCGACGGAAAGCCGGTCACGATCGACTCTCCCACCTCCGCCATGAAGCTCGGCATCGCCTATGTGCCGGAGAACCGAGCGGATGCCTCCCTGCCGGAAGACTCGATCGCCCACAATCTGTCCGTCGCCAGGCTCAACGACATCCCGCGATTCGGCTGGATCAACGAGCGTGCCGAGCGGTCGACGGCGCGGAAGCTCATCGAGGCCTTCCGGGTGCGAACGTCGTCGGAGACGAGCAACCTGTCGTCGCTGTCGGGGGGTAACGCCCAGAAGGTGATGCTCGCCCGCTGGATGCAGCGAAACCCCCGAGTCCTCCTGCTCGACGAACCGTCGCAAGGCGTCGACGTCGGGGCGCGAGCGGAGATCCACCACCTGATCCGGGAAGCCGCGAACCGCGGCGTCGCGGTGCTCGTTGTCACCTCCGACCTCGAAGAACTCGCGATCGTCGCCGATCGTGTTCTGGTCGTGGCCAACGGGCGGATCGAAGACGAACTCGTCGGTGACCAAGTGGACACCGACGTGATCGAGTCAGTGATGTACACCCATGGAGCGAACTGATGGCAACCGAGACCAAGAACCCCGACGCGAACCCGACGTCGGCCCCGACGGCGGACGGGAGTGATTCCGCGAAGACCGTGACGGGATTCATGCGCGTCATGGCAGGAATCGGTCGCTTCGCCGAGAACTATTCGATCCTTCTGCTCCTGGGCGCGGTCATCGTCTTCTTCTCCCTCTTCGGGCCGACGCAGGACACGTTCTTCAGCCTCGCGAACTTCCGCATCACGGTCGCCAACCAGGCCGTCCTGACGATCGTCGCGATCGCCCTTCTCATTCCCCTGATCTGCGGCGGATTCGACCTGTCGGTCGGGTCGATCGCCGCACTCTCGGCCGTCGTCGTGGCGGGCACGCTCTCGGCGGATGTGCCCATCCCCGTGTCGATGGCGCTCGGCCTGGGGATCGGTCTGGCGATCGGAATCCTCAACGGGTTTCTCGTCGCGCGACTCAAACTCGACTCCGTCGTGGCGACTCTGGGAACCTCGACGCTGGCAACCGGCATCATCATCCAGTTGACGGGCGGATCGTCGATCGTCGCCAACATCCCGAAGGTGCTCACCGACTTCGGAATCGGGTCGATCGGAATCGTGCCGAACGCGCTCATCGTCCTCATCGTGATCGCTGCCATCGGCTGGTACATCCTCGAGCACACGTCGACCGGCCGCCAGATCTACGCGCTCGGCTCCAACTTCCAGGCGGCGCACCTCGTCGGATTGCGCACGCGAGCGGTGCTCGGAGGGACGTTCGTTCTCGCCGGGGCGCTCTCCGGTCTCGCGGGCGTCCTCATGGTCGCGCGCACGGGCGGGGCCGACCCGTTCGCGGGGGCCAACCTCGTACTGCCGGCGTTCGCCGCCGCGTTCTTGAGCACGGCGACGGTCAAGCCGGGCAAGTTCAACATCGGCGGCCTCGTGATTGCCGTGTTCTTCCTCGCCGCTGTCAACAGCGGGCTCAACCTCGCCGGCGTGCCGCCGTTCGTGAACAACTACGTCAACGGTGGAGCGCTCATCGCCGGTGTCACGCTCGCCGCCTTCCTGCGGCGCCGCCAGCTGCGCGGCTGACGCGGGTCAGCGGGCGGTGTAGCCGCCGTCCGCTGTCAGTTCCGCACCGGTGATGTACGACGAGAAGTCGCTGATCAAGAAGGCGACGAGATCCGAGATCTCTCTCGGGCGTCCGTAACGTCCGAGAGGGATCTCGCTGATCGCCGGAACCGCACCGGTGTCGGCGGCGCCCGCGATCATGTCGGTCTCGATATCGCCCGGGTGGATCGAGTTGACCCGGATGCCGAACTCGGCGAGTTCGATCGCGGCCGCCTTCGTCATCCCGCGCACCGCGAACTTGGCGGCGACGTACGCGAAGGTGTCGGCGAATCCGACGAGACCCGCGGTCGACGAGATGTTGACGATCGACCCGCCATCACGGGCACGCAAGGCGGGAAGCGCCGCTTGCATGCCGAGGTAGACCCCCGTCTGGTTGACGGCGATCACGCGATCCCAGTGGTCCCGGGTCGAGCGTTCAAGCGACTCGGTGACGAGGATGCCGGCGTTGTTGACGAGGCCGTCGAGTCCCCCGAACCGTCCGGTCGTCGCCGCGACGGCCGCTTCCCAGGATTCGGACGATGTGACGTCGAGCGGCACGAAGAGGCATCGTTCGCCGAGCTCCGAAGCGAGGGCGGTGCCGTCGTCGACCCGCACGTCGCCGATCGCGACGCGGCTCCCCGCCTCGACGAGGGTGCGCGCGTGCGCGGCCCCCATGCCGCGCGCGCCGCCCGAGATCAGGACGACCTTGTCTCCCGTGGGTATCGAGATGCTCATGGTGTTCCTCCGCTGCTCACGGTAGCCGAAGGGCCGTTCGGGCGATCCAGAGTTCGGCGAGGTCGCGAGTGCGCTTCAGCCGGCGACCGGTGATCTTCTCGATCTGCTTCAGCCGGTAGGCGAGGGTCTGACGGTGGATGCCGAGACGTTCCGCGGTCGCCGTCCAGTTGCGGTCCTCGTCGAGGAAGGCGCAGAGCGTGTCGAGCAGCGTCGTCGATGCGCCGTCTTCCATCAGGGCGCCCAGGACGCGGCGGACGACTTCGTTCGCCTCGCCCGGCGTGCGCGGCATCACCGAGAAGGTCGCGTCGTCGTAGTCGACGGTCACGGCATCCTCGCGGCTGATCGACTCGAGTGCCCATTGGGCGTTGAGCGCGGCTTCGGCGACCTCGTCCAACCCCGCCACGCGACGAGATGCTCCCGTGCGCAGCCCGGCGCGGGCGGCGATCTCGCGCGCTTGCGGGAGGTCGTCGGCGCTCAACAGCACGGTGAGGTAGCCGTTGCGCGTCATGGCGCCGTGCGGGATGCCGGCGAGTGAGAGCGCATCGGCGACGAGATCGGACCCGCTCGCGTCGTGACCGACGAGCACGACGAGATCGCCGGCGGGGAGGCCGAGGCCCTCCGCATCGACCCTCAGCCGTTCGACGTTGCCTTCGCCCGAGAAGACGCTGCCCAGAACCTGGGCGAGCTTGTCGCTTCGGGCCAGCAGCGCACTGGCTCGGCGATCCGCTTCGATCGACACCGCTCGTCCGAGGTGGACGACGGTGAACGAGTCGAGCATCACCGCTTCGCTCTCATCGATGAGAAGCACCGTCGCACGTTGTGACGGCACGCGCCACGCCGAGACTCCGCGCCGGGGAATCGCTTCGACTCGCGTCACGTGGTCGGTGCTTGACGCCGGCTCGGGGCCGATGAGATGGTCGATCTCCTCGTTCGTCACATGTAGGGCTCCCGGCAGAAGGGTGACTCCCGTCGCGATGTCGACGACGCGCATGGCGACGTTGAAGATCTCTTCCAACGCCGTGAGGAACCGGTTCGACGAGTCTCCGACCTCGAGCAGCGCGTGATAGAGACGGTTGAGGGTCAGAACTTGCTGCGCCTGGTGGTGGGAGTTCGCCGCGGCCACGGTGCGACCGATCGCCGCGAATGGCACGCTGTGGGTGGTCATGAGGACGGGGAAGCCGCGGGCGTCGGCCTCGGCGAGCATCGCGTCGGTCAACGGCGGACCGACGGCGTCGTCACCGACGGCGATTCCGGCGAGACCCGCGCGGTCGAGGCGTCGGATGAGGTCGACTTGCGCCTCCGCTCCGGCGGGCACCCCGAGCCCGACGGTCATGAGCAGTTCGTCTTCGCCTAGCCAGCGGTCGGGAAACTCCAGCTCGCAACTGTGCGCCCACAGAACCCGGCGTTGGGTTCCTGTGCTGCCGGCGAGCAGCCGGGTGCCGAGCGCATCGATCGCGAGCAGATCGGCGATCCGAATGATTTCCACGTTCATCTCCACCGAGGGTCGAGTGTTGTACTCAGATGAAGCTACCGCACGATCTTCAGACGCATGTATGAGGTGTGGCGCGACCGTTGCTAGATTGCGCGCATGAGCATGAACGAGCCCCTCACCGTGATGGATGCCGCGACCGTCGCCGCGCTCGCCGACCCCGGGGAACTCATCGACGCGATTCTCGAGATGTACCGATACGGATGCGCCGAGCTCGATCGCCTCACGCTGTCGCAACCGACGGCGGGGGGAGATGTCGCCGACAGCCTCATCCAGCCCGGCTGGATGCCGGGTCGAGCTCTCGGGGTGAAGATCGCCAACGTCTTCTATGAGAACCCGGGTCGGGGGCTGCCGACCGTCATGGGCGGTTATCTACTTTTCGACGGGAACACGGGTGCGCCTCTCGCCTACCTCGACGGCGTCGCCGAGACGTTCGTCAAGACGGCGGCCAACTCGGGCGCGGCGAGTCGCTTGCTCTCGCGTCCGGATTCGTCGACTCTCCTCATGCTCGGCGCCGGCCAGCTCGCTCCGCACCTGATCGCGGCGCACATCGCGGCTCGACCGATCACTCGCGTGCTCATCAAGAACCGCACGCGAGGCACGGCGGAGCGCCTCGCCGAAGAGCTGAAGCTTCCCGGAGTCGCGATCGAGGTCGTCGACGACACCGCTCGAGCGGCCGGGGAAGCCGACGTCATCTCGTGCGCGACCTACGCGAACGAGCCGATCCTGCGCGGCGAATGGCTCCGCCCGGGATGCCACGTCGATCTCGTCGGAGGGTACCGTCCAGACCAGCGAGAAGCCGATGGCGCCGTGGTCGTCGCCGCGGGAGGCGTGATGTTCGTCGACGCCCGCGAGACGACCGTCGGGGTTGCCGGCGATCTCATCGGACCGATGGAGGAAGGCGTGCTGCGGGCGGACGGCGTCATCGACTTGTTCGAGCTA
>CBFGZU010000011.1:0-33058 GCA_965653335.1 uncultured Pseudolysinimonas sp.
GAATCCGGCCGCGCGTTTCTCGACGGCCGGATTCGCAAAAGGCGGACCAACCAGGGGGTGCGTGGGGCGCGTAGAATCGCAGCTCGTGTCCGCTTCCCCGTATGTCGTGAATGTTCGCGACCTCGTGCATCGCCCCGGCGAGATGCGCGAACGCACGCTCGACTTCGCCGTGCCCGAGAAGCTGGGCGAAGGTGCTGCCGCCGTCGCGGAGGGCGAGAACATCCACATCGACCTTCGACTCGAAGGGCTGCACGACGGCGTACTCGCGAGCGGAGACGTCGACACGGTGGCTCGCGCGGAGTGCGTACGCTGCCTCGACCCGGTGCAGATCGAGGTTCAAGTCGAATTCCAGGAGCTTTTCGCGTATTCTCCTGACGAAGCTTTCGACTACGTGGTTCGCGACGACCAGCTGGATCTCGAACCCGTGGTGAGGGATGCGGTGGTGTTGTCGCTACCGTTCCAGCCGGTCTGTCGCCCGGACTGTTCAGGCCTCGACCCCGTCACCGGGGAGAGGCTCCCGGACGGGTTCGAGCGAGAGGTCGAAGAGGCGCCCGACCCGAGGTGGGCGGCCCTCGAAGGCCTTCGTGAAGACTTAGATACCAACGAGAAGAGATAGATCATGGCCGTTCCCAAGCGCAAGCAGTCGCGCTCGAACACGCACTCCCGCCGCTCGCAGTGGAAGGCGACCCCGGTGCAGCTCGTCAAGACGATCGAGAACGGCAAGGTCACCTACAGCCTCCCGCACCGCGCGAAGGTCGTCGAGGACTCCGCCGGCACCCCCCTGTACCTGGAGTACAAGGGCCGCAAGGTCGCGGACGTCTGACGGTTCCTGGTCCGACGCCCGCGGACTCTGCCGCTGAGTCTGTGCCGACGACAGGCGCGGCATCCCCGGAGGAGCTCGCCGCTCGGCTCGGTATCTCGGTCGACGCCGGGCTTCTCGAGCTGGCGCTGACGCATCGCTCGTACGCGTACGAAAACGGCGGTCTCGCGCACAACGAGCGCCTCGAGTTCCTGGGTGACGCGATCCTCGGTCAGGCCGTCACCGTCATGCTCTATCGCGAGCATCCCGGCCTCGACGAAGGCGAGCTCGCCAAACGTCGGGCGAGCCTGGTGTCGGCGGTCGCGCTCGCCGAGATCGCGCGCATGATCGACCTCGGGGCGCACTTGCGTCTTGGCCGCGGCGAGGAGATGACGGGCGGGCGCGAGAAGTCGTCGATCCTCGCCGACGCTCTCGAGGCCGTCATCGGGGCGGTCTACCTCGCCGACGGGCCGGATGCCGCAACCGCTTTCGTGCTGCGGCTCATCGACCCGCTGCTCGCCGACCCTGGCCGCTTCGGCGCCGCGATGGATCCGAAGACGAGCCTGCAGGAGCTTTCGGCGCGACTCGGCAAGGGTCTTCCGCAGTATGTCGTCGCCGACAGCGGTCCCGACCATTCGAAGCGATTCCACGCCGTCGTCGCGCTCGCCGGTGAGCAGATCGCCGCGGGGGACGGCACGAGCAAGAAGCAAGCCGAGATGGCGGCGGCCCTCGCCGCGTGGGCTGTATTACACCGTACGCACGAACCCGCGGGTGACGCCGGCACGCGCGGCGGCTCCTCGAGCGGCAGTCCCGCGAGCTAGGGATGCCGGAACTCCCCGAGGTCGAAGTGGTGCGGGCGGGCCTCGAACCCGCTGTCACGGGTGCGACGGTACGCCGAGTGGAGGTGCTCGATCCGCGGTCGCTGCGCCGCCACGAGGGACCCGATGAGGACTTCATCGAGAGGCTCACCGGCGCCCGGCTCCTGGCGCCCGAGCGTCGCGGCAAGTTTCTCTGGGTGCCGTTCGATTCTGCGGAGAAAAGCACGTCGGCGCTCGTGATCCACCTCGGGATGTCGGGGCAGGTGCTGCTGCGTGATCCGTCGGCGGAGCGCGGTCGGCTGACCCGCATCGTGCTGGATGTCGACCAGCCGGCGCACGGAGCGTTGCGGGTCGACTTCGTCGATCAGCGCATCTTCGGATCGATGGCCCTCGACGTTCTCGTCGAGGCCGACGACCACCCGCGTCAGCGCATCCCCAGCCAGGTCGCGCACATCGCCCGTGATCCTGTGGACCCGCTCTTCGACGACGGTCGGTTTCTGCGTCGGCTCGCGGCGAAAGACACGGGCATCAAGCGGGCGTTGCTCGATCAGACGCTCGTGAGCGGCATCGGCAACATCTACGCCGACGAGGCGCTCTGGGCGGCGCGCATCCACTACGCGCAGCCGACGCGCACCCTCAGCCGTCCGCGAGCGACGCGGCTGCTCGCCGAGGTGCGCCATGTGCTCGGTCGCGCGCTCGCCGAGGGCGGCACGTCGTTCGACAGCACCTACGTAAACGTCAACGGTGCCTCGGGCTACTTCTCGCACTCGCTCAACGCGTACGGTCGGCACGGCAAGCCGTGCTCGCGGTGCGGCCGGCTGATCGTGCGCGAGACGTTCATGAACCGCGGTTCGCACCTCTGCCCGTTCTGCCAACGAGCGCCGCGATGAGTCCCGCCGAGCGTGTCGTCGGTGCCTCGGGCCGGGCGCTGCTCGCCCCGTCGATCGTCGACGTTACGCCAGGTCCTTCCGCCACGCTCCCTCGTAGGCGATCGGGACGAAGCCGAGCGCCTCGTTGACGTCGAGCATGGGCCGGTTCTCCTCGGCGTTGAAGGTCACGGCGCTCGGGTGGCCGGGGGATGCCTCGGGCAGGTAGGCGAGGTTCGCGAGCTTGGCGAGCTTGCCCAGTCCGTTGCCGCGGTATTCGGGCAGCACGAGGGTGGCGTACTGGACCGCCGCCCGGTGACCCTCGGGCGGTACCGAGAACTCCGTGAACGCGACGAGGCGACCGGTCGGGTGATGCTCGACCGCCGTCGTGACGAGACGTCGCGGGTTCTCGGCGGCGCGGCGCGCGTCTTCGCTCGCGACGCGGTCGGCGGTCCAGACATCCTCCGGGCTCTCGAGCCCCGCGTCGGGAGCGTCGGTGCTCATGCGGGTGATGAGCGTCGCGATGTCGGCCAGCCAGCGTCCGGGGGTGCCGTCGGTCCACTGATGGACCACGAAGTCCGGGCCGCTGCGTTCCCGAGCGGCGTCGAGTGATGCCACGATGCCGTCGACGGGAAGGGCGATCCGGCTCACCCGGTTCACCTGTTCGAGCCGATAGCCGTTGGCGTCGAGAAACCGGGTCGTGCTCGAGTCCGCTGCCACCGAGCCGAAACCCGTCGGAGGCACGCGCCGGTCGCCGCCCGGCTCACGATCGGCCGCGTAGGCGAGAATCTTGCGCCGCCCCGCCGTGCGGACGACATCCTCGACCCCGGCCGCGAGGGCGCCCCCGATCCCGCGGCCCTCGAAGGCCGGCAGTACCTGGACGACGCTCCAGGCGGTGTCGGGATCATCGATCTGCATCTCGACGAGCGCCCGGCCCACGATGTCGCCGTCGACCCGCGCGACGAGAAGGTGCGCGGGGCGGTGCGGGTCGTGCAGGCTCGGTAGCTCCTCTTCTGGCTCGTAGGCGAGGTCGGGGGTGCCGTAGGTGATCGCATCGACCGTGTTGCAGAGTTCGACGGCGCGCACGAAATCCGGCCAGCCGGGGGCGTCGACGGACTCGGGGATGCGGAGCTCGTCGATCGAGAAGCCACTCATGACGCAACCTGCCTCACGCCGCCCCGTGGGCAGCCGACCAGGATACACAGCGTGGGCGCGCCTGAACAGAACCGGTACCGTAGGGGCAGTCCACCGTCGCTCGGGCCGAGCAGCGCCGGAGGCGGGTGTCGAGACGGGGAGTCCACTTGTATTTGAAGAGCCTGACCCTCAAGGGGTTCAAGTCCTTCGCGACTCCCACGACGTTCGCGTTCGAGCCCGGCGTCACGTGCGTTGTCGGCCCCAACGGTTCGGGCAAATCGAACGTCGTGGACGCCCTCGCCTGGGTCATGGGGGAGCAGGGGGCGAAGACTCTCCGCGGCGGCAAGATGGACGACGTCATCTTCGCCGGCACCGCGACGCGAGGGCCGCTGGGCCGCGCCGAGGTGCAGCTCACGATCGACAACGCGGATGGTGCGCTGCCGATCGAGTACTCCGAGGTGACGATCTCGCGCACGCTGTTCCGCAACGGCGGCAGCGAGTACGCGATCAACGGCGAGCAGTGCCGCTTGCTCGACGTGCAGGAGCTGCTGAGCGACTCCGGCCTCGGCCGCGAGATGCATGTCATCGTCGGCCAGGGGCAGCTCGACGCCGTGCTGCACGCCACCCCGGAAGACCGCCGCGGCTTCATCGAGGAGGCGGCCGGCATCCTCAAGCACCGCCGCCGCAAAGAGAAGACGCTGCGCAAGCTCGAGGCGATGCAGGCCAACCTCACCCGCCTCTCCGACCTCGCGGGCGAGATCCGGCGGCAGTTGAAGCCGCTCGGGCACCAGGCCGAGATCGCGCGCGAGGCAGCCCAGATCCAGGCGACCGTGCGGGATGCCCGCGCCCGTCTACTCGCCGACGAGGTGGTGTCGCTGCGCGCCGCCGTCGACGACCTCTCGCGCGGGGAGTCGGAACGCAAGACCGAACGGCTCGTGCTACAGGAGCAGGTCGACCAGGCGAAGTTGCGGCAGGGGCGCCTCGAGCAGGCGATGGTCGGGGATGCCGTCGACGGCGCTCGCCGAGTCGCGTTCGGTCTCGAGCAGGTGCAGGACCGGATGCGGTCGCTCTACACGCTCGCCAATCAGCGGCTGTCGCTGCTGGGCCAGCAGGCGGAACTGCCGGGCATGTCGTCGACGATCAGCCAGCGGATGGTCGACGACGCGCGGGAAGAGATCACCCGCCTCGCCGCGAGCGTCTCCGAGGCCGAGGAAGCGCTCGGCCGGGCTTCGGCCGTCACGGCGACCGCACGGGGGTCGCTGGACTCCCTCGACGAGGAGATCAGCGCACAGAGCGCCCTGGTGTCGGCGCACGACTTGGAGCAGGGGCGCCTGGCCGGTGTCGTCGCCGCGGCCGAGTCGCGACTGTCGGCGACCCGGGCCGAACTCGACCGGCAGAAGGCGGCACTCGCGCAGGCCGAAGCCCGCCGCGACGCCGCGCGCGACGAGCTGCTCGCGCTCGAAGGCGACGACGGAGCGGCGCGCGAAGACGACACGCTCGCGGCGGCGGTAACGACGGCGGAGACGTCAGTCGAGACGCTGCGCACCGAGGTGGAGACCCTGCGCGAAGAGCTGCACGCCTCGGAGCGCGAACGTGATGCGCTCGCGGCCCGCACCGGCGCCCTGTCGCTCGCGCTCGACCAGAAGGACGGATCCGGCGCGATCGTCGGGGCCCGCGGCATCCGCGGTCTCGTCGCCGAGCACATCCAGGTGCGCGCCGGCTACGAGGCGGCCATCGCCGCGGCACTCGGGTCGCTCTCCGACGCTGTGCTCGCCGAGAGCCGGGATGCCGCCCTCTCCGCCCTCGACGACGTGAGGTCGGCCGCAGCGGGACGGGTCGAGATCGTGATCGCCGACGCGGAGGCGACGGCGGTGCCGACCGGGCTTCCCGCCGGGGTCGAGTCGGCCGCGTCCCTCGTCACCGGGCCCGACGGCATCCGCGGGCTGCTCGCCTCGGTCGTCGTCGTCGACGACCTCGCCGCCGCCCGCTCGACGTGGCCCGCGGTGGCCAAGATCGGCGGGCTGACGATGATCACCCGCGACGGTGACGTGATGACCGAGCACGTGCTGCGCGGCGGTTCCGGGGGCGGACGCTCGACGATCGAACTCGCGGCCGAACGGGATGTCGCGCAGACCCGGCTGACCGAGGTCACGACAGCGATCGAGCGGCAGCGGTTCGCGCTCACCGGCAAGCGCGAGGCCCTCGATCTGGCGCAGATCGACGCGGCCCAGGCATCCGCCGCTCTCAAGGACTTCGACACCCGGCTCGCGGAACGCAGCGAAGCCCTCGGCCGGTCGCGCGTCGCCCTCGAGGCGGCTCAGGCGGAGGGGGAGCGACTCGCCGAGTCGCTGCGCACGCTCGGCTCAGCGGTCGAGGAGGCCGAGGCAGCGCTCGACACCGCCCGCTCGGAGCGCGACGCGCACGCCGCCAACCCGCGCCCGATGCTCGACGTCTCGGCCCGCGACGGCTTGCTCGCCGAGCTGGAGACCGCGCGGGCCGCCGAGGTGCAGGCGCGGGTCGAGCTCGAGACCGCCCGCGAGCGGGTTCGGGCTCAGGGTGCGCAGGCCGACTCGCTGCAGGCGCAACTCGAGGCTGAGCGCGCCGCCGCCGACGAGGCCGCCCGCATCGCCGTGCAGCGCCAGCACCAGGTCGAGGCGGCGCAACGGGTGCTCGCCGCCCTGCCGGCCGCCTTGGATGTCGCCGACCGCTCCGTCTCGCAGGCGCGGGTCGCGCTCGCCGGCGCCGAGGCCGCGCGCAGCCAGCAGAACGAGGAACTCACCGAGCTGCGCCGCACCGAGAGCACCCTGCGCGAACGCCTCACCGCCCTCAACGACAACGTGCACGGCCTCGAGATGCAGGCCTACGAGAAGAAACTGCACCTCTCGACGCTGCTGGAACGCGCCGCCGAAGATCTCGGCCTCGACGAAGACGTGCTCGTCGCCGAGTACGGCCCCGACGTGCCGATTCCTTTCCCCATTCAGGAGGTTGTGGGGACAGAGGGGCTGGAGAGTTCCCAGAATCCGCAGGAGGCGACATCCGCCCCCGAAGTTCCTGAAATCGGAACGCCGTTCGTGCGCTCCGAGCAGGAAGCCCGCCTCGCGAAGGCGGAACGGAAGCTCGGGCAACTCGGGCGGGTCAATCCGCTCGCGCTGGAGGAGTTCGAGGCGCTCGAGCAGCGCCACAGATTCCTCACCGAGCAGCTCGCCGACCTGACGGCGACCCGCAAAGACCTGCTGACGATCATCGACGAGATCGACGAGAAGATGCAGGACATCTTCTCCGCCGCCTTCGAAGACACCAAGGCCGCCTTCAACCAGGTCTTCCCCGTGCTCTTCCCGGGTGGCAGCGGCAGCATCCATCTCACCGCGCCCGACGATCTGCTCACCACCGGAATCGAGGTGACGGTCAAGCCAGCGGGTAAGAAGATCGAGCGGCTCTCGCTGCTCTCCGGCGGGGAGCGGTCGCTCGCGGCGGTGGCGCTGCTCATCGCGATCTTCAAGGCCCGGCCGAGCCCGTTCTACATCATGGATGAGGTGGAGGCGGCGCTCGACGACGCCAACCTGGGTCGTCTGCTCACCGTGATGGACGACCTGCGGGCCCACTCGCAACTCATCGTCGTCACCCACCAAAAGCGCACGATGGAGATCGCGGATGCCCTCTACGGCGTCTCGATGCGCCAGGACGGGGTGAGCGCCGTCGTCGGCCAACGCGTCGGGGATCGCGCGAGCTGACTTCTCGGTGGTCGAGTAGCGTCGCAGACGCGTGTCGAGACCAGTATCTTGGCGCTGTGAAACGCTGGGTGGCCGCCGTCGCGCTCGCGGCCCTGACACTGATCGGGATGCCGACGGTCGCCGCGCACGCCGACGAAGCCGATTGCGCAGACAGCCCGTACGCCACGGGTGGCTGGGAGCTCTTCGAGGTCGACCGTCGCTTCGTGCCGCCGCCGATGCGAGGTACCGCGTGGGACTGCGCGTTCCGGATCGCCGACCGGGATTTCACCGAGACTCTGCTTCCCGGCGGCCGGTACGCGCAGTCGATCCAGTACACGTTCCTCTACGTCGACATGACGTTCGAGCAGCTGGTCGACTTCTACCGCGCCTGGGAGGACAGCGGGTACGCCACCGGCAACCAGATCACGATCGTCGCGACCGAGTCGGGGCAGAACCAACCCGGCAGCTACGGCATCGAGGATGTCGCCGCGCTCGATCCGCGACCCGGCTACGTTCACGCTCGGTTCAGCAACGGCGACGAGGTTCCCGAACCGTCGACCCGCGGTTCGAACATCTACGAGTTCACCTGGACCGACGGCGCCGAGTTTCAGAGCTCGTCCGGCATCGAGGGTCGACCGCAGCTCTTCGCGAGCGTGCTGCTCACCGAGCCGTTCCTCGACGGCACCGGCCTCGACGATCCGAGCACGTTGAGCGACCTGCGCACGATCGGGCAGGCCGCACCGACCGGCGTGCAGTGGGCGGTGATCGGCACCGGGTCGTTGATGATCATGCTCGTCGTCGGCTGGCCGTCGACACTGTTGAACTCGGTCGTCGGGTCGCGTTACCAGTCGATGGTGCGGCGGGTGATGTCGCGCTTCCGGCCGAAGCAGGCGGATGCGGCACCGCCCCCGGCATCCAGCGATCCTCCCGCGGTGAAGCGTTCCGGACTCCCAGGCTGGCTGATGTGGCCCGGTTTCGCGCTCGCCGCGATCCTCGGCGCGTTCGTCGACCCCGACTTCGGGATCAACCCGATGTCGCTGCGGCTCGTGGTGACGCTGTTCTTCTCGTTCCTGCTGTTCAACCTCGCCGCCTGGATGATCGTGCGCCGGGTCGCGGTGCGACTGCAGCCCGAGTCCGACCCGTATCTGCGCTTCCGCTGGGGGTCGCTGCTGCTCGTCATCCTCGCGGTGCTCGTCGCGCGTCTCCTCGGCCTCGACCCGGGCGTGATCTTCGGTCTTGTCGCCGGCATCGCCTACGCCACGACCCTCCACGCCGCGAAGAGTGCGATCGTGACGATCGTCGGGTCGGCGTTCGGGCTCGCGCTCGCCCTCGTCGCATGGGTGGGGTACTCGCTGCTCGCGCCGGCTCACGTCGACAACTTCGTCTACGTCTTCTTCGTCGAGTTCCTCGCCGGAGTCACCGTGAAGGGCGTGTCGACGCTGCCGCTGTCGCTGCTGCCGCTCGGCAATCTCGACGGCGCGAAACTGTTCGGCTGGAAGAAGGCGGTGTGGGGTGCGTCGTACGTCGTCGGTCTCGCCGCTTTCATGCTCGTGCTCGCGACGATCCCGAAGGCGTGGGGCGAGATTCCCGACTTCCTGCGCTGGATCTGGATCTTCGGCGCCTACGCGGTCGTCGCGATCGTCGTCTGGGCGGTCAACGCACGGATGCTGAAGAAGCGGCCGTTGCCGCCCGAGCGGGAGCAGGGCGACCAGCCCGACGCCATCACGATCGACTGACCCAGGCTTCAGCCGAGGCGTCCGTCGGTGGGTCGGCTCACCTGGAACCACCGGTAGTCGTAAGCGCCGAGCTCGATCGCCACCCCACGGCCGTCGAGGGCGATCCGCTCCGGACCTAGGAGGTCGACGAGCGTGGTGCCCTCCGGCTCGTCGTCGAGGGCGACGGTGACCGTCACCGCTCCTTCGGCGAAGTTGTGGAGCGCGACGAACCGGCCGAGGTCGGTGCGCAGCGAGTGGGCGAGCACCCCACGCTCGGGCTGCTCGAGCACTTCGAACGCGCCCCACCCGAGTTCCGCGGAAGCTCGGTAGCGCGCCGTGAGCCGGCGCACGTGCTGCAGCAGGGAGTCTTCGTCGTCGCGCTGGGCGACCACGTTGACGTGTTCGGGCGCGTAGCCGTCGCTCGGGGGCCGCGAGACGAGGCGGGCGGGTCGCGCCGACGAGAAGCCACCGGTCGGCGATCCATCCCACTGCATCGGGGTGCGCACCGATCCGCGCCCCGGGATCTCGGGGTTCTCGCCCATCCCGATCTCTTCGCCGTAGAACAGCACGGGGGTTCCGGGCAGCGAGAACAACAGGCTGTAGACCATGCGGATGCGGCGCGGGTCGCCGTCGAGCATCGTCGGGATGCGCCGGGTGATGCCGCGCCCGTAGATGCGCTGACGCTCGTCGGGTGCGAAGGCGTCGAACACCTCCTCGCGCTGCTTCTCGGTGAGCTTGTCGAGGGTGAGCTCGTCGTGGTTGCGCACGAAGTTGGCCCACTGCGATTCGGGGGCGATCACCGGCCGGCGGGTCAGCGAGCGGATGAGCGGGGCCGGGTCGCGGCGGGCGAGGGACAGATACAGCGCCTGCATTCCGAGGAAGTCGAACTGCATCGTCAGTTCCGAGCCGTCCGCACCTCCGAAGTAGTCGAGTTGCTGACGGAAGGGGAGGTTCACCTCGCCGAGCAGAATTGCTTCGCTCGAGCGCCGCTGCAGGAACCGGCGGAGGTCGCGCAGGAACTCGTGCGGGTCGCCGAGGTCGACGCCTTCGGGCGGCTCGATGAGGAAGGGCACGGCATCCACGCGGAAGCCCGAGACGCCGAGCTGGAGCCAGAAACCGATCGTCTTGGCGATCTCGTCGCGCACCTTCGGGTTCGCGATGTTGAGGTCGGGCTGGTGCCGGTAGAACGAGTGCAGAAAGTACTCGCCGGTCTTCTCATCGCGTTCCCACATGCTCGACTCCTCGCCGGGGAACACGGTCGCGCCGTTCTCTTTCGGCTTCGTCTTCGACCACACGTAGTAGTCGCGATACGGGTTGTCGACGCTCTTGCGCGCCTCGCGGAACCAGGGGTGGCGGTCGGAGGTGTGGTTGACGACGAGGTCGATGATGACGCGGATGCCGCGGTCGCGTGCGGTGCGCACGACTTCGACGAAGTCGCCGTGAGTGCCCAAGCGCGGGTCGACGCCGTAGAAGTCGGTGATGTCGTATCCGTCGTCGCGGTCGGGGGACGGGAAGAACGGCATCAGCCAGAGGCAGGTGACACCGAGGTCGGCGAGATAGTCGATGCGCCGGGCCAGGCCCGCGAAGTCGCCGACCCCGTCGCCGTCGTCGTCGAGATAGGTCTCCACGTCGAGGCAGTAGATGACGGCGGACTTCCACCACAGGTCGCTCGTGTCGGTGATCCTCATGACTCCACCTCCGGCAGGAGTTCTCGTAATGCGGGCAGCAGGTCGGTTCCGGCCATCGTCAGGAACGGCGCCTGTTCCCGTCCGACGTGGTGCAGGTAGGCGCCGTCGAAGCCGGCGCCGACGATCTCGGCGATCCGTTCGGCGAGTCGCGCCGGCTCGTGTTCGACGAGCAAGGCCCCCCGGATCGACGCCTCGTCGACGTCGGCGGAGCGGCGGTCGAACTCTTGGGGGTCGGCGATGTCCCAGGTCTCGGGCGGCTGCACGGCGGGCCCGTGGCGCCACTGCTCGAGCGCGATCGCGACGGCTTCGTCGTCGGTCGGGGCCCAGGAGAGGTGTACCTGCACGACGCACGGCCCCTGCCCGCCGGCATCCTGGTAGGCGCCGAGGACGTGCCGCATCTGCTCGGGTGCCCCGACGACGGTGATGAGCCCGTCGGCCCATCCGGCGGCCGCCGCGGCGGTCTCGGGAGTCACGGCGGCCCCGACGAGGCGCGGCGGCACCTCGGGCCGGCTCCACACGCGCGCACGATGAGTGGGAACCAACCCGTCCCGGCTGACCTCTTCCCCGTCGAGCAGATCGCGGATGATCTCGACGCTCTCGAGCAGGCGCTCCTCGCGCACCTCCTTGGGTGGCCACGGGTCGCGGGTGATGTGCTCGTTGATCGCCTCGCCGCTGCCGAGCGCGGCCCAGAACCGGCCGGGGAACATGAGCCCGAGCGTCGCGATCGCCTGAGCGACGATCGCCGGGTGGTAGCGCTGACCGGGCGCCGTCACGACGCCGAAGGTGAATCGGGTGGTCGCGAGCGCCGCGCCGAGCCAGCTCCAGGCGAAGCCCGACTCGCCCTGCCGCTCACCCCACGGCGCGAAGTGGTCGGAGCACATCGCGGCGTCGAATCCAACGTGCTCGGCTGCCTGGGCGGCCGTGAGCAGTTCGTCGGGAGGAACGTTCTCGTGCGAGCAGTGGTAGCCGAGGAGGGTCACCTTCTCAACGATTCGGCAGGCAGGCGCGCCGCGACAGGGCCTTGCCATCCCGATCCATCGCGCCTAACGCGCTGTCGCGGCATCCTCGCCTTCGCGTGAGGGTTGGCGTGCGGCGTGTTCGACCGGGATATCGTCGAGCGGGATGCCGTTGACCGTCTCAACGTGCCACGCGCCGCTTGCGAGGCGAAGCATCGAGATCGAGCCGTTGTCGATCCCCGGCACCGGGCGGCCGGCAAGTCGCGCGAGGGTGAAGCGAATGATCGTGCCGTGGCAGACGACGAGCACCGCGCCCAAGGGGAAGTCGGCGACGATCGCCGCGAGCGAAGCCTCACCACGGGAGGCGACCGCGTCGAGCGACTCCGCGCCGGGGTAGTTGCGGTCGGGCCACTGTTCGATCGCCGCCGCGACCGATGTGCCTTCCAGCGGCCCGTAGACGCGTTCGACGAGGCCGGGGTAGGTCGGCCCGAGCGGGATCTCGAGCCCCTCGCCGATGATGCGCGCCGTCTCACGGGCGCGCCCCATCGGCGAACTGATCACGGCATCCCACGGCCTCGAGCGCAGGGTCATGAACGCGTCACGCGCCTGTTCGCGCCCGGAGTCGTTGAGCGGAATGTCGCTCGACCCCTGCAGGAGCCCGTCGCGATTCCAGTCGGTCTGGCCGTGCCGGATGAATGCGACGATCATGCGACCATGGTGGCATGGCGGCGACGTGGTCCCTCGGCTCGGCTCTGCGGGGGATGTTCTCGCGCGCGACGATCGACGACGACACCTGGGATGCCCTCGAAGACGCCCTCATCTCGGCGGACTTCGGACCCGACCTGACCGATGCGATCGTCGAGGAGTTGCGCGGCAAGGTCGCGAAGTACCGCACGACCGACCCCGCCGACCTGCAGCGGATGCTGCGCGAGACGATCGAGGAACGGCTCTCCCGCCTTGACTCGACGCTCACCCTCTCGAACCGTCCGGCCGTCGTGCTCGTCGTCGGGGTGAACGGAGTCGGCAAGACGACGACGATCGGCAAGTTCGCGAAGTTCCTCACCAACTATGGTCGCAGCGTCGTCGTCGGAGCCGCCGACACCTTCCGCGCCGCCGCGGTCGAGCAACTCGCGACCTGGGCGGAGCGCGGAGGCGCCTCGATCGTGCGGCCGCAGCAACCCGGGCAGGACCCGGCATCCGTGGCCTTCCAGACCGTCGAGAAGGCGCGCGCCGAGGGCATCGAGATCGTGCTCATCGACACCGCGGGCCGGTTGCAGACCAAGAGCGGCCTGATGGATGAGCTCTCGAAGGTGCGTCGCGTCGTCGAGAAACTGGAACCCATCGCCGAAGTGCTGCTCGTGCTCGACGCGACGACCGGTCAGAACGGGCTCGCGCAAGCGGAGGCGTTCATCGAGCACGCGGGCGTCACCGGTCTCGTGCTCACCAAACTCGACGGCTCGGCGAAGGGCGGGTTCGTGCTCGCCGTGCAGGAGAAGACCGGGATCCCGATCAAACTCGTCGGCCAGGGCGAGGCGATCGGCGACCTCACCGGTTTCACCCCGCACGTCTTCGCCCAGCAACTGGTCGGCTGAACCGGCGAACTGCTACAGTCCAGCCAAGCCGGCGCACCCGAAGCCGGGGTACCGATCTTCAGGGAGATCGATCATGACGCTCCGCCGCACTCTGCCGCGAGCTCTCGCCTCGGTTGCGGCCATCGCCTCGTTGCGTCGGTGCCGGCCTGGAGCCTCACTCACGCGTCCGGCGAGGAGGTCTCCGATCCACCTGGTTCTTCTGCCGACTCATGGCTCGACCCCGATGTCGACGAGTCGGATTCAGGCGAGACCGGCGACGACAGCGAAACTCCCCAAGTCCACCCCGAGGACGTCGCCGGTTCGAACACCGGGCCGTCCGGGAGCAAGGGTGTCGGAGGTAGCGACTTCGATGGCACCTCGGGCTGGGTCGAGTTCGGCGGCGGTAAGTTCTGGATCGGGCCCCCCGGCTCTCGTTCGGAAGTCGTGGCGGCCGTCGCGGCCTACCGCGCCGCACGCGGGCTGCCGGCCTTCCTTCCCATGGAGTCGTTGGGAGGCTGGTCGTGTTCAGTAGCCGCCTTCGGCACCGCAGTCTCCGCGACTGAGCCGACCACCGAAACCCTCGGTCAGCGACTCATCCGACGCTCGCCCGAGGCCGTCGGTTTCCGGCCGGCCGCGGGTTGGGCCGTCAGCGCGACCGTCGTCGTCGACGAGTTGATTCTCGGCGACGGTCGGGTGTACCCGAACAGGAGCGCTCAGATCGGCGTCGTGCACTGCGCGCCGCCGACCGGGCCGACCCCTCCTCCCGCCGACCCGCCGCCGACCGACCCGTCGCCCGTCGACCCGCCGCCCGTCGACCCGTCGCCTCCCGTCGAGCCGCCGACCGACCCCGAGCCCACGACATCCCCCATTCCCTAGTCGTCGGCGACCGGCACTCGGCGACAGGCCGGCACCGGCTCCTTGCCAGCAGGCACTCCCGCGCGAGCACCTGGAAGCCCTAAAGTGACGCCATGAGCGACAGCGACGTCTACGTGAGCCCGAGCCGTGTTCCCGCGACGATCGCCCTGGTACTCGCCGTGGTCGGCGCGGGCGTCATGGTGTGGAGTTTCGTCAACGGAATCGCCGCGGCGCTCGACGCGAGCGGTTCGGGGGCGACCCCGTACATCGTCGTGTTCCTCATCGCCGCTGTCCTCGTGCTTGCGGCGCTCGTCATCAGCATCGTCTGCCTCGCGCGAGGTCTCGCCCGAGGAGTCGCAGCACTCGCTCTGCTGGTGTCGCTTGCGCCGATCGTCGCGGTGATCATCCTCCGCGTCGCGGCGACCGCTTAGGCGATGCCCGCCGCGTAGAGCTTCGACCGCGGAACGTATCGCGCCGAGTTGCCGAGCAGCCCGGCGACCTCCTCGTCGGTGAGTTCGCGGCGCACCTTCGCCGGCACGCCCGCGACGAGCGACCGCGGCGGGATGACGGTTCCCTCGAGCACGAGCGCCCCCGCGGCGACGAGCGAGTTGGCTCCGATCACGGCGCCGTTGAGCACCGTCGCGTTCATCCCGATGAGGCAGCCGTCTTCGACGACGCAACCGTGCACGATCGCCCCGTGGCCGATGCTCACGTCGGCGCCGACGATCGTCGGGTTGCCGGCCTCGGTGTGGATGACGGCGTTATCTTGCAGGTTGCTGCGCTCGCCGAGCACGATCTCGTCGATGTCACCGCGCAACACGGCGCCGAACCACACGTTGGCGTCGGCCGCGATGCGCACCTTTCCGATCACCGAGGCATTCGGCGCAACCCAGGCACTGTCGTCGATCTCGGGTTCGTGTCCGTCGAACGGGATGATGAGGGGCATACCGTCCAGCGTATTGGTTCCATTCCTAGGAAGATTCGGGTCGGTGAGGCCCACGTGGCCCGTATACACGTCGAATATTCCTAGGAATGGCACACTCGCGTCCCGCCTAAGCTGTCTGGCGACATGGCCACCTTCTCCTCACTTTCGGATCGCCTCACCGCGACGTTCAAGAACCTCCGCACCAAGGGCAAGCTGACGCCCGCGGATGTCGATGGCACGGTGCGCGAGATCCGCCGGGCGCTGCTCGACGCGGATGTCGCGCTCGACGTCGTCAAGGAGTTCACCGGCACGGTGCGCGAGCGTGCCCTCTCCGATGAGGTGAACAAGGCACTCAATCCCGCACAGCAGGTCGTGCAGATCGTCAACGAAGAGCTCGTCGGCATCCTCGGCGGTCAGCAGCGGCGGCTCGAGTTCGCCAAGAAGCCGCCGACGGTCATCATGCTCGCCGGCCTGCAGGGTGCCGGTAAGACGACGCTCGCCGGGAAGCTCGCGAAGTGGCTCAAGAAGGAGGGCCACACGCCGCTCCTCGTCGCGAGCGATCTCCAGCGTCCGAACGCCGTCACTCAGCTGCAGGTCGTCGGCGAGCAGGCCGGCGTGCCGGTGTTCGCGCCCGAGCCGGGCAACGGCGTCGGCAACCCCGTCAAGGTCGCCAAAGACGGCGTCAAGGAAGCCGAGCGCAAGCAGTACGACACGGTCATCGTCGACACCGCCGGCCGCCTGGGCATCGACGCCGAACTGATGAAGCAGGCCTCCGACATCCGCAAGGCCGTCGACCCCGACGAGGTGCTGTTCGTCATCGACGCGATGATCGGTCAAGACGCCGTGACGACCGCGAAGGCATTCCAGGACGGCGTCGACTTCACCGGCGTCGTGCTCACCAAGCTCGACGGCGACGCTCGCGGTGGCGCAGCGCTCTCGGTCGCGTCGATCACCGGCCGCCCCATCATGTTCGCGTCCACGGGGGAGGGGCTGGATGATTTCGAACCCTTCCACCCCGACCGCATGGCGAGCCGCATCCTCGACCTCGGCGACATCCTCACCCTCATCGAGCAGGCGCAGAGCGCGTTCGACGAGGAGGAGGCGAAGAAGGTCGCCGAGAAGTTCGCGACCGACACCTTCACGCTCGACGACTTCCTCGGGCAGATGCAGCAACTGCGCAACATGGGCTCGCTCAAGAACATGCTCGGGATGCTGCCGGGTGCTCGGGGAATGCGCGAAGCCCTCGACAACTTCGACGAGCGCGACCTCGTGCGCACCGAGGCGATCATCCAGTCGATGACGAAGGCGGAGCGGGTCACCCCGAAGCTGCTCAACGGCTCGCGGCGGCTGCGGATCGCGAAGGGCTCCGGTTCGACGGTGACCGACGTCAACCAGTTGGTGCTGCGCTTCGAGCAGGCGGCGAAGATGATGAAGACCGTCGCGAAAGGCGGCGTGCCCCAAGTGCCGGGCATGGGGCCCATTCCGGGCGGCACCTTCGGCGGCGGTCGTCCGGGCAAGAAGCAGCAGAAGAAGGGCTCCCGCAGCGGCAACCCGGCGAAACGCGCCGCCGAGGATGCCGCCCGCGCGCACGGCGCCAAACCCGCGGCGGGCGGCACCGGGTTCGGCCTCGGAGGCGGGAACGGAGCGAAAGCGCCGCCGACGGCCGAAGAGCTCGCGGCTCTGCAGAAGATGCTCGGTCGCTGATAGCAGACGGCTGTGACCCAGGCGTGACAGAAAGGTCCGTCGACGCCCCTAGGCTGACGGGATGACCGCACCAGGGATGCGCCACCCCGTCAGGGTGGGCGTGCAGGTCTCCAACCAGCACGCCCCGTACGCGCTCATCAGAGACACCGTCCGGCAGCTCGAAGACCTCGGCGTCGACATCATCTTCAACTGGGATCACTTCTTTCCGTTGACCGGTGATCGCGACGGCTCGCACTTCGAATCCTGGACGATGCTCGGCGCGATCGCCGAGCAGACATCCCGCGTCGAGTTCGGCCCTCTCGTCAGCTGCAACGCTTACCGCAACCCCGACCTGCAGGCCGACATGGCCCGCACCCTCGACCACATCAGCGGCGGCCGGTTCATCTTCGGCACCGGCTCGGGCTGGTTCGAGCGCGACTTCACCGAGTACGGGTATCCGTTCGGCACCGCGGGCTCGCGACTCGACGCGCTCGCCGTCGACCTCCCCCGCATCCGTGAACGCTGGGCGAAACTGAACCCCGCACCGACGCGCGACATCCCGATCCTCATCGGCGGCGGGGGCGAGCAGAAGACACTGAAGATCGTCGCCGAACACGCCGACATCTGGCACTCCTTCGCCGATCCCGACACCCTGGTGCGGAAGCTCGACGTGTTGCGACACTGGTGCGACGACGTCGGCCGCGACGTGTCCGACATCGAACTCTCGACCGGAACGACGGTGCGCGGGATGGGGCAGCTCGACCAGCCGTCGCTCGAGAAGTACCACGCCCTCGGAGTCACTCTCTTTGAGACGGCGATCGACGCGGGAAGTGATCTGGCTCGCGTGCGCGCTCTGCTCGACTGGCGGGATTCCGTCACGGGGTGACCGTCGCGGCCCTCACTCAGCGGTGACCCGAGTCACGTGGTCGCCGGGGCGGCGAGAATCTGCCAGAATGGTCGTTTGGGTCCCGGCATCCGACCCTCTATCCGATGCCGATGACCTCCATCGAGAACTTTCCTGCCGAGTGTGCCCCACGCGCACGGGAGCAGTTCGTCCGTCACGCACACACTCTGGAGAACTCTTGGCTGTCAAGATCCGCCTCAAGCGGCTCGGCAAGATCCGCGCCCCGTACTACCGCATCGTCGTCGCCGACTCGCGCACCAAGCGCGACGGTCGCGTCATCGAAGAGATCGGCAAGTACCACCCCACCGAGGAGCCCTCGTTCATCGAGATCAACTCCGAGCGCGCACAGTACTGGCTCGGCGTCGGCGCGCAGCCGACCGAGCAGGTCACCGCGCTGCTGAAGCTCTCGGGCGACTGGGGCACCTTCAAGGGCGAGAAGGGTGCCAAGAGCACCATCCGCGTCGCCGAGCCGAAGCCGGTCTTCTCGATCGATGACAAGAAGAAGCCCGTGCTGAAGCCGAAGGCCGAGAAGCCCGCCCCGAAGGCGGAGGCTCCGGTTGAGGAGGCCCCCGCCGAGGCTCCGGCCGCCGAGGTCGTCGAAGAGGCGCCCGCTGCTGAGGCTCCGGTCGAGGAGGCTCCCGCCGCGGAGGAGGCTCCCGTCGAGGCTGCCGCCGAAGAGGCTCCCGCCGAGGCCGCGACCGAAGGCGACGACAAGTAATCATGCTGGCTTCCGCCCTCGAGCATCTCGTCAAGGGGATCGTCGACAACCCGGATGACGTCCGGGTCGAGTCGTCGACATCCTCGCGCGGCGAGTTGCTCGAGGTGCGGGTGCACCCCGACGACCTGGGCCGCGTGATCGGCCGGTCGGGGCGCACGGCCAAGGCGCTTCGCACGCTCGTGACGGCACTCGCCGACGGGCAGCGCATTCGGGTCGACGTCGTCGACACCGACGAGGCGTGAGCACCGCAAAGGCTCCGCTGCCGGGGACGACGCAGCTGCGTGTCGGGCGCCTGACGAAGGCGCACGGGCTCAAGGGCGCCCTCAAGCTCGAACTCTTCACCGACGAGCCCGAACGCCGGTTCGTACCGGGCGCGACGTTCACGCTGCAGGTGCCCACGTCATCCCCGTGGCACGGCAAGACGATCGAGCTGACCGAGCTGCGCTGGTACAACAGTCACGCGGTGGGGTTCTTCGCGGGCATCGACGACCGTGAAGCCGCCGAGTCGCTCGTGCGTGCCATCCTCTGGGTCGACCACGACGTCACGGAGCTGCCCGCGGAGTCCGACGCCTGGTACGACCACCAGCTCGTCGGACTGCGCGCGATGCGCGACGGCGTCGAGGTCGGCCGGGTCGCCCGCGTGGAGCACTTTCCGGCGCAAGACCTGCTCGTGATCGACACGGGTTCCGGCGAAGTGCTCGTGCCGTTCGTGTCGGCGATCGTTCCGACCGTCGACGTCACCGCGGGCACCGTGACCCTCACTCCGCCGCCGGGCCTCTTCGAAGAGCTCCCCGACGACGACGTGGTGACGCCGGATCCCGCCGCCGACCCGGGTTCCTAACTCTCACCCAGTCGCGTGTTCGGCCCGAGCAGGGTCTCGACGAGCGCCCTGGGGGAGAGTTGTGCGCCACCGATGCTCCTTGCGGCGGATGAGAACGAGCAGCTGCGTTTCGACCGCCGCCCACTCCTCCATGACCTGGCGGTACGACGCTCGCACCACGAGATAACCGAGGGTCATCAGCTGACGATCCCGCGCGCGGTCGGCCTCGAAGTCGGAATGCCACTGCCGACCGTCGAGTTCGAGGATCAGTCGATCGCCGATCAGCAGATCCACTCGGCCAACTCCCGGGATGGTGACCTGACTGCGAACCCGCACCCGAAGACGGCGTAGCGCGAGACGTGCCAGAGTTTCGATGCCGGACTCGGCGCGTCCGTCGCAGAGGGAGAGCACGCGGCGTCCCCGCGACGAGCTGGCAAGGAGCAACTCGAGTCCCGAGAGTGACACCAGCCCGCGGTTGAGCACGGAGTCGACGACCACGACGGCGGCCCTGAGGTCGAGGCACTCGACGGCGATTAGCAAGGCTGACTCGAGGTCGTCGAGAGGGTGCTCGAGATCGACGCGATCGTGCGTCCAGTGCACTCGGGTTCTCCCGTTCGCCTGTGCGGCCGTGCCTCTCGCGACCCGAACGTGGAGTTCGGTGTGAGGCATCGTCCACACACCGAGTTGCTTCAGGGCAGAGACGCACGTCACCCTGCCTCCGGTTGAGATGGCCAGCCGGGTGTCGGCGTCTACCTCCGATGTGGCGTACCAACCGCGCCGAAGTCGTACCAGCAGTTCGTCGCGAACCAGCCGGTGAATGGCCTTGCTGTTGAGTCCGCGTGCACGCAATCGAGACGTCGAGTAGATCGGAGCCATGCCGAGATGGTGCAGAATTCGAACTTGTCCCGGCGCTGCGAGATCGACTTCTGGGGAGGCCGGGCGCGAACTCTTACTGGGGAGGACACGTGAGGCTCTGCTCGCATCGACCGGCCGTCTCGGTGAGAGTTAGCGACGCACCGTCCCGGATACCCTGAAGCGGTGCGCATCGATGTGGTGACGATCTTCCCCGAGTTCTTCTCGGTGCTCGACGTCTCACTTCTCGGTCGCGCGCGCAGCGGGGGCGTGCTCGACTTCCGGGTTCACGACCTGCGTGACTTCACGCACGACCGGCATCGCACCGTCGACGACACCCCCGCCGGCGGCGGAGCCGGCATGGTGATGAAACCCGAACCGTGGGGCGAAGCATTGGATGCCGTGCTGACTCCGGCGAGCACGGTCGTCTTTCCGACTCCCGCGGGTGCGCTTTTCACCCAGACGGCGGCGCGCGATCTCAGCGTTCGCGAGCATCTCGTTTTCTGCTGCGGGCGCTACGAGGGAATCGACCAGCGCGTCATCGAGCACACCCGGACCCGGGCTGCCGTGCTCGAACTGAGCCTCGGCGACTATGTGCTGAACGGCGGCGAGGTCGCGGCGATGGCGATGATCGAGGCGGCCGGTCGGCTCGTGCCGGGGGTTGTCGGCAACCCGGAGAGTCTCGTCGAGGAGAGCCACGAAGACGGGTTGCTGGAATACCCCAGTTACACCAAGCCCGCCGTCTGGCGCGGACTCGAAACGCCACCGGTGCTGCTCAGCGGCAACCACGCCGCCATCGCCGCCTGGCGCCGCGAGCAGCAACTCGAGCGCACCCGTCGCACCCGACCTGACCTGCTCCCGGGAGAGAATGCCGACCATGCGTGACCGTGGATGGGTGCGGGCGCAGTTCGCCGTCGCGGGGGCTCTCCTCTCCCTGAGCCTCTTGGGCGTGGTGGCCAGTCTCGTCTTCGGCGCCGTCGAACTCACTTTCAGCTTCGGAGGCGCGATTCAAGCTTTCGCGGTGTTCCCGGGAACTGTGATCTCCCTCGTCGTGAACGCGCTGATCATGCGCAGCCATCGGGATGCCGGCCTCAGCGACACCGAGAAGGTCTTGCTCGGGATCCAGTTCTGCGTCATCTTCGGGCTCGTGGTGATGCACTTCGTGAACGATGCCCTCGGGGCGCTGATCATCGCGTGGCCGGCCCACATCGCGCTCGCGATCATCGTCTTCGTTGTCGCGCTGGTGCGGGCGACGACGCTGCGCGGCGAAGCGGCTACCGCGTCGGCGCGTCCGAGCGGCTAGGAGCCGCGGGCGGTCAGCACCAGCGGACCCGCCTCGGTGATCGCGACGGTGTGCTCGGCGTGTGCGCCGCGGGAGCCGTCTTTGCTGCGCAGGGTCCAGCCGTCGGCGTCGGTGTAGATCTTGTCGGTGCCGAGCATGAACCACGGCTCGATCGCGAACACGAGTCCCGGCCGCAGTGCGAGGCCGCGCCCGGCGCGCCCGTCGTTGGGGATGTGCGGGTCGCCGTGCATGATGCGTCCGACGCCGTGGCCGCCGAAGTCGAGGTTGACCTTGAGCCGGGCGGCGTGGGCGACGTCGCCGATCGCGGCGGAGATGTCGCCGATCTTGTTCCCGACGACGGCAGCGGCGATCCCGGCGGCGAGCGCCTTCTCGGTGGTGGCGATGAGCGCGAGGTCGGCGTCGCGGGGTGTGCCGACGACGATCGATAGCGCCGAGTCGGCCACCCATCCGTCGACGCTGACCGCGAAGTCGAGCGACAGAAGGTCGCCATCTCGCAGCACGTAGTCATGGGGGAGGCCGTGCAGCACCCCGTCGTTGACCGACGTGCAGATGACCTTGCCGAACGGGGAACCGCCGAACGACGGGTGGTAGTCGATGTAGCAGCTCTCGGCGCCTCGCTCGCGGATCATGTCGTGCGCGAGTGCGTCGAGCTCGAGCAGGTTGACGCCGACGTCCGCGGCGTCACGAGTCGCTTCGAGAACGCTCGCGACGAACGAGCCGGCGGCCTTCATCTGCTCGATTTCGGCCGGGGTGCGCAGTTCGATCACCGCAGAAGCCTAGTTCCGGCGCGCGAAATGCTCACATCCGGACTCCTCGCGCGCCGCGTGCGGCAAGGAGGGGCATTTCGCGCGCCCGGCTGGCGTGTGGCAAGATGGTCGATTGTGCCCGGCACGGTTCTGCCTCAGAGGAACCGACTGGTGCCAGCTGCCGCGGGTTCCCGCGCGTAGCCGGGGCACGACTCCGAATTTCACCCCACAGAACCGCGCCCGATCTGAGGCGGTCGCAGAGAGCGATATCCCATGCACATCCTCGACGACGTCGACGCCGCTTCTCTTCGGTCGGACATCCCCGACTTCCGCCCCGGTGACACCGTCAAGGTGCACGTGAACATCGTCGAAGGCACGCGCTCGCGTATTCAGGTGTTCCAGGGCGTCGTGATCGCCCGCAAGAATGAAGGCATCCGCGAGTCGTTCACGGTGCGCAAAGTCTCGTTCCAGGTCGGCGTGGAGCGCACCTTCCCCGTGCACTCGCCGGTCATCGATCACATCGAGATCGTCACCCGCGGTGACGTTCGCCGCGCGAAGCTCTACTACCTGCGCAACCTTCGCGGCAAGAAGGCGAAGATCAAGGAAAAGCGCGACGCGTAACTCTCGCGCGTCGCGCAGCGGCGACGTCTGAGCGTCATATGCTGTCACGGAACCCAGGGGTGACATGACAGAGCAGGATGCGCCGCTGGCGCACACGGGCACCGCGCCCGCCGAGCCCGACTCGGCATCAGTTTCCGACGGCGGTACCCGCCTGACCGACGTCACGCCCGCGCGGCCGCAACGCCGGAAGCTCACGGGCTGGCGGGCGTTCCTGCGCGACGTCGCCCTCATCCTCGTCGCCGCGATCGTCATCTCGTTTCTCATCAAGACGTTCCTGATCCGCTCGTTCTACATCCCGTCGCAGTCGATGGAGGAGACCCTTCAGATCAACGACCGCATCATCGTCAACGAGCTCGCCCCCAATGTGATGCCGATCGAGCGCGGCGACATCGTCGTGTTCCGTGACCCGGGTGGCTGGCTCGATCCGGTTCCCGAGGTGGAGCAGAACCCCGTCGTCGCGTTCTTCGACTGGCTGCTGTCGATCATCGGGCTCACGGCACCCGACTCGAACGATCACCTCATCAAGCGGGTCATCGGGCTTCCTGGCGACGTCGTCGTGTGTTGCAACGAGTTCGGCCAGATGTCGGTGAATGGCGTGCCGCTCGACGAGATCGATCAGTATGTGACCCTGCCCGACGGGGTGACGAAGGTCTCGCGCGACGACTTCGAGGTCACCGTGCCCGAGGATTCGCTGTGGGTCATGGGTGACAACCGCTACAACTCGGCCGACTCGCGCTACAACCAGGACGGCCCGACGAAGGGCTTCGTGCCGTTCGATCACGTCGTCGGCCGCGCCATCCTCATCTCTTGGCCGATCGACCGCTGGACGTGGCTCGACAACTATCCGATCGTGTTCTCCGGGGTTGACGAGGGTGCTGGCACGCCGCAGGATCAGCCCACCCCCGAGTCGACGCCCAGCCCGAGCGGATGACCTCGACCGTTCCCACGCTCCGGCACGAGCGCGTTCTGCTGCGCGACGGTGCGCGGCTCGTGATCGGTATGGATGAGGTGGGTCGCGGTGCGATTGCCGGCCCGGTCGCGGTGGGACTGAGCATCGTGGATGTCGACACCCGCACCGCTCCCGAGGGGCTCAAGGATTCGAAACTGCTCGCGGAGCCGAGACGCGAGGAGTTGCAGCCGAAGGTCGCCCGGTGGGCTCGGCACGCCGCCGTCGGTATGGCGTCGAACGAGCGCATCGAGCAGATCGGCATCATCGCTGCGCTCGGTCTCGCCGCTCGGCGGGCGATCGACGCGATCCGGAATGAGGGTGTCGACCTGACCGGGGCCGTCGTTCTGCTCGATGGCTCGCACGACTGGCTCACGCCGGCGATCGACGGCGCGCTCCCGGTGACGATGAAGGTGAAGGCCGACCGCACGTGCGCCGCTGTCGCCGCGGCATCCGTTCTCGCGAAGGTGCACCGCGACCGGCTGATGATCGTCAGCGATGCCGTTCACCCGGGCTACGCGTGGACCTCGAACAAGGGTTACGCGAGCGCCGAGCACTACGCGGGCATCGAGCGGGTCGGGGCGAGTCCTCTCCACCGCTGGAGCTGGCTCAAGCAGCCGGGGCTCTTCGAGGTCGACGCCCTCGGCGCGTAGCGCACGAAGCTAGACTCGTCGGAATGGATGAGGACGAGTTCGAAGACTACGACCGCGAGGTCGAGCTGGCGCTCTACAAGGAGTACCGCGACATCGTCGGCCAGTTCCGTTTCGTCGTGGAGACGGAGCGGCGGTTCTATCTCGCCAACGAGGTCACGCTCGAGCGCAAGGACACCGAGCACGACTTCTACTTCGAGCTCACGATGAACGACGTGTGGGTGTGGGATGTCTACCGCTCCGACCGGTTCGTGAAGAGCGTGCGGGTGCTTACCTTCAAGGACGTCAACGTCGAGGAGCGCGCCGATAAGGATCTCGAGCTGCCGAAGGAACTCGCGCTCGACGAGTAGGTCGCTCGCCGTCCACCCCTTCACAGGGTCGTGGAGTCAAGAGTTCCGCACGGAATCCGAATTTGCTCGGCCGCCGGGCTCCTGACCCCGCCAATCTCGACGCATGGCGGCGAAAGACGATCTCGGCAAACGTGGGGAGCGCATTGCAGAGCGGGCGCTCACGAGCCGGGGCTATGCGATCCTCGATCGCAACTGGCGGTGCCCGGAGGGCGAGATCGACCTCGTCGCGCTCGACGGTGATGCGCTCGTCTTCATCGAGGTGAAGACCCGCACCTCGACGGCGTTCGGTCACCCGTTCGAGGCGATCACGCCGGGGAAGCTGTCCCGGCTGCGGCGCCTCGCTGCCGCCTGGATCGCCGCGCACGGGCCGGTGCGGGCCGCGACCCGGCTCCGTATCGATGCGATCGGGGTGATCGCCCCGCCCGACGCCCCGGCGAGCATCGAACACCTCGAGGGCATCTTCTGATGGGCGGCTTCTGATGCGCGTCGCCCGCACTCATGCGATCGCCCTCCTCGGGCTCGACGGCACGGTCGTCGACATCGAGGCCGACATTTCCCAGAACCTGCCGGGGTTCATCCTCATCGGGTTGCCCGATCTCGCTCTCGGGCAGGCGCGCGAGCGGGTGCGCGCGGCAGCGGCGAACGCGGGGTGCCCGATCACCCACCGCAAGCTGACGATCAACCTCTCGCCGGCGGCGCTGCCGAAGCACGGCACGGCCTTCGATCTGGGCATCGCGATGGCGGCCCTCGCTGTTGACGGCGTCGTGCCGGGCGAGAGCGTCGACCGCGTCGTGCATCTCGGCGAGCTCGCGCTCGACGGGCGGCTGCGGCCGACGCCCGGCATCCTGCCGTCGGTACTCGCCGCGGCGCGCTCCGGGTTCCGCACCGTGCTGGTACCCGCGGGCAATGCGGTCGAGGCGGCGCTCGTCGACGGCATCCAGGTGGTCGCGGTCGCGTCGGTGCGGGATGCCGCGATCTGGCACGGGGCGGCGCTCGACCCGATCGAGGTCGAGCCGCTCGTGCTTCCCGCGGTGGTCGCTGAGGGGGCGCGCGACGACGGCGACCTCGCGGATGTCGTCGGCAATCGGGATGCCGTAGAGGCGCTTCAGGTCGCCGCGGCGGGCGGTCACCACCTCTTCCTGCTCGGATCGCCGGGGGCCGGCAAGACGATGCTCGCGAGCCGGCTGCCCGGCATCCTGCCCAACCTGTCCCCGACGGCGGCACTCGAGGTGTCGTCGCTGCGGTCGCTTTCCGGTCTATCGGTGGGGGAGCGGCTCGTCACCCGCCCGCCGCTCGAGGCTCCGCACCACACGGCGACGCCTGCCGCGATCGTCGGCGGGGGCAGCGGCGTGCTCCGCCCGGGTGCGGCGGCCCGGGCCGCCCACGGGGTGCTCTTCCTCGACGAAGCACCCGAGTTCTCGCCGCATGCCCTCGACGCCTTGCGTCAGCCGCTCGAGTCGGGGGTCATCACCGTGTCGCGGGCGGCGGGTACCGCACGGTTCCCGGGTCGATTCCAGCTCGTGCTTGCCGCGAACCCCTGCCCGTGCGGCAACGCGGGCTCTCGCGACCAGGAGTGCCTGTGCACTCCGTTCGCGCAGCGGCGCTACCTCGGGCGGCTGTCGGGTCCGCTGCTCGACCGGGTCGACATCCGGTTGCGGGTCGAACGCATCACGGCGGCCCAGTTGCGCACCGCGGGTGACGCCGATCGCGTCGACTCGGCCACCGCGCGCGGGCGAGTCGAGCGGGCGCGTGCTGCCGCCGGGCAGCGTCTCGCCGCGACCCCGTGGCGGCTCAACGCCGAGGTGCCGGGCACATGGCTGCGCTCACCCGCCGGAGTGCCGGCGCGCGGCGCGACAGCGGTGCTCGACCGGGCGCTCGAACGCGGCGGCATCACGATGCGCGGTTACGACCGGGTGCTGCGGATGGGGTGGACCCTCGCCGACCTCGACGGCGCCGCGCGCCCCGACGCGAGCCACATCGGTCGGGCTCTGCTGTTGCGGAGGGCGGCGGCATGACTCCCCGGCCGCCGGTGTCGGAGATCGCCGCTCTCGTGCGGGCCGTCGTGCCCGACCGCGACCTCGACCGGGATGAGATCACCGAGCGGTTCGCCCGCGCACGCTGGTCGGGCATCGCCGAACCCGGGGATGCCGACGCCGGCCGGCTCATCGCCGCGATCGGGGCGATCCGCGCCGTCGAGTCGCTCGGCGCGGACGCGGCAGTGCTCGACGACCTCGCGGGAGGAGCCTTCGCGGATGCCCTCGATCGTTGGCGCCCGCGCATCCGTCAGGTCGACACCGCGTTGCACCTGCGGCAGGCTCATCGGTTCGGAGCGCGCCTCGTGATCCCGGGAGACCCGGAGTGGCCGGAGGGTCTCGACGATCTGGGCGTCCATGCACCTGCGGCGCTCTGGGTGCGGGGTGACACCGGGATGCTGGGCCGGCTCGCGCGGTCGATCGCGATGGTCGGGGCGCGTGCCGCGACCGGGTACGGCGAGCACGTCACGATCGAAGCGACGAGCGGCCTCGTCGACCGCGGCTTCGCGATCGTCTCGGGGGCGGCCTTCGGCGTTGATGGGGCTGCCCACCGCGCGGCGCTCGCGAGCGGCGGAGCGACCGTCGCGTTTCTCGCCGGGGGTGTCGACCGCTTCTACCCGAGCGCGCACGAGACGCTGCTCACCCGCATCGTCGAGCGAGGGGCCGTCGTCTCGGAGGTGCCGCTCGGCACGGCACCGACCAAGTGGCGGTTTCTGCAGCGGAACCGGCTCATCGCCGCCGCATCCCGTGCGACGGTCGTCGTCGAAGCAGGCTGGAGGTCGGGTTCGCTCAACACCGCCGGGCACGCCGCCCAACTGGGACGGCCGCTCGGTGCGGTGCCGGGCCCGGTCACGTCGTCGGCATCCGCGGGGTGCCACCGTCTCATCCGCGAGTTCGACGCGATGTGCGTTACGACCGCTCAGGAGATGGCGGAACTCGTCGACCCGACCGAGGCTCCGACGCTGTTCACAGGCGCTCCGAGCTCCGAGCGCACGCGTGTTCTCGACGCCCTCGCCCGCACGGGCCGTGACGTCTCGCGCATCGCCGCGATCAGCGGGATGTCGCCCGACGCCGTGCGGGCAGAGCTCGGGATGCTCGAGCTCGACGGCCTCGCGGCCGACGGCCCGACGGGCTGGCGGCGGATATCGCGATGAACCCAGCTCGCGCGGCCACATCTTCGCATGCCGATCAGGAACTGGCACTGAGCGCGGCGATCGTCGCCGCGTTCGACCTCGAGAAGCCCGCGAACCGCCGACCGGCACGGTCCCAGTAGAGTGCGCGCATGGTGCAACTCGGCCAATTCCCGCCCGCGCGGCACGTGATCGCGCACATCTCCGACACTCACCTCCTCGGCGGCGGGCGACAGCTCTACGGCACGGTCGACACCGATCCGCCGCTCGTACGTGCGCTCGAGTTGCTCGACCGGTCGAATCTGCCGATCGAGGCGCTCGTCTTCACAGGCGATCTCGCCGATCTCGCCGAGCCCGACGCCTACGCGCGCCTCCGCGGGATCGTCGAACCCGCGGCCGCCAAAATCGGCGCGCAGATCGTCTGGGTCATCGGCAACCACGACGAGCGCCCCGCCTACTCGAGGGGACTCTTCGACCACGAGAGCACAGAACCGCAGGACCGGGTCGAGATGATCGGCGGTCTGCGCATCATCTCGCTCGACTCCACCGTGCCGGGCCACCACCACGGCGCTCTGCTCGACAGCCAACTCGAGTGGCTGCGGGATGTGCTCGCCGAACCGGCTGCCGACGGCACGCTGCTCGCCCTCCACCACCCACCCCTGCCGTCGCCCGTCGAGATCATGGCGATCCTCGAACTGCAGCGTATGGATCGCCTGGCCGATGTCGTGCGCGGCACCGACGTGCGCGGGATCCTCGCCGGTCACCTGCATCACTCGACGTCGGGGACGTTCGCCGGCATCCCCGTGTCGGTCGCTGCGGCCACGTGCTACACGATCGACCCGAGTGCGCCGGTCGGCAGCCTGCTCGGCGTCGACGGAGCTCAGTCGATCAACCTCGTGCACGTCTACGACGACCAGATCCTGCACTCCGTCGTGCCGGTGAACGAGACGAGGGCGGTGTCGGGATTTCCCGACTCGGTGCTTGAACGGCTCGAACGGATGACCCACGACGAGCGCATCGCCGCGTTCTCGAGCAAGACGTCGACGTTCAACCTCGCCGAGGTCGAGTCCAGCGCGACACCGTAAGGCGGCCGGTACGTCGACGACGCACCGGCCGCCGAGGTCAGGTCAGCCGCGAACGGGCTTACCCGGCGGGACGCGCAACAACAGCAGCTGGCCGCGCTGCACGATCTCGGGGTCGCTCACCGCGAGATGGTTCTGCACGTCGAGCAGGTAGGCGCCCGCGCCGAGGAACGGCACCGGGATGATGCCCGACGACTCCTCGTCGACCGTCTCGAACCTGCTGCCTCCGGGCAGGAACCGGCTCGGGTCATGCTGGGCGATGCGCTCGATGGCATCCGTGGCGATGTCGTAGCGCCAGACGCCGGCGAGATACGCGGTGTTGCCCGGATCTTCCTGCACGAGCACCTGACCGCGATCGTTGATCGTGAGGTTGTCCATCATCTTCGGGCCGTCGGCGCCTCCCGCCGGACCTTCGAACACGACGGTCGCCGTTCCGCCGAGCACCGGGTTCGCCGGGTCGGTGAAGTGCAACTTCCACAGTCGGCTGTGCCCGCTCAGGCTCGCCGTCGAGACGAAGTAGAAGTCGGACGGGTTGCCCGGATCCCACGCGCCGTCCTCCGGTCGCGCCCAGCCGGTCGTCGCGGCGGGTGAGTCGGTGAGGGTGAAGCCGAACTCGGCTCCGTCGAGGGATACGGCGGCATTCTCGCTGAGGAAGCCGTCGATCGCGACGCCGTACCGGTCGCCGCCGACGAGGCCGGCCCGTTCGACCGGATTGCCGGTCGCCGACTTCTCACCGACGTAGACATAGACGGGGGCGTTGTTGGTGTCGTCGGTGCCGATCACGACGGTGGCATCCCCTGTCGCGGGGTTCGCGACGACGTTCTCCCAGGCGGCGCCGCCGAAATCGGCGAGCTGGTAGCTCTCACCCGTCTCGACGACGTGGGCGAACGCGCGGCCACCGGCGGTCTCTTCCCCGTTGGTGAACAGCATTCCGTCGTAGCCCAGTCCGCTCTCGGGGTTGAAGTACGCGCCGGCAGCGGCGAGGTCGGCCGAGCAGAGCCGGTTGAAGGCGACGGCCGGCGAGGCGACGTACTGCGTGCCATCCCAGAGGTAGACCGAGTTCACGAGGTCTTCGCCGGCGAGCACCTCGAGGGTGTCGCTCTCGATCGTCCACTTCGAGATGTAGGCGCCTTTCGCTCCGTGTTGCCGCACGACGCCCGCGGATGCCGGCAGCTCGTGGTTCATGAGCACCGTGAACGTGCCATCGCCGTTGTCGTAGGCGCCGAGACCGTCGGGGATGCCCGACATCCGGTACCCGTCGACGGCGTCACCGGCGGTAAGCAGCGAGGTCACGGTGACGCCCGGGATGCTGCGCTCAAGGTAGGGGTCGGCGCTGCTGCTCGGGCCGGTGCTGCCGCCCGGCGCCGCCCAGACGACGGTCGGCACGAGTGCGATGAGTCCGGCGGCGACGCCGGTCGCCGCGAAGCGGGCTCGTCGGGTGAAATGGGTCATGATTCCCTCCTGTCATGCGGACCGCGGTGTCGCGATCGCTCCCAGTCAAGGAAGCCCGGGTGGCCTCTGCCGGTCGCCGACATGGGCGTCCGGTGAACGCGCGGGACCGACTCGATGAACGCAGGATGAGACCCTTCTCACGGAGCGACGGCGAGGCAGGAGGTCGCGCGGCGCCGACCGCGGGACGATGGATGCCGTGGACCTTCGCGCCGCGATCGACGGCTACGCTCGGCACCTCGAGCTCGACCGCGGGTTCAGTGCGCACACCATCCGGGGGTACCGCACCGATCTTGCCGATCTCGCCGGCTTCGCCGAGAGCACCGGTGTCGGCGACACCGCGGGAGTCGATCTCGAGCTGCTGCGCGGCTGGTTGTGGCGCGGATCGACCGCTGGGCTCGCGAAATCGACCCTCGCCCGACGCAGCGCCGCCGCGCGCGGCTTCACGAAATGGCTGGCGACGACCGGTGCGACGGATGTCGACCCGGGCGTGCGACTGAAGGCGCCGCGCCCCGACCGGCATCTGCCGCGCGTCCTCACGCGTGGCCAGGTCGACGGGCTGCTCGATGAGCTGAGCATTCGAGCGGCGACGGGCGAGCCCAACGCGATACGCGACCTCGCGGTGATCGAGGTGCTCTACGCGTCGGCGCTGCGGGTGAGCGAACTCGTCGGTGCCCGGCTCGCCGACCTCGACCGGGAGCGGATGACTCTCCGGGTGCTCGGCAAAGGCGACAAGGAACGCGTGGTGCCGTTCGGTATTCCGGCCCGCCGTGCGCTCGACGCCTACCTCGACACCGCGCGTGCGGTGCTGCTCGACGGGCGCGACGACCCGGGCACGATCTTCGTCGGCGCTCGCGGGCGGCAGCTCGGCACGCGCGCCGTCTACGAGCTGGTGGCGCGGCTGCTGGCCGACCTTCCCGGGTCGGGCCCGGCCGGCCCGCACGCCTTCCGGCACACCGCCGCGACGCATCTGCTCGACGGGGGCGCCGACCTCCGCGCGGTGCAGGAGATGCTCGGCCACGCGAGTCTCGCGACGACGCAGACCTATACCCATGTCTCGGCGGAGAGACTCAAAGAGTCCTATCGGCTCGCCCACCCGCGCGCGTAGTTCGCGCTGGGAAACAGATGAGCGATTCCACTGCGGTCATCGGTCAAGATACTGAGTGGCCTCGCGACCATCGCCGGAGCACGACTTCTACGCCCGCGGCGGGCATGACCGCGCCAAGGGGCGCACCCTTCTGTGTACCCTGTCCCCCTAAGTGCCGACATGTGCTCTGATGGGCGGGACCGTTATCTTGAGCGGACGTCAAATCGACGCAAACGAACAGAGGATCAGGATGATGGAGATACGCTCAACGGCAATCCGCACGGCGGTTGTGGCCGTCACCGCCTTAACATTTGCGGTCGCTTCCATCTCGCCAGCCATCGCAGACGAAACGCCCAACGCCGAACAGGTGGCCGACATCGCCGCGACCGCAGCGGAAGCGATCGATCAGGCAGTCGAACCGGTGGACCTCGTCGTGTCAGGGGGTGGGTTCACGACGGAAGCTCAGGACGTCACGATCCCGCTGAACCCGGCAGCCGTGATCGAAGCTGGCCCCATCGTCTATGGACTCCCGTTCGAAGCGGAGCTCGGAGTCGGCGAAGAGACCGACTCAGGCGCTATCGCCTATCCGGCGGACGACGGACTCACCTCCCTGACGGTAACCGTGGGCGAGGGTGTCATCCAGCAGGTGCTCGTCATCGATTCCTCGGAAGCGTCGCATAATTACTCGTTCGCGATCGACCCGCGGCTCACCCTAGTGCCCACTGCGGACGGCGGTGTCGACCTCACTGCTCTGGACGAGGCAGGGAGCCAGGTCGTCGTCGCGCGTGTGGCCGCCCCGTGGGCGGTAGACGCGAACGGCGCACCTGTGCCGACCTCGTTCACGAGTGACGGCAACATGCTGATCCAGACCGTAGACTTCACTGCCGAAACTGACTTTCCAGTCGTCGCAGACCCGACCATTTCAAACCTATGGTGGGGTATCGCGGTCAAGTACAACCGCGCGGAGACCAGGCAGCTCGCTGCGGCCGCCACAGGCGGTGCAACAATTAGCGGCGCCGCTTCCCTGGCTTGTGGCGCTGCTGGGCCGTGGAAGTCCATATGCGTCGCGCTAGTTCTCCTGAAGGGGTGGCAGCTCTTCGGGGTGGTCATCCAGGCGAACGCGGAGGGTCGCTGCGCTCAACTCAACTTCCCAAGGATATTGCCCGGCCCGATCACCATGCACTTTACAAAGGTGACATGTTGAAGTTCGACATCGTCATTGCAGTCCTCGGTGGCATGGTCTGGGGCGTATTTGTTGGTTACGCCTACGCGGGTGTCGGCAACGAGAGCGCGGTGCTTGTCGGCTTTCTCTACGGGGCAGGCTGGGCGGTGCTATGGATGGCCCTGAGCCTGATCCGCGAGGCCGTACGTAAGCGGAGATCTAACAGGTAACGAACGTACATAGGCCGAGGCGGCACCATCCGGTTCCGCCTCGGCCGGAAACTAGCCCGCGTGCGAGGGTCTACGCTGCGGTCGTGAGTTCGACCGCGCTCTCGAGCTGATCCTGACCGATCACTCGAGCGGGTAGAGCACCGCGTGTTCCAACCCGCCGAGGAAGAGCAGCGGGTTCACGTACTCACCGTCGATGCGGGCACCGAGGTGCAGGCAGGGAGACGCGCAGTGCCCGGGCAGCACAAGGCCGATGAC
>CBFGZU010000012.1:0-32652 GCA_965653335.1 uncultured Pseudolysinimonas sp.
GTCGTGCTCTTCGACGAGATCGAGAAGGCGCACCCCGACATCTTCAACTCGCTGCTGCAGATCCTCGAAGAGGGTCGGCTCACCGACGGTCAGGGTCGCGTCGTCGACTTCAAGAACACGGTCATCATCATGACGACCAACCTCGGCACGAAGGACATCACCGGCGGCCCCGTCGGCTTCACGCTCGAGGGCAACGCGGCGGCCGACTACTCGGCGATGCGCGGCAAGGTCGTTGAAGAGCTGAAGAAGCACTTCAAGCCCGAGTTCCTGAACCGTGTCGACGAGACGATCGTGTTCCCGCAGCTCAACAAGGACGAGCTGCTGCAGATCGTCGGCCTGTTCATCAATCGGCTGAAGGAGCGTCTGCTCGACCGCGACATGACGATCGAGGTGTCGGACGAGGCGAAGGCGCGGCTCATCGAGCTCGGCTGGGATCCGACGCTCGGCGCCCGCCCGTTGCGGCGCGCGGTGCAGCACGAGATCGAGGACCGCCTCTCGGAGAAGATCCTGCACTCCGAGCTCGAAGCGGGCGACCACGTGCGCGTCGGTTTCACCGACGGGGAGTTCACCTTCGAAACCGGCCGCCAGTCCGGCCGCGACCCGAAACCCACGAAGGCCGCCGCGCTCGGTGCGTGACGGGCGTCCTGTCAACTCGGGCGAGTTCGGACAACACGGGCGAGCGCGGACGCCCGGATTGTCCGAACACGCCCGGATGGGAACGGCGACCCACGGTAACCTCGCCCGGTGAGCGAATTCAGCGTGCGGCGGGCGCGCACCGGCGACATCCCACAGATCGAGTCGCTCATCGCCCCCCTCGTCGACAGCCGCGTGCTGCTCGGCAAGGATCGCGTCGTGTTCTACGAAGCGGTGCAGGAGTTCCGCGTCGCTGAGGATGCCGAGGGCCGGTTGATCGGCTGCGGGGCGCTGCACGTCATGTGGGAAGACCTCGGGGAGGTGCGCACCCTCGCGGTCGTGGATGCGTGGCGTGGCCGCGGCGTGGGGTTCGGCATCCTGCAGCGCCTCGAGGCGGATGCTCGCGAACTGGGCCTGAGCCGCCTGTTCTGCCTCACCTTCGAGACCGGGTTCTTCGGGCGCAACGGTTTCGCGAAGATCGAGGAGAACATCGTCTCACCCGAGGTCTACGCCGAACTGGTGCGATCGCCTGACGAGGGTGTTGCGGAGTTCCTCGACCTGTCGCGGGTGAAACCGAACACCCTCGGCAACACCCGGATGCTCAAGCAGTTCTGACTCGGGTTTCCCTGGGAACGGGGCGTGCCGACCCGCCCGTCCGGCGTGGCGGGCTTACCCTGGCGGCATGTCGACCGTGCGCAACCCTGTGGGGCCGCAGCAGCCGTCGGTGTACTGGCGCCGCCGCTTGCTCGTTCTGCTCGGGTTGATCGCCGTCATCGTCATCATCGTGCTGATCATCGTGCGGCCGGGCGCCGAGAACACCGGGAACGAATCTCCCGCCCCGTCGGCCGCGCCCACGAACACGGCACCCCCAGCTGAGGAGGGTGAGGCGTGCAACCCCGCGGTGATCGAGTTGGAGCCGATCACCGACGCCACGAGCTACGCGTCCGGCGTGCAGCCGATGATCTCGATGTCGGTCACCAACACCGGCTCGGTCGCTTGCTCGCTCGACGTGGGAACGTCGGCGCAGGTGTATTACATCGTCAGCGGGGAAGACCCGATCTGGAATTCCCGTGACTGCCAGCAGGGCGGAGACGCATTCGAGCAGGTGCTCGAACCGAACACCCCCCTTACGACTCAGCCGTTCCCCTGGGACCGCACTCGTTCGGCCCCCGACACGTGTTCCACCGCTCGCCCGGAGGTCATCGGGGGCGGTGCCACCTATCGACTGAGTGTCGCTCTCGGCGACATCGAGTCCGCCGAAGACACCCCTTTCATCCTCGACTGATCCCCGGTAACTCTCAGAACGCGGGGACGGCGTCTCGGGTGGCGGGGGCGGCGGCGAACGCGATGCCGATCGCGGAGTGCACGGAACCGGCGTCGCCGTCGACGATCTGCGTATACCCGAGCCGCGCAGCCTCGCTGAGCCGCTGGCGGGCGAGCGGCACGGGGCGGATCTCGCCGGCGAGCGAGATCTCACCCACAGCCGCGAGGGTCTGCGGCAGTGCGACATCTTTCACGGCCGAGGCGATCGCGAGGGCGATGGCGAGGTCGGTGGCGGGTTCGGTGAGCCGCATGCCGCCGACGGTGGAGACGTAGACGTCGGATGTCGACACCCGCAGCCCGCACCGCCGTTCGAGCACCGCGAGGATCATCGCCACCCGCGCAGAGTCGACGCCGTTCACAACACGTCGCGGCTGGGGCGCGGTCGTGCCGACGATGAGCGCCTGCACCTCCACCGGGATGGCGCGCCGCCCTTCGAGCGCGATCGTGACGCACGTGCCGCTCACCGGGTTGCCGCTACGTGACAAGAACAGCCCCGACGGGTCGGGCACTTCGGCGATGCCGTCACCGGTCATCTCGAAGCAGCCGACCTCGTCGGTCGGGCCGAACCGGTTCTTCAGCGCCCGCACGAAGCGCAGCGCCGTCTGGCGGTCGCCGTCGAAGCTGCAGACGACATCCACGAGGTGTTCCAGCAGGCGGGGCCCGGCGATCGAGCCGTCTTTCGTGACGTGGCCGACGAGCAGCAGCGGAAGGTCGCGTTCCTTGGCGACGCGGATGAGGGTGCCCGCGACTTCGCGCACCTGCGCGGGCTGCCCGGGGGCACCGTCGGACATCGCGGACGACACCGTCTGCACCGAGTCGACGATGAGCAGGCGGGGCTTGACGGCATCCACCTGCCCGAGGATCGTTGCGAGGTCGGTCTCGGCGGCGAGGTAGAGCTCGTCGCTCAAGGCTCCGGTGCGTTCGGCGCGCAGCCGCACCTGGGCGGCGGACTCCTCGGCGCTCACGTACAGCACCCGGGCCCCCGTGGCGGCGACCCGTGCGGCGACTTCGAGCAGCAGCGTCGACTTGCCGACGCCCGGCTCACCCGAGAGCAGGATGGCGGCGCCCGGAACGATGCCGCCGCCGAGCACCCGGTCGAACTCGCCGATGCCGCTCGGCTGGTGCACGCTCGACTCGGTGCCGATGTGAGTGATGGGGCGGGCGACGCGCGCGTGCGAGACGGCGACGGCCGTCACCTTGGATGTCGGCGCCCCCTGCTCGACGAGGGAGTCCCACACCTGGCACTCGCCGCAACGACCCTGCCACTTGACGGTCGTCCAGCCGCACTCCCGGCATGCGAATCCGGGGGTCGTCGGGCGGGCCATGGGTCGAGAGTACGGCCAGCCGCCGACCTCACGAGGGAGCCCACGGCATCCGGTGGGGGATCGGATGCCGTGGGCTCGTGGGGAGGGATCAGCCTGCGGTCGATCCCTCCTCGACCACGTTGTCGTCGGTCGACTCGTCGGAGCCGATCGGACGCTCGGGCCGGTCGGGGCGCTCACCCTGCGGGTGCGGGCCCTGCTGCGGCCCGCCCTGCTGGGGGCCTTGCTGCTGGGGGCGTTGCTGGGACTGCTCGATCGCGGGCCGACCGCCGGCGTGGGTGGCCGTGGAGAGCGCGAACCCGCTCACGCCGCCGAGCACGAGCGCCGCGACGACGACGAGCGCGGCAACGAGCGGCGTCACCCAGTTGCTGCGCTCGCGGACGACCGTCACCGGAGCGGCGGTCGTGACAGGTGCCGGGGCTTCAGCAGCCGGGGGCACCTCGGTGTTCTCTTTGTCTGCCATGGGTACGACGGTCGCGCCGCCGCCTCGGGGAAGTGTTGGGCGCAGCTATGAACCAGCCGCGAAAGCCCGAACGAGAGCTGGGCTAAGATCGTCGGCGGTACCGTGTCCGAGCGGCCGAAGGAGCATGTCTCGAAAACATGTGAGGTTCATAGCCTCCGTGGGTTCAAATCCCACCGGTACCGCCAAGAAAAGCCCCTGTTGATCAGGGGTTTTTCTGTTTCCCGGAAAAGTCCGCTGCACGCGCGGTCGATCTCTTCTCCTCGGCCGAGGGCTGACGTGAGGTGTGGGGGCGGTCGTCTCCTAACCTGGACGCCGCCGCCATCCTCGTGCTGAGGTGGCACATGGCCGATCTCGTCTACTACTCCCACTGCTCCCTCGATGGGCTTATCGCCGACGAGAACGGCGACTTCTCGTGGGCCTTCCCACCCGACGACGTGCACCGCGCCGCGAACGAGTCGGCATCCCGCACCGGTCTCCACCTGCTCGGCCGCCGCACCTACGAGATCATGCGCTATTGGGACGAGCCGCAAGACGGCGCGTCCGACACCGAGGCCGAGTTCCAACGCGCGTGGGCTCCGGCGCAGAAGGTGGTCTACTCCCGCGCGATCGACGAGGTCGGCTCGAACGCGCGGATCGAGCGGGAGTTCGACCCGGCATCCGCTCGGGCGCTGGCCGACGCATCAGAAAAGGACGTCGCAATCGGGGGCGCCGATCTAGGCGGGCAGGCGCTGCGGGCCGGCATCGTGGATGTGCTCACGCTCGTGCTGTTCCCGGTCATCATCGGGCGCGGGTCGCGGGTGATCCCCGACGACGTGCGGGTCGAACTCGACCTGATCGAGCGGCGGGACTTCAGCGGCGGCATCGTGCGGCTCAGTTATCGGGTAGCACGAGCAGGCACGACGTGATCGGGGCAGGCGAGTGGAGAGCTACCTTGACTCGCTGTACGCATCCACAAGACGTCGCCCGATTTCTCTCATCGCGGCGGCGACTTGTGAGCCTGTTTCGTTTTGGCAACAATGAGCGCAGCTGCACCAGCGACGCGAAGTTCGATTGCCCGAGCGTCGGAGTTCGCTAGTGAGCGGATGAGGACAGGGTCCGCGTCGAGCAGGGCAACTTCGAGCCCAGCGGTGCGGCGCGCGGTGAAGCGGCTCTGACCGGGCAGCCGGACACCCCGGTGACGAGATGGTGCGACCGAGCCCTCGGGAACCACAGATCGATCTCGATGCCGTTGGGCGTCAGGAACGCGCCGGGATTTGGACCACGCTCATAGCCCGCCTCGACCAGCACGCGACCGATATCGGGGCCATCGGCCAAGAGGTCGGGGTCGATCGCGAGATCCCCGTCAGCGGTGAATGTGGCGCGCTGCGAACCCTCGGCGGGGGCACGGAGGTAGACCGCTTGCGCGCCGGCCAGCTCGGAGTTCATGGCGATGTCCTGATGAGGTCGTCCGCGACTCGCCCCCCGACACTCGCCGCTCGGCCGCCTGCGGACAGCAGATCGCCCACGATTCGCCACGGGGTGACGTAGTCGTACTGCCCGACCCTCCGGGGGCGTTCACGGCCCAAGAAGTCGCATTCCGCGATGACGAGCTGACCTTCGCGCGAGTCGACGGCAAGGTCAGCCGCACGCTCGACGAGTGTGACGTCGGATACGTACACCCAGGTGTCTGTCGCGGGGAACGCCGCCGGCGTGTTCGTTCCTTCAAGTCAATACGACCCGGCTCACGGAGCCCAGGAGAAACCCGTGTTCTCTCGCGAAGTCTCGAAGCGTGCCGGTTCGTCCGCCATTCTTGAGGAGACCAACGACAATCTCCGACGCCGCCCGGTCCTTGAGTGACTTCAGCTTGAGTGACGGCGAGGAGTCCACGCACCCACTCGTGCGGGAAGACGGGATGAGATGACGACGACCCTGTTGGTGATCGATCTGCAGAACGACTACTTCCCGGATGGCGCGTACCCGCTCGTCGGTGCCGTCGACGCCGTCGCGGTGGCTCGAACGGTGCTCGATCAGTTCCGCGCCCAACGATCCCCGGTCGTGCACATGCAGCACATCTGGGATGCCCCGGATGCCGCCTTCATGCGACCCGGGACGCCCGGGGCCGACATCCATCCCCTCGCGCAGCCCGCCGAGGGCGAGGCGCTCATCCAGAAGGAGCAGCCGAACGCGTTCCTCGGCACCGACCTCGCCGCGGAGCTGGCCGAGCTCGGCACCGACCGGCTCGTCGTCGTGGGGATGATGACGAGCATGTGCGTCGACGCGTCGGTGCGGGCCGCCCTCGACCTCGGGTTCGCGACGGTCGTCGTCGCCGACGCGTGCGCGGCTCCCGACCTCAGCTACGGCGATCGCGTCGTCGACGGGGCCGCGGTCCACACGGCATTCCTCGCGGCGTTGCGGGATGCCGGTGCTGAGGTGGTCACGGCGACCGAGCTCGTTGTGCCCTAACCCGACGCGGTGCGGATGCGCACTTCGCGCTCCATCCGCTTCTCGTGGCGTGCCCGGCCTTTGATCGCTTCGGCTTCGCGGCTCTTCGGCGGGGCGTTGGTCACGAGACCGTCGAGTAGCCGTCGTGTCGCCTCGGCGATCTCATCGATCGCCCGCTCGAAGGCTTCGGTGTTCGCCCGCGACGGATGCGTCGAGCCGCTCACCTTTCGCACGAACTGCCTCGCGGCCTCGCGCACTTCGTCGTCGGTCGTCGGGGGAGCGAAGTTATGGAGAACACGGATGTTCCGGCACATGGGCCGAGGATACGCCGCGACCCTGATGTCTCACCGACGAGCCGCACGCCTTCGGCACGACGGACGCGTCCGGCCTCATCCCCATTCCCGACGTGGGCTACGCCCGGTGCGAACTTGGTACAACTGTTACAATTTGGCCCGTTGGGCCACCGAAGTTCCGTGCGCCCACTGATCCCCGCTGGCTCCTACCGAACGAGGACGGGCCCACATTGCTCACTCTTCCTGCCCCTCGCCTGCCCGATCCGGACCAGTGGCCATCCCTTCGCTGGGGTGTCGTCGGCACCGGCATCGCACGTTCCTTCGTGAGAGCCCTCGCCCAAGCGACCCGGCAGAGAGTGGTCGCGGTCACCGCGCGCGACGAGCAGAAGACGCGCAGGTTCGCAGTGGAACTCGGAATCGACACTGTGCACCCGACCGTGGATGCACTGGTGAACGATCCTGGGATCGACGTCGTCTACATCGCATCGCCGCATCCGCTCCACAAGGATCAGGCTCTCGCCGCGATCGCGGGCGGGAAGCATGTCCTCATCGAGAAGCCGATCGCGATGTCGGCTGCCGAAGCGCGAATCATCGTGGCGGCGGGCACCGCGGCAGGCGTCCTTGTCATGGAGGCCATGTGGACGCGATACCTCCCGCAAGCGGACGTCATTCGACGCGTCATCGCGGAGGGAATCATTGGCGAGGTTCACCTCGTCACGGCCGACTTCGGCTTCGTCTCGGAGTACGACCCGTCCCACCGACTGTGGGCTCCCGAACTCGGCGGGGGCGCGCTCCTCGACGCGGGCATCTATCCGATCTCGTTCGCCTCGTCCATCCTGGGGACTCCCACCAGGATCGACGTCGCCGGCACTGAGGGGCCGGCTGGCGTGGACGAGCGAGCGGACATTCTGATCGCGACCCCGACGGGCCGTGCGCTCTTGTCGACGTCTCTCACCACGCAGCTTCCGACGGTCGCCAGGGTCAGCGGTTCGGAGGGAGGGATCGCCATCGCGGCCCCATTCTTCGGCCCTGCCCCGGTGACAGTCACGAGAGGAGGGGCCTGGGATGGAGAACAGGCGGTGTTCAGCGACGCGAAACTCCTGCAGGCGGAAACGGGGATCGGCCTGCAGGCGACGGCCTTTGCCTCATACGTCGCCGAGGGCCGACTGGAATCCCCCCTGCATCCGCACGCCGAAGTCGCGGATGTCATGCACACGATCGACGTCGCGCGGGCCGCGATTGCGGGAAAAAGCTAGGACGTTGCGGCGGAAAGCCGCCGACAGGTTGGCGTGAACGCCTACCCCGGCAGCGCGCGCGCAGGGGGCCGTTGAGGAAGGTGCCCGCGGGGTCGAGTCGCCGGCGCACCTCGATGAAATCGCCCCAGCGAGGGTAGCGGCCGCGCAAAACCTCGGAGTCGAGGAACCACGGCGCCTTGCCCCAGTGCGGCCGAGCTTCGAAGTCGTTCATGACGTAGGCGACGAAGTACTCGACCTCCTCCCACGGGGTCGGATACTCGTCGGGGGCGTCGGCCGCGACGGTGTCGTAGATGCGCACGAGCGTCGGGTCGTCCATGCCGTGCGGGATCGGCGGCAGCACGGCGGACATGTCGTACCGCGGGCCGTGCACGAAACCGTTTCGTCCTAATACGAGACGATCCGCGCCGACCGGCGCTTCCTAGGCTGTCGTCACCGGGGCTCAGCCGCCCCGTGAAGACACCATTATTTGCCCGGCACAAACGACCCGAGGGACGGGGATGACGCGAGCAAATCAGACGTCGCAGGTCGTTTCCAGCGAGGCTGCGGCGGCGCTCATCGCCTCGCAGGCCGACGAACAACGGCGCAATCGCACGACCGCCTGGCTCGAACGCGCGATCCTCGCAATCCTCGTCGCGATGGTCGCGGCGGCGAGCCTGCTGGTCCCGAACTTCACCTCGGGCGAGAACATCCGCTCGATCCTCATCGACAGTTCCTTCCTCGGCATCGTCGCGGTGGGAATCACGTTCGTCGTCGTGAGCGGCAACTTCATCGACCTCTCGGTGGTCGCCCAGATCGGCACCGCCGGTGTCATGGTCGTGCAACTGGAAAAGGTGGTCGGTCTTCCTCTCGCCATTCTGGCGGCGGTTCTGGGCCTTCAGGTCTACGCCGTTCTCAACACGTTCGGGGTCGGCCTGATGCGGGCCAACGCCGTCGTCGTCACCCTCGCGGTGCTGACCGCGGGTCTCGGAACGCTGCAGTTCTTCGTCGGCGGTTCGCCCTACCCCAACGGGTCGGCGGCCCTGTACGACTTCGCTTCGGCCACCGTCGGTCCGGTGCCCGTTCCGTTCATCGTTCTCGTGGTGCTCGCGATCGTCGGTCAGCTGGTGCTCTCCCGCACGAACGCCGGCCTCTCGGTGAGGGCCACCGGAACGCTCAGAGCCGCTGCTCGGAACTCCGGGGTTCGGCCGGTCGGAGCCATCTGGATCGCGTTCGCGTGCTGCTCCCTCGCGGCGGCCATCGCCGGCATCCTGCTGGCCGGCTTCAACAACATCGCGATCGCGAGCATGGGGACCGGCTACGACTTCGTCGCGCTCGCCGCGGTCATCATCGGTGGGGCAAGCCTGTTCGGAGGTCGCGCGAACGTCGTCTTCACGGTCGTCGGGGTGCTGTTCGTGAGCGTCTTGATCAACATCCTGGTGCTCGTCGGGCTGCCCTACATCTATCAGGAGCTCGTCAAGGGCCTGATCATCATCCTCGCGGTCGCTCTCGACGCGGCGTTGCGGCGAAAGGGGCTCAAGTGACGACTCCGCGGTTCGGGGCGGTTGCCGCCCTCCCCTCCTTCAAGGCCATCGTCCTGCTGGTCCTCGTCGCGGCGGCCGCACTCGTGCTCCAGCCGCTCGCGATCGAGTCGTACGGCATCACCCTCACGCGGGTCAACGAGGTTGCGATCGTCGCGGTGGGGCTGACCCTGCTCATCCTCATCGGAGAGATCGATCTCAGCGTCGGCTCGACGATGGCCGTCGCGGGCATCGTCGCCTGCCAGTTCTCCGACCAGCTGTGGCTGGGTGTGATCGCCGGACTCGCCGCGGGGGTGGTGATCGGCGCGATCAACGGCTTCCTCGTCGTCGTCGTCGGCGTGCACTCGTTCATCGCGACCCTGGGGACGATGACCATCCTCGCCGGGGCCGCGCTCCTGCTGAGCGCCGGCAACCCCGTGATCTTGCAGGACTTCGATGCCGCGCGACTGATCGGCACCCAGGTCGTGGGTCAGCTCACCTTCGCCTCGATCGTCGTTCTCCTGCTGGTGATCATCACCTGGGCGCTGCTGCACTGGTCGCGCGCCGGGCGAGACCTGCACACGATCGGCGGCAACCCGGATGCTGCTCGGGCCGCCGGGATCCGCGTCGCAGCCCGACGTTTCAGCGCCTTCGTCGCGTGCGGGCTCTTTGCCGCCGTGGCCGGCATCCTGAGCACGATCCAGGTGGCGTCGGCCTCGCCCACGATGGGCGCTCCCGTGCTGCTCACCGCGATTGCGAGCGCTGTCCTCGGCGGTGGCGTGCTCACGGGTGGTCGCGGCAGCGTCATCGGCGCCGCCGTGGGCGCTTTGGCCCTCGGCATCCTGCGCTCGTCGCTCGAACTGGCAGCCGTCGGTGATGCCGTCGAGCAGATCCTCATCGGCGTGATCCTCTTCGTGACGGTGGTCACGAGCGGTACGAGCCCGGCCGGCGGACGACTGCAGGCGGTCTTGCGGCACTTCCGCGTGGGCTCGTTCCCGGCATCGCGGCCGCCTAGCGTTGCGGGCCCACCGCCCGCCGACGGGTTGCCTTCGGGTAATCCAACCCCCTATGAGAGAGGTAAGTAATGAGACGGAACAGCAAAGTCGCTCCCAAAGTTCTCGCTGCACTCGTCGGTGTCTCGGCCCTCGTCGCCGTCACCGGCTGCGCCGCCGGCGACGGCTCGGCGGGCGATGGATCTGACGACAAGCTCACGATCGGCGTCCTCGTGCCGCAGCAGGACGATGGGCCCTACGGCGCTGCGTTCGCCAAGCAGATCCTGCTCGCGGCGGAAGAGGCGGACGTCGAAGTGACGATCCTCAACAGCAGGTACGACGCCGCGACGCAGCAGTCGCAGATGGACCAGCTGATCGCCAAGAAGGTCGACGGCATCGTGCTCTGGCCCGCGGTCGAAGGCACCACCCAGTCGATGCTGCTCAAGGCCAATCAGGCCGGCATCCCGATCAACGTCGCGAACTCCGCGGTGAGCGAGGAAGAGCGGGAGCTCTACACGACCTTCACCGGCCCGAGCGACTACGACATCGGCGCCACGCAGGCCGAGCTGCTCAACGACATCCTGGGCGGCGAGGGCAACATCGTCGTGATCGAGGGGGTCCCCGGCAACGCCCCGACGATCGGTCGGTCGGAGGGTGTCCAGGAGACGCTCAAGGAGATCGCACCTGGGATCACGGTGCTCGGAACGCAGCCCGGTTTCTGGCAGCAGGCCAAGGCGCAGACCGCCACCGCCAACCTGATCACCCGATTCGGCAGCGAGATCGACGCGGTCGTGGCGAGCGACGACGTGATGTCGCCGGGAGCGGCCCAGGCCATCGCGGCCGCCGGGCTCTCCGACAGCATCGTGCTCATCGGCGCGGGGCTCTACGAGACGACTCCCGCGTTGATCACGAGCGGAGACATCGACGCGACCGTCTTCCAGTCGCCGTGCTGGGACGGCTTCGAAGCGATCGACAAGATCATCAAGGTCGTCAAGGGCGAGGCAGTCGAAGACGAGTACATCATGCCCGTCCCGGCCGTGACCATCGACAACCTGGATGAGTTCGAGCCGATGGGCTGCCTGCCCGAGGGGTACTGACCCTTCGCCTCGAAGGAGGACACGAAAGAGAGGGACGGCCACGATCGGTGGTCGTCCCTTCTTCGTGCCCGCGGTCCCGGTGTCGGCGGTCGTCCTGTACGGATCGCGCGCGGTTTATGCCGATCGCGGGCACAATGAGGCCGGGCAACAGAGCTATCGTGCAATAGTCCCCAACAACGGAGTTGCCGCCGGAAGGCCGAGACATGCCCGACCTCACGCTTGCCCCCGTCTCGACATTTCGCGGCGCCGGGACCCAGCCTCCGTCACGAGTGCGCGACGTGCCGACTCGGGAGTCGCTCCACGAGTTGCGCCGCACTCGCGAGGCCTTTCTCTCCGACCCTGAGCACACCGATCTCCGCGGCGTGCGCGACGTCATCGCCCGATCCTGGCGGCGCAGTGCATCGTGCAACGTCGACCCCGAGAATGACGGGCGGGGCTATCGCGAGCCCCAGCTCGATGCCACGTTCCTGCGCATCGCCGCGCCCGTGCTCGACCGGCTGGAGACGCTCGGCACCGACACCGGAGTCGGCATCGTGCTGTCCGACGCGAACGGGACCGTGGCGGCGCTTCAAGGAGACCGGAGCGTGATCCGATGGGCGGAACGTCATCTCGTGAGCGTCGGTAGCTACCTCCCCGAAGAGCTCGCCGGCACGAACGGCGGCGGCACGGCGATCGAAGAGGGTCGTGGCCTGCAAGTCTGGGGAGCGGAGCACTTCGCTGAGGAACTGCAGAACACGTTCTGCACCTCCATCCCGGTGCGGAACATGCTCAACGGGCGCACGATCGGGGTGCTGTCGCTCATGGTCCCCGAGACCGTCGCGCTCCAGACCGACCCCCACAACCTCTCCCTCGTCGTCGAAGGCGCGGTCGCCGAGATCCACACCCTCATCCTCGACAACACCGCGCGGGGCGAGCAAGCGTTGCTGCGCGCCTACCTGCGCGAGCTCCGGACTCGCGGCGGAGAGGCCGTCGTCGCCATGGACGACCGGACGACCATCCTGAGCAGGGGGGCACAAGACCTGCTCGCCGAGAGCGATCACGCCATCCTGATCGCGCATGCCCAGGAGGCGCTCCACTCCGGCGGCACGATCAATCGAACCGTTCTCCTCGCCGACGAGCGTCCGACCCGGATCGCCGCGAAGCCCGTGCTCTCCCATGGCGAAGCCGTCGGGAGCGTCGTGCGCCTCCGCCAGCGTCCCGAGGACTCCCGGTCACGGAGCGGTCGACCCGCCGCGCACTCCGACCGATTCGCCGATCTGGTGGGGATCAGTCCCGTCATGAGTCAGATCCGCGACGAGGCGACGACCGCGCTCAATCAGCCCTTGGTGGCGATCCTCGGGGAGAGCGGCACCGGCCGGGGCCACCTCGCCGGCCTGCTCGCGGCACCGGAGAGCTCCCCCGCCTTCATCGAGTGCGATCCGTCGCGGCGCGACGCCTCGGAACCGCCCGTTCGCGAACTCCGTCGCGTGCTCGCGACCGCGGGCACCGTCGTCTGCCGGAACTTCGACCTCCTGCCCGACGCCGCGCGAGACTCCTGCTTGCAGCTCATCCGGACGGCCGAAGGGCGGGCGCAGATCATCATCACGGCGTACGAGTTCGACCCGCGGCTGCTTTCGACCTCGGACGCATCGGTGTTCGAGTTGCGAATGCCCCCGCTTCGGTCGCGCATGGGCGACCTGCCCGCGCTCGTCTCCTACTTCCTGGGCAAGGATTCTCCCGAGCGCGCGCTCGTCGCATCGCAGAAGCTGCTGGCGGCGCTGACTCAGGCGCACTGGCCGGGCAACGTGCGCGATCTGAGGAGCGTCCTGAGCGCCGGAGCTGCCGCCGCTGTCGGGGATGTCGTCTGCATCTCGGATCTCAGCGAATCGCAACGCCATGCGATCACTCGAGGACGCCTGTCGAAGCTCGAGGCCGCAGAACTCGAGCAGATCCGTCATGCCCTCATCGAGGTGAACGGCCACAAGACCCGCGCCGCGGATGTCCTCGAGATCAGTCGTTCGACGCTCTACCGGAAGATGGACAGGTACTCGCTCATGGGCTACGACTTCGGTCGGTAGCCGGGATGTGGCGTCGTACGACTTTGGGACATTCGGCGCTACCCGCCCGTAAGTAGTGTCGAGAGCAGGCACATCCCCGTACTCGAAGGAGAGGACGTCTCTCACATGGAGCAGAGAACCACTGACCTGTCGGAGCGCGCTCAGATCTTCCTGGGCGGCCGCTGGGTCGACTCCACCGGATCCGAGTCGGGGTCGGTCGTCAACCCGGGAACCGGCGAGTCGTTCGGCAGCTTTCCGATGGGAACCGCCGAGGACGTCGATCGGGCCGTCGCCGCGGCACGGGCCGGATTCGAGACCTGGTCCAGGACATCCCCCCGCGAACGAGGCGAGTGGATGGGGCGGATCGCCGACGGCATCGCACGACATGCGGAACAGTTCGCCGAGGTCATCTCCGCCGAGCTGGGCTCGCCCCCGGCGCAGGCGCTCTCGCTTCACGTGAAGATGGGCATCAACGACTTCGCCCTGATGCCGGATGCCATCTCGGACATCGTCTGGGAGGAAGAGCTCGGCAACTCCGTGGTGTACCGCGTGCCGAAGGGGGTGATCGGGGCCATCACCCCCTGGAACTATCCGCTCCACCAGATCACCACCAAGGTCGCCGGCGCGCTCGCCGCAGGATGCACGGTCGTCCTCAAGCCTTCCGTCGAGACGCCGCTCACGGCATTCCTGTTCGCCGACGTGCTCGAGGAGCTCGGTCTGCCCGACGGCGTCTTCAATCTCGTGTCCGGCTCGGGGCGCGTTGTCGGCGAGAGCCTGGTCACCCACCCCGACGTCGACATGGTCTCATTCACCGGATCGACGACGGCCGGGAAGCGCATCTCGGAACTGGCCGCGCGTAGCGTCAAGCCCGTCTCGATGGAACTCGGCGGGAAGTCGGCGTCCGTCATCCTCGAGGGGGCCGACATCCGGCGAGCGGTCGAGGTCACGCTGACGAAGACCTTCCAGAACGCGGGGCAATCCTGCAGCGCCCCCACGCGCTTGCTCGCCCCACGAGAGCTCCTCCAAGAGGTCGCCGACGTCGCCGCGGGCGCCAGCGAGCCCTATTCGCCGGCCGCGAGAGGCGACTTCCCCGGAAGAATCGGACCGGTCGTCAGCGAGGCCCAGCTGGCCTCGATCCGCAACTACATCGATGTCGGAGTGTCCGAAGGAGCCACCCTGGTGCGTGGCGGCAGCGACGTCTCCTCCCTTCCCGGCACCGGCTTCTATGTGGAACCGACCGTGTTCTCCGACGTGAGAAACGACATGGTGATCGCCCGGGAGGAGATCTTCGGTCCTGTGCTGGTCATCATCCCCTTCGACTCGGAGGAGGAGGCGATCCGGCTCGCGAACGAGAGCGACTACGGGCTGTCGGGTGCCGTCTGGGCCGGGACTGCCGAGCAGGCGGCACGGGTCGCCCGCCAACTGCGGACCGGTCAGGTGTCGATCAACGGCGGGCTCTTCAATCCCGGTGCGCCATTCGGAGGGTTCAAGCAGTCCGGTCATGGACGCGAGAACGGACGATTCGGCATCGAGGAATTCCTGACCTACACGTCCCTGCAGTTCTGACCGGCTCGGCTCGATCACATTGAGGAGTGTTCCCATGACCGAACCGGCGATCTCGGCGACCGGCGTGACGAAGGCATTCGGCGGGGCCGTGGCCCTCGCCGGAATCGACCTCGTGGTCGCTCCCGGCGAGCGCCACGCGGTCATGGGCGAAAACGGGGCGGGAAAGTCCACGCTCATGCGGGTGCTGTGCGGCCTCGAACGACCTGACGCCGGCGAAGTCCGCTGTTTCGGCCAGATTCTGGAGTCGGGCCCTCAGCAGTCGCGCAACGCCGGCATCGCCCTCGTGCACCAAGAACGCAGTCTCGTGCCGGAACTGTCGGTCGCCGAGAACATCTGCGTCGGGACGACGCCGACGAAGGCGGGTTTCGTCGATCGGCGGGCGATGCGTCGCATCGCGGTCGAGCTGCTCGACCGGGTCGGCGCCGACGTGTCGCCCCATGCCCGAGTCGGCTCGCTCTCGTCGGCGCAACAGCAGTTCGTCGAGATCGCGAAGGCCCTCCGGCAGGATCCGCGCCTGTTGATCCTCGATGAGCCGAGTGCGTCGATGACCCCTCAGGAGACCAACCGGCTGCTCGATCTGCTGCGCGAGCTCTCGGACTCCGGAATTGCGATCATCTACGTCTCGCACCGGCTGCCGGAGATCTTCGCCCTCTGCAGCAGCGCCACCGTGCTGCGCGACGGCCAGCTCGTCGGGCGCTACGAACTCGCCGAGACGACAACGGACGAACTGGTCGAGCGAATGGTCGGTCGCGAACTGGAGCATGACCTCAAGACGCATCGCGTGGCCCGAAGCGGCGAGCCGGTGCTCGAGGTCGCCGACCTCGTGGCGCCCGGCGTCGACGGCGTTTCCCTCGAGGTCCACGCGGGCGAGATCGTCGGGATGGGCGGTCTCGTGGGTGCCGGTCGCTCGGAGATCGTCCGGGCGATGCTGGGCCTCGCGCCGAGATCTCGGGGCGCGGTGACTCTCGTGCGCCACGGCAAGAAGACGAACATCACCAGTTATGCGAAGGCGTTCACGAACGGGGTGGCCTACGTTCCCGAGGAGCGTCGCGACGAAGGCGTGCTGCTGGGTATGAGCATCGAAGACAACCTCACCCTGCCGACCCGACGGCGAACGTCGCGGTTCGGGATCGGTCTGCCGCGTGCCCGCCGCGAGCAGGCCGACGGGGTGATCGGCGATCTCCGGGTGAAGACGCGAAGCCGCCGCCAACTGGTCTCGTCGCTCAGCGGCGGAAACCAGCAGAAGGTGGCCTTCGGAAAGTGGTTGCTCTCCGAGCCGTCGGCCTTCGTGCTCGACGAGCCGACGCGGGGAGTCGATGTGGGGGCCAAGGCCGAGATCCACGCCCTCATCCGACGGGAGGCGGATCGTGGAGCAGCGGTGCTCGTCGTCTCCTCCGACCTCCCGGAACTCCTCGCCCTCTCCGACCGCATCCTGATCGTGCGCGACGGGCGGATCGTCGGCGAGCTCTCCGGCGGTGACGCAACCGAGGCCGCGGTGATCAGGCTGGCCGCGGGTCACGCGCAGGTGGCGTGACCGCCATGGAGGTGAGACAGCTCGAGGCGTTTCTCGCCGTCGCGGATCAGCTCCATTTCGGGCGGGCGGCCGCGATCCTGCACGTCGCGCCCTCCCCGCTGAGCCGAGCCATCCGCAGCCTGGAGAGCGAGCTCGGGGTGCCGTTGTTCGAGCGCAATACCCGGTCGGTGACGCTGACCTCGGCCGGGGAGGCCTTCCGTGGCCCGGCCGCCGACGTGATCGCGGCGACCCAGAAGGCAGCGGAGTCCATCGATGCGGCCGTCAGCGGTGAACTCGGCACGGTCCGGGTGGAGTTCAGCGGCATCGCCTCCCACGCCGTCGTCGCCGGGCTCGCCCGCGGCATCCGCATCAAGCACCCCCGCATCGCCCTCGAGCTTTCCTCTCAGCCGTTCTCGCGGCCGTCGATGAAGCGGCTGCTCACCGAAGAGACCGACATCATCCTCGGTCGCTGGGACTACATCCCGTCAGGTGTCGAAAGCCACGACATCCGCCCCGACCCTCTCGTGGTCGCCATGCCCGCTCGGCACCGCTTGGCATCCGCCGCCGAGGTCTCGTTCGACGAGATCCGCGGCGAACCGTTCGTCTCGCTGCCGTATGAGCGCGGGGCCGTGTCGACCGAGCGGCTCTGGCGGCTCGGCCACGCGCACGGGTATGTCGTCGATATCGTTCAGTTCGCGCCGGATACGCCGTCGTGCATCGCGCTGGTCGGAGCCGAGCTGGGTTCCCATCTCACGATGGGATCTGTCGGCGAGCGACTCTCCAATCCGGATGTCGCGTTCGTGCCACTGAGCGCCGCCGACGCCGCGCTCGTGCCGCCGGTGCAATTGCGCGCCGCGTGGAAGATTCCGATCGAGAATCCGGCGATCGAGACCGCCGTCGCGATGCTGTTGCGGCTGGCGAGCTGAGGGAAGGGGCATTATCTCGTGTCTTGTCACAATCACTCGTCGCATCGGGCACTTCCGCACCGATCTTGCGCGCCGGGCGTTGCTAGCGTCCTGAGAGGCCACGGACCGCGGAGTCGCCAGGAGGCGGACGGCTCGTTCCGAACGCACAAATCGTTCCGACCACACAAATCGTTCCGACCACACAAAGGGGTGCAGAAGTGAAGGATGTCCGCGAGGTCGACGCTCTGATCGTCGGCGCGGGAATGGGTGGCGTGCTCTCGTTGCACAAGCTGACGAACGAGCTCGGCCTGAACGCGATCGCGATCGACAAAGCGCCGGGGATCGGAGGCACGTGGTACTGGAACCGGTACCCCGGGGCGCTGTCCGACACCCAGGCCCACATGTACCAGTTCCCGTTCGAAGAGGAGCTGTACCAGCGCACCGAATGGACGACGCGCTATGTGACGTCGGCCGAGATCCGGCAATATCTCGAGGATGCCGTCGACCTGTGGGGCATCCGGTCGCGCATCGAACTCGACACCGAGTTGCGGATCGCGTCGTTCGAGGAGGACTCCGGAACCTGGCTCGCCGAGACCAGCACGGGCACGATCCGCGCACGGTTCCTGATCACCGCTCTCGGGTTGCTCTCTCAGAAGAACATTCCCGACATCCCCGGCATCAAGGAGTTCGCCGGCACGGTTGTTCACACGACCGAGTGGCCTGACGATCTGGATCTTCGCGGGAAGCGCGTCGGAGTGATCGGGAATGGTTCGACCGGCGTCCAGCTCATGACGGAACTGGCGAAAGTGGTGGGCCACCTCACGTCGTTCCAGCGCACCGCGCAGTACTCCGTGCCCGCCGGCAACCGGCCCTACACGCCGGAGGAACTCGCCGGTTTCAAAGCCGACCCGACGAAGCTGTGGGACGGGCTCGCCACCTCCCAGATCGGCTTCGGCTTGGCGGAGGCGACCCGCAAGGCCTTCGACGTCAGCGCGGAGGAGCGCGAGGCGATCTTCGAGGAGGCATGGCAGCGGGGAGGCAACTTCACCTTCACTCACGAGACCTTCGCCGACGTCATGAGCGACCGGGCGGCCAACGACGAGGCCGCCGCGTTCATCAAACGCAAGATCGCGTCGATCGTGAAAGACCCCGAGACGGCCCGCAAGCTCATGCCGACCGAGATCTTCGCTCGCCGGCCGATCTGCGACTCCGGCTACTTCGAGATCTTCAACCAGCCGAACGTCACCCTCGTGTCCACGCGGGAGACTCCCATCGAGAAGTTCCTCCCGCAGGGTGTCGTCACCGAGGACGGAGAGCTCCACGAGCTCGACGTGCTCATTCTCGCGACCGGCTTCGATGCGATCGAGGGGAGCTACCGCAACCTCGACATCCGAGGTCGCGGTGGCGAGAGTCTCGCCGAGCACTGGAGCGAGGGAGCCAAGTCGCATCTCGGCGTCACGGTGAGCGGTTTTCCCAACATGTTCATGGTGCTCGGGCCGCTCGGGCCGTTCGTCAACCTCGCTCCGGCGATCGGAATCGAGGTCCGCTGGCTCACCGAGGCGATCCGCGGGGTCGCCCAGACCCCCGGGGCCACGATCGAGCTGACGCCCGAAGCCGAGGAGGCGTGGCTCGAGCACTGCCTCGAACTTCTGGAAGGTTCGCTGTTCATGGAGACCAAATCATGGATCTTCGGTGCCAACATCCCCGGAAAGAAGACGGCGCGGTCGGCGAGCTACTACACGGGCGGGCTGTCCAACTACGTCGCGATCATCACCGATGAGGCAGAACGCGGGTATCCGAGCTATTCCGTCAAGGTGCCGTCCTCGGTGTAACCCATTCGCGGTGCCTTCGTGCACCGTCGATGAGAAAGCGATATCAACGTGGCGAAATCCGCAACCGGCACCAGCCGCCCCCGCATGAAGCGACGCCTGCTGCGCTGGGGTGAACTGGCGCCGTTGTTCGACCTGGCTCCGCATCGACCCGACGCGGCCCGGTCGCTCAGTCGGTGCGCCGATGTCGCCGACGTACGCCTGCTCGCCCGTCGGCGCGTCCCGCGCATGGTCTTCGACTTCGTCGATGGCGGGTCGGGCTCCGAGGCGAGCGTTCGCCGAGCACGCGAGCTGTTCCAGCGGCTGGAGTTCGAGCCGCGCGTGCTGCGCGACGTGCGGAACGTCGACATCTCGGTCGAGATGCTCGGTCAGCGGTCGGCCCTGCCGTTCTTCTTCGCCCCGACCGGTGCCACGCGGCTGATGCACGCCGCGGGCGAGTCGGCCGTCGCGCGTGTCGCGGGCGATCTCGACGTTCCCTACGCACTGTCGACTCTCGGCACGACGTCTGTCGAAGACCTCGCTGCCGCCGCTCCGTCGACCCGGAGGTGGTTCCAGCTCTACCTGTCGGCGGATCGTGCCGTGGGCGAATCGATGGTGCAGCGGGCGTGGGACTCGGGGTTCGACACCCTCATGCTCGCCGTGGACTGCCCGGTGCCTGGGCGCCGCAATCGGGACGTTCGGAACGGCCTGGTCGTGCCGCCCAAGCTCACCTGGGGCTCGGCGCTCAAGATCGCCGGCTACCCGAGGTGGTGGTTCGACAAGCTCACGACCGCGCCGATCGAGTTCGCGATGATCTCGGCCGAATCGGAAAGCCCCGCCCAGCGGATGGCTCGCGTGTTCGATCCCAGCATCACGATCGACGACGTCGCCTGGCTTCGCGGGATCTGGCCGGGAAAGCTCGTCGCCAAGGGGATCCTGTCGGCGGAGGATGCGAAGGCCGTCGTCGAGGCGGGCGTCGACGCCGTGTATCTCTCCAGTCACGGCGGGCGTCAACTGGATCTCGCGCCGCTGCCGATCGAAATCCTCCCCGCTGTCCGCGAGGTGGTCGGGGACGGCGTCGAGATTTTCGTCGATGGCGGGGCCATGACGGGGTCGGACATCGTCGCGTGTTACGCCGCGGGTGCCGACGCCGTCGGGATCGGGCGCGCCTATCTCTACGGGCTGATGGCGGCGGGGGAGGCGGGCGTTCGGAGGGTCGCCGATTTGCTCGCGGCCGAGGTGAGCACCGCGCTCGCCTTGCTCGGCTGCGTCAACCTCTCGGAGCTACCCCGTTCGCGTGTTCGCGTGCGACAGGATTAGAAGGGAACATCCATGAAGGCTCTCCGATATCTCTCCGAGGAAAAGCACGAGGTCATCGACCTCGAGATTCCCGCAATCGCGGCGGACGAGGTGCTCGTCGCCGCGCGGTCTGTCGGCATCTGCCACTCCGATCACGAACTTCTCGCCGGCCGCTACATCATTCCTTTCACCTACCCCGTCACCCCCGGTCACGAATGGTCCGGTGAGGTGGTCGCGGTGGGCGCGGCGGTCACGGGGCTGGCCGTGGGTGATCGCGTGGTCGGGGAGTGCGTTCTCGCCGAAACCGAGCACTTCGGTTTCACCACGGACGGAGCGATGTCCGAGTTCTTCACAGCCAAGCCGGCCTGGCTGCACAAGATCCCCGACTCGATCGACGACACGAGTGCCGCGCTGATCGAGACGTTCACGGTGGCGTATCACGCCCTCATGCGGGTCGGCAACATCAACGGGAGCGACATCGTGGCCGTGCTGGGCGCGGGCCCGGTAGGACTCATGGCGGTGGCGGCGGCTCGGGCGATGGGGGCCGTGGTGGTCGCGATCGAGCCGATCGAGTCGCGGCGAGAAGCAGCGCAGAGAATGGGGGCCGACCATGCGGTGGCCCCGGATGCGGCGCAAGCTCTCCTGGACACGCTCACCGACAGCCGGGGGCCGAGCGTGGTGATCGAGGCGAGCGGCAATCCGAACGTCATGGCCTTCGCCCTCGACATCGCGGGATATGGCGCGCGGGTCGCGATGATCGGCATCGACGTCGGTCGCCGCGCGGAGGCCGCGCTCGGCCAGATCCAGGCCAAGGCTCTCACGGTCACGGGCACGCGCGGCGGGCCCGGGGTGTGGCCGCAGGCGATCCGATTCCTGGAGCGAGCGAAGATCGACCTGGCCCCCTTGGTCACGGAACGGTTCGACATCGCGGATGCGGACCAGGCGATCGAAGCGGCCCGCGACTCCACCCGCAACATCAAGATCCATGTCGAATCGAAGGCGGTACATCATGCGTGACGCACAGGCGGCGACGGCGGCCGACGTGATCGTGGTCGGCGGCGGCCTCTCGGGGATGACCGCCGCGCACGATCTCGCCGAGAGCGGATTGCACGTGCTCGTCCTCGAGGCGAACGACCGGGTCGGCGGGCGCACGCACTCCGACCAGGCCTTTCCGGGAGGGCCGCTCGACTTCGGCGGAATGCTCATCGGCGCGACTCACGAGCGTTCGCGTCGGCTCGGTGAGTCTCTCGGCCTCGTCTCGACGCCGGCGCGACCCTCGGGAAAGATGACGTTCCGCATCGACGGCGACATCGTGTACGCGCCGGACAGCGGTTACCCGGAATCGGGGGGCGGCACGCAGAACCTGGATCGCCACCTGACGGATGCTTACGGCCGGTTCGACGAACTCGCGACGGCCGTCGGCGCCGAGGGTCCATGGGATGACGCCGTCGCAGCGGAGCTCGATCGCATGACGGTCGCGACGTGGCTCGAGCAGAACGTGCCCGATCCGATCGCACGTCGCATCGTCGACACCGACCTCAACATCATCGTCGGAGCGGCAAGCGACGAGATGTCGATGCTGTTCTGGGTGCAATACGTCGCCAAGTGCGAGGGGATGCGTGCCCTTCAGGTCACCGCCAACGACGCCCTGTGGATCGGCGGATCCCAGCAGATCTCGGAACGCATCGCCGACCTGCCGGGGATCTCGGTCCTCACCGGGCATCCGGTGATCTCCATCGAGTACGAGTCCGATCGGGTCACCGTGCGCACGAGGCACGGCGAGTTCACCGCATCCTCGGCCGTGATCGCGATGCCGCCGTCGGGCGCGCACCGCATCGCGTTCGACCCCGAACTGCCGCTGCAGCGCCGGCAGCTGAACGCTCGTGCACCGATGGGCCGCCAGTCCAAGGTGCAGGCCCGCTACCCGTCGGCGTTCTGGCGGGACGCGGGACTGTCGGGCGAGTTCTTCGATCTCGACGTCGGCTACCTCTCGCTCGACGTCACGCGACCGGGCGACGAATGGGCGACGATGGTCGCCTTCATCGGCGGTAAGGACTACGACGCGTGGTACGCGCTCGGTGAGGAGGGGCGCCGGAAAGCGGTTCTCGATTCGTTCGTCGCCGCGTTCGGTCCGCAGGCTGCCGAGCCCCTCGAGTTCCACGAAGCCGACTGGCCGGGACTCGCGCACACCTGGGGTGCGCCCGTCACCGTGATGCCACCCGGTCTGTTGAGCAGAATCGGCACGGCACTGAGCGACCCCGTTGGCCCTCTCCGATTCGCCGGCACCGAGGCGGCACCGAGGTGGACCGGTTACATGGAGGGCGCGGTCCGGGCCGGTGAGGCGGCCGCGCGGGACATCCTGGCGAGCCGGTCGGCCGCTCACGACGCGTCATCGGGTGGTGCGCATGTTTGACGATGAGATCCACGTCGTGATGCCGGCCGGCACCGAAGAGGTCGCGCAGACCTACGGGCTGGCACCAGGCGTGCGGTTCGGCAACCTCGTCTTCGTATCCGGGCAGCTCGGGATCGATGAGGATGGCAACATCCCGGCCGATGGGGCGCAGCAAGCGGAGCTGGCTTTCCGGGCACTCGAGTCCGTTCTCGCCGAAGCCGGGGCGACACTCGCCGACATCGTGCAATTGCAGACCTTCCACAAGGGCGGCATGGCCGAGTCGAACGAGTGGTTCCTCCCCGTGAAGCAGCGCTTCATCCACGCGCCCTTCCCGAGCTGGACAGGTTTCGGCGTCGCGGATCTGGGCGGCGACGGCGCGCTCATCGAGATCGGGGCGATCGCCCGCATCCGGTCGATCTAACCGTCAGGCGGTGTGCGCGGCGACGTCGCGCGACATCCGCTTGTGAATCGCTTCCGACCCTGCGGGGGCGGTGCTTCGTCGCGCCCGCTGATCCCTCCGCGGCGGCGAGAACCCTTGCCCGCGTCGCGTCCGCCGTGGTAGCGTCCATCATCTATTAACGAACGGGCGTTAAGATAGGACGACGTGGTCCCCCACATCTGGATTGTCGGCGCCGGCTTCATGGGCCGGAGCGCACTTCAGATCCTCGCGCGCGATCTGCCGGCGGCGACCTTCACCGTGGTCGACCGCGACCCGGAGGTCCAAGCCAAGGTCGCGGACCTCGCGCCCGGACGGGTCGCCACCATCGTGGCCGATGTGCAGCGCGACGACCTCGACCCGACCGACGCCGACGTCGTGCTCAATCTCGCCGGGCCGTTCTTCGGCGGCTCCAGTCGGCTCGCGGAGATGTGCATCTCCTCGAAATCCAACTACCTCGACATCGCCGACGACGTCGAGGGCACCACCGCGATCCTGGGCCTCGACGACCGCGCGCGTGATGCCGGAGTCTGGCTCGTCACGGGAGCCGGGCTCTCCCCAGGCGTCTCCAACTGGCTGGCCGCCGAGCTCCTCGACGCCGAACCGGAAGCCGACGGCATCCAGATCGCCTGGGTCGTCCACGAGAGCGACCCCGGCGGATTGGCGCCGCTTCGCCACATGCTGCACATGGCGGTCTCGCCGTGTCCCCTCTGGGTCGACGGGCGGCTGATCGAATCGCCCGGATTCGTGCCCTCCACGGCCCAGAGCTACGAGTTCCCCGATCCCATCGGGTCGGTCGAAGCGCTCGACACGGCGCACCCCGAACCCCTCACCCTCAGCCGCGCCTACCCGCACCTTCGGTTCGTGAGCTGCCAGGGCTCCCTCCGGCCCGCGTGGGCGAACGCGGCCTTCTCGACCCTCGGGCGGATCGGGTTCGGCTACGACACGCCCCTCGAATTCCACGGCGAGCAGGTGGAGCCCGTCGAGTTCCTCTGGGAGCTCATGTGGGACCGGCACCGCCGACGCGCCCCCGGCCCCCGTGACCCCTACACCTCCGTGCAGGTGCAGGCCCTGTCGGGGTCAACCGTGATCGCGACACGCACTGTCATCGATGACGAGGTCATGGCTCGCGGCACCGGACTCGGCGCGGCCTCCGCGGTCATCACCGCACTGAGCTCCGAGGTGCCCGTCGGCGCCCACGGTGCCGAAGTGCTCCCGCACACCGTCGCGCTCGACCATTTCACGAGACTCGCCGCCCGGGCCGGAGGCTTTCGTCCCGGCATTGTGGGGCGGTAGCAATGTCCGTCACATCGAAAGGAACCCCGCTCGTGGACGTATCGACTCTCTCGTCGATCATCGATGGCGAACGCTATACGAAAGGCTCCGCGCTCGACGTCGTCGAGCCGGCGACGGGACTCGTCATCGGCTCCCTGAGCGACGTCGGCGTCGACGGTGTCAACGCTGCCGTGGCGGCCGCGAAGTCCGCACTGCCCGCCTGGCGGGGGCTGACGCCGAAGGATCGCTCCATCGCGCTCCTCAGAGTCGCCGACGCGGTCGAGGCCAACGCCCAGGTGCTGGGCGAGCTGGAGTCCCGTGACGTCGGAAAGCCGCTCGCCGACGCGATTGCGGAGATGCGGTCGGCCGCCGACAAGTACCGCTTCTTCGCGGGAGCCGCCCGGGCGCTCAGCGCCCCCCTCGCGGGAGAGTACAAGCCTGGGATCACGAGCTACGTGCGGCGGGAGCCGGTGGGTGTCGTCGCGGCGCTCGCGCCGTGGAACTACCCGATGGGTCTCACCAGCTGGAAGATCGGCCCGGCGCTCGCCGCGGGAAACACGGTCGTCCTCAAGCCCCCGACGGAGGCGTCCCTGACGTCGATGCTGCTCGCTCAGCTCGTCGCCGACATCCTTCCGCCCGGAGTGCTGAACGTCGTGACGGGCACGGGCGCGACGACCGGAGGTCCATTGGCGGGCCACCCGGATGTCGCCATGGTGTCGTTGACGGGCGGCACCCAGACCGGCAAGACCATCATGCGGCAGGCCGCGGACACGATGAAGAAGGTGCATCTCGAACTCGGCGGGAAGGCACCCGTCCTGGTCTTCGCCGACGCCGACCTCGACAAGTTCACCGCCACGATGGCCGGCGCCATCTTCCGCAACTCCGGGCAGGACTGCACGGCGGCCACCCGGATCTACGCGGATGCCGCGATCCGGGACGACGTTCTGGATCGGATGGAGGCGCTCGCGAAGAAGATCCGGATCGGCAACGGCTTCGTCGACCCCGGCGTCCAGATGGGCCCCGTCGTCTCGGCGCGCCACCGAGAAGACGTCGCCGGATTCGTCGAGCGGGCGCTCGGCAACGGTCGCACCCAGCTCGTGGCGGGCGGCCAGAGCCCCGACCTGCCCGGCTCCTACTACCTACCGACCGTCGTCACCAACGTCGAGCAGTCGGACGAGATCATTCAGCAGGAGATCTTCGGCCCGGTCGTCTCCGTGAGCACGTTCGCGACCGCCGAGGAAGCCGTGCTCAAGGCCAACGACATCGCGTTCGGGCTCGCCGCGTCGGTGTGGACCCAAGACGTCGACCGGGCGCTCACCGTCTCGGCTCGCATCGAAGCGGGAACGGTCTGGGTGAATGACCACGGACCGACGGCGGCGGAGATGCCCTTCGGCGGCTACAAGCAATCGGGAATCGGTCGCGACCTGTCGATTCAGGCTGTCGAAGAGCACACCCACTTGAAGCACGTGGCCATCAGCCACGGTGAAGCGCTGTGAGAGGGGCCGGATCGTGACCGTCATCGACAGGAACATCAGTTTCGACCCCGACCTCGACGAGGTCACGCGGGAGACGCTCGAAGACCTGCTGGCCGGTTGGCCGCAGACCTCGACGCTCGGCGACATCGCCGTCACCAAGCTCTCCGGGGGCGCGAGCAACGTCAACGTCCGCGTCTCGGCGGGCGGGGAAGCCTGGGCCGTTCGAGTCTGCGCCCCCGAAGCGAGCCGGTGGGGGGTCTCACGAGCGGCGGCCATTCAGGCGCAGCAGGATGCCGCGGTTCTCGGACTCGCTCCGGTGATTCTCGCGACCCGGCTGCCCGAAGGCCACTTCCTCTCGGAGTTCGTCGAAGGAGCGACGGTCACCTCGGAGTACGTGCGAGAGGCCGGCCTGATTCCGCGCATCGCGCAGACCCTGCGAGCGCTCAAGCTCGGAACGACGACGTCGCGCGACTTCTCCCCGTTCGATGACTTCCGTACCTTCCTGGAGCTGGGCGACGCCGAAGGAGCCGACGTCGCCAACGACCTCGCCGAGTTCATCGCCGCGGTCGTCCGGGTCGAGGCGCTGTTCCAAACCCGCGACGTCCCGCGGGGCTTCTGTCACAGCGACCTCGTGCCGCAGAACTTCCTGCTCACCCCCGACGGTCTCAAGATGGTCGACTTCGACTACGCCGGCAATGGCTGGGTCGCCTTCGAGCTGGCATCCTTCGCCTGCCAGGCGGAGCTCGACGCCGAGGAGACCGAGCTGTTGCTGTCCTCCTACGACCCCGACGTCGACGACGGCGCGCGGGCCCGTGTGGAACTCATGCGAATGGTCGCCGGCGTTCGCGAGGCGCTCTGGTGCTACATGGCCGAACCCATCCTGAGCGCCTCGACCAAACCCCTCGACGGGTGGACCTACTCCCAGCACGCGGCTCGCAACCTGGGACAGGCCAAGCTCACCATCGGCGATGGGGGCCTCGACCGGTACCTGAAGGAGGCGCGCGATGTGCGACCCGGCGCCCTGTTCTGAACGACCCGTGATCTGGGAAAGGAAGTAGTCGTGTCGAAACGCACGTGGGACGTCATCGTCATCGGTGCCGGAGGTTCCCAGGCTCAAGCGATGCTGAAAGCCTCGGCGCGGCTCGGCCCTCTCGATCGCTGGCTCGGTGTCGACATCGCCTGGAATCCGCAGGCCGAGAGCGACGTCCGCGCCGCGGGAATGACGACGCGCACCGCCAACCTTCTCGGAGACCCGGACGCGCTCGCCGAGCTCCTCGCGAGCGGATCGGTCGTCGCCAACCTCGCCGGGCCGTACTACCGCACGGGCGCGGCGGTTCTCGATGCGGCGATCGCCTCGAGAACCCACTACCTCGACATTTGCGACGATGCCGACGTCACGCTGCCGATGCTCACTCGAGCGGAGCGCGCGAGCGACGCGGGCATCCATGCTCTCATCGGCATGGGATCCTCGCCCGGCACGACGAACGTTCTCATCCGGGCGGCCGTCGACTACCTCGGGTCGGCCGAAGATGTCGACATCCAGTGGTCGGTCGATGTCGACGACATGACCGACGCGGCGGCCCGGCACTTCTGGCATTGCTTCAACCTCGTCGACGACGACGGCACCGTTCATCCGGTTCCGTCGTGGGATGCCCTCGAGACGAAGGTCGCCGAGTTCCCGGGCACGGTCGGCCGCCAGACGGTCGTCCGGCTCGCGCATCCGGAGCCGATCACGGTGCCGCGTTTCCTTCCGGTTCTTCGCAGCAGCAACTTCGGCACGATCACGCCGACCGACGCGCTCACCACGTCGTGGGCCTTGGCGTACGCGACCGATGCCCTCCGCGACGCGGGAGACGACACGGTCACCCAGAAGGCCATCGACGTGTTCCGCCACTACCGCCAGACACGCCAGCGCACCCCCCGAGTGGGCAGCGGGTTGATTATCGACGTTCACACCGGCGGCGACGGAATCCGCTTTCAGGCCGGCGCCGACACCGAGATGGCCGAAGCCACCGGGGTGCCGGCGGCGGCTGGGCTGCAAGTGCTGCTCGCCGGTCTCGCCCCGGTCGGGGTCTTCTCGCCGGAGGCGCTCGAGCCGAAGGACTTCTTCGACGCTCTCCGTCGGGTGAGCCGCGGCGGGGGAGGCCTCCAGGTCTTCGAACTCGAGGGGGGAGCGACCGGCGAGCGCATTCGGATGCGCGATCTGCTCGGTCTCCCGACTGTGATGGAGGCGACCTGATGACTCTCGTCGGAAAGCATGTGCTGGTCACGGGCGGCGGCCGCGGGCTGGGCCGCAGCATCGCGGATGAGGTCGTCGCTCAAGGCGGTCACGTGGCGATCGTCGGTCGCAACCTCGCGCCGCTCGAACAGGCGGCGCTCGAACTTCGAGCGACGGGGCAACTGGTGACCACTCACGTCGGCGACGTCGGAGTGCCCGCCGATGTCGACCGCATCGTCAGCGAGGCGGTGACCGCACACGGCCTCCTCTCCGGCGCGGTCAACAACGCCGGAGTCGCCGACGAGGCGGAGTTCCTCGACATCACCGACGAGTCGTGGCTGCGCGTGCTCAACATCAACCTCAACGGTCCGTTCTTCGTGACCCAACGGGTCGCCCGCGAGATGCCCGAAGGCGGCTCGATCGTCAACATCGCGTCGATCGACGCCTGGGGTGCCGACGGACCGTTCGCGAGCTACGTCACCGCCAAGGCCGGTGTCGTCGGGCTCACGCGGGCGGCGGCCTGCGAGCTCGGGTCGCGCAAGATCCGCGTCAACTCTGTCAGCCCGGGGTGGGCGCTCACCGACATGGTCATGGAGTCGGTCGAATCCGATGTCCTGGAGCGGATGAAGACCGACTTCAGGCGCGCGCCGCTCGGGCGGATGGTCGAGCCCGTCGAGGTCGCGCGGGCGGTCGCGTTCCTGCTGAGCGACGCGGCGAGCGGGATCACCGGCGTCGACCTTCCCGTGGACGGTGGCACGCTCGCCAACCTCTACGTCCTGGAAACCCTCGAGGGGCACTGACATGACCGACACCGCACCTTCCGTCGCCATCATCGGTGCCGGCACGGCGGGCACCGGTGCGGCCCGGCGTGCCCTGGAACTCGGGGCGCGAGACGTCACGATGATCGAAGCGACGGGACCGGCCGCCGGCTCGTCGGGGCGATCGGCCGCGATCTACAACGTGCAGACCGTCGACCCGCTCCACCTCGAGGTGCGCACGCGCGCTCGCGAGATCTTCTTCGAACTCGAGCGCACCCGCGGACTGCCGCTGACTCGCATCGGCAATGTGCGGGTCGCGTGGACCGAGCGCGACCTCGAGACGCTGGCCCACGTCATCACGGTGCAGCGCGGGCTCGGCCTGACCGACGAGGACTCGGTGCTGCTCGACCGTGCGGAGCTTCAACGACTCGTTCCCGACCTGGAGACCTCCGACCTCGCGGGCGGCCTGTTCGGCCCCCGTGACGGCGTGATCGACGGCGGGTTCCTTTGCCGGACGCTGCTCGATGACGCGCGCGCCGCGGGCATGCGGTATCTGCGGGGAAAGGTCGTGGGTCACGATCGCACCGCGGGCGGTCAGCACCGCCTGACGACGTCCGCGGGCGACCAGGTCGTCGCGGATGTCGTCGTCAACGCCGCGGGCGCGTGGGCCGGGAAGGTGGGTGCGATTCTCGGAGTCGACGTTCCCGTGGCTCCTCAGGTGCACGACATCGTCAAGGTCCGGCTCGCGCAGAAGCTGCCCTACACGGTTCCCATGGTGAACCTGTACATGCCCGGGAGCGAAGGCGAAGCGCTCTACTTCCGGCAGTTCGACGACATGACGCTGCTCGCCGGCTTCCACACCTACGTGGTTCTCGATGACCACCCGATCGCCGACCCCGACGACTACCGCTCGACGGTTCTGGACTCGTATCGCGAGGAGGTGTCGGCCGCGATCGGCCAGCGACTCAAGGTCGCGGGCATGATCGTCGAGCCGGGCTGGACGGGGCTGTATCCGCTCAGCCCAGATGGCGAGTTCATCGTCGGGCCCGAGTCCGCCGACCCGACCCTGATCACCTGCACCGGGCTCGGCGGCGTCGGGGTGACGTCGGGCACCATCGCGGGCTACACGGCGTCGGAGTGGGCGATCTCGGGCGAGCCGACGACCGTGCCGACGGCGACAGCCTGGACGCCGACCCGATCGACCCTCCGCGAGCGAAAGGCTCTGTGATGACCATTCTGTTGTGCAACGACGACGGCGTGGAGTCGGGCGGTCTGCTCGCCCTTCGCGACGGTCTCATCGCGGCGGGCTTCCGGGTCATCTCCGTCGCACCGGCGGAGCCCCGGAGCGGAACGTCGCGGGCCGCGACCTTCCGCAAGCCGGTCACCTACTGGCAGGTTGGCGGGGATGATGACAACCCCGTGTACGCGTGCGACGGCACGCCCGTCGATTGCGTACGCGTCGCCCTGCTGTCGACCCTCGGAACGGATGTCGAGCTCGTCATCTCGGGGATCAACGAGGGGGCGAACCTCGGCGACGACGCCACCTACTCCAGCACCGTCGGCGCAGCGATCGAAGGGTCGCTCCTGGGCCTTCCGGCGTTCGCCGTCTCCCAGCAGTCGCGTGACGGCCTCTTCCGACTCGTGGACAAGGACGGCTACGACTGGCAGATGTCGGTGACCGCTTCGTGCCTACTGGCGTCGGCGATCATCGCGAATCCGTTGCCCGAGCGCGTCATCCTCAACCTGAACCTGCCCGGCAAGCCCGCTCCCGGATCGACGATCGAGATCACCCGACTCGGGCACCGCGCCTGGGCTCGGCATGAGCTTCGCGTCGAGACCAACGAACACGGCGAGGGGTACTTCAGTTTCGGCGTCAACGCACCCGGCGACGCGCCATTCCACCTAGTTGACGGCACAGACTTCGCCGCACTCCAGAGGGGCAACGGTTCGCTGACCCCGATCTCGGTCCATTGGGCCGAGGAACAGAGCGCAGCGACACGAGCGTGGCTCGAGCGGTTCGAAGTTGAGCTCACGAAAGCGCGGGCATAGCCCGCGATCAACCCGGTCTCCCGGGCATCCGTCCGGGAGCGAATAAGGCAACCAGGCAACACCGACGAAAGAAGTCCTTATGTCTAATCAACAAGCCACCGTCGAGGCTGTCGACGAATCAACTCCGAAGCGACTTACGGGGCGGCTCGGTACCGCCGACATCGTCTTCACCGTGCTCGCGTTCAATGCACCGATGGCCGTATTCGTCGGGTATCTGACCGTGATCATCGGCTACGGCAACGGTCTCGGAGCGCCTGTGACCTACGTCGCGGCGGCAGCGCTGATGCTGCTGTTCGCGGTCGGGTTCACCGCCATGAGCCGTCACCTCCCCAACCCCGGAGCCTTCTACGCGTACATCACCGCCGGCCTCGGCCGACCGCTCGGATTGGGCTCGTCGTTCCTCGCGATCGTCTCCTACTACTTCATCCTGCTCGGCGGGTACGCGCTCGGCGGTGTCGGCCTCGAGTCGCTCGTCCGCGATGTCTTCGGCGGCCCCGACTTGGCGTGGTGGTTCTGGGTGCTCGTCCTGATGGCGCTCGCCGGAACCCTCGGCTACTTCAACATCAAGTTGTCGGCGAGGGTGCTGACGATCTTCATGGCTGCCGAGGTCGTGCTCATCGTGGCGTTCGACACGGTGGCCTTCGCGAACGGCGGACCCGAGGGCATCACCCTGCTGCCGTTCGCGCCGTCGAACATTTTCTCGGGAACGATCGGGCTCGCGGTTCTCTTCGGCATCGTGTGCTTCTCCGGATTCGAGGCGACGGCGGTCTTCCGCGAGGAGGCGCGCAATCCTGAGCGCACCATCCCGCGAGCGACGTACATCGCGATCATCTCGATGGGACTCATCTACGCGATCTCGACGTGGGCCGTCATCGTCGCCGTGGGGCCGAGCGGGGTCATCGAGGCATCGGCGGCCGACCCGGCGGGCACGACCCTCGGTGCCGTGGGCATGTATCTCGGCAAGCTCGGGGCCGACATCGTGACGATCCTGCTGGTGACAAGTGTGTTCGCGGCCAACATCGCGACGCACAACGTGACGACGCGCTACACGTACTCTCTGGCTGTCGACCGGATCTTCCCGGCTCGGCTGGCGGCGGTGCACCGTCGGTTCGTGTCCCCGCACGTGGCCTCGATCGTGACGTCCATTCTCTCGGTCGCCTTCCTAGCGGTCCTGGTGGCGATGAAGCTCGAGGGAACGGCGATCTACGCCGTGCTCGTCGGGATCGGCGGATACGCGCTCATCATGCTCCTCTTGCTGACGAGCGTCGCCGTGATCCGCTACTTCTGGGTGCGTCCGGAGTTGCAGCAGTCGCTGTGGCGTCGACTCATCGCTCCCGTCGCCGCGGCCCTGGGACTGCTGGTCGCGCTCTATCTCGCCTCGACCAACGTCGCGACGATGATCGGTGGCGACCAGGTGCTCGCCAACGTCCTGATGGGCTTGTTCTACGTCTCCGTCGTCGCGGGAATCGTCGTCGCGTTGGTCCTCAAGAGATCGCGCCCGGCGATCTACTCGCGCATCGGACGTTCGGAAGACTAGCGAGGACGTCGTGAAGACCGACCGGGTTGGGCGACCCACCCACGCACCGGGCACGCGCGCCCAACCCCGGGGGGGGGCGGGAGCGTCGA
>CBFGZU010000013.1:0-31462 GCA_965653335.1 uncultured Pseudolysinimonas sp.
CCGAAGGCTGTGACGAACACCCCGTTCGCGGGATGATGGGCGCATGACGCGCGTCCCCGTCGAGCCGGGATCGGTCTTCCGCATCTGCTTCGTCTGCACGGGGAACATCTGCCGGTCGCCGATGGCGGAAGCCGTCTTTCGGCGACTCATCGCCGCGGGCGGCTACGAGTCGCGTCTCGCGGTGAGCTCGGCCGCGACGGGTGACTGGCACGTCGGCGAGCGCGCGGATGCCCGCACGATCACCGCGCTCGCGTCACGCGGGTACGACGCCACCGGACACCGGGCTCGGCAATTCGATCCGGCGTGGCTCGCCGCGCTCGACCTCGTCATCGTCTTCGACCGCGGCCAGGAGCGCACTCTGCGAGAATGGGCGGGCGACGAGCAGGCCGGAGCGAAAGTGCAGATGCTGCTGTCTTTCGACGAGTCGGCTGCGGCAGCGGAAGTGCCCGATCCGTACTATTCGGACGCGGCGCTCTTCGACTCCGTGCTCTCCACCATCGAGCGCGCGAGCGTCGCGCTCTTCCGCCAGCTTGAACCGGTCCTCCGACAGGGAGTCTCATGAGCCCGCTGCCCCCGCAACCGTTGAGCCCCCTCGACGGCCGCTATCGCACGACCGTCGAAGAGCTCGGGGAGCACCTCTCCGAGGCGGGGCTCAACCGGGCACGCGTGCGCGTCGAAGTCGAGTGGCTGATCTTCCTCACCGAACGCGAGATGTTCGGCTCGGCGCCTCTCGATTCGGAACAGGTGCGCGAGTTGCGCCGGTTCGCCGCCGAGTTCGGTGCCGCGGAGATCGAGGAGCTCGGCGTGCTGGAGGCCACGACGCGTCACGACGTCAAGGCCGTCGAGTATCTCGTGCGTCACCGGCTGAGCGCGCTGGGCCTCAACAATGTCTCCGAACTCGTGCATTTCGCGTGCACAAGCGAGGACGTCAACAACCTCTCCTACGCGCTCACCGTGCGCGCCGCCGTCGCCGGGGTCTGGCTGCCGAAGCTCCGGGATGTCGTGGCGCGGCTGCGCGAGTTCGCGGTTGCCGAGCGCGCCACCCCGATGCTCGCTCGCACGCACGGCCAGCCGGCGACCCCGACGACGTTCGGCAAGGAGATCGCCGTCTTCGTCCACCGGCTCGAGCGTCAGATCGCCCGCATCGAGAACACGGAGTACCTCGGCAAGTTCAGCGGCGCGACGGGCACCTTCTCGGCGCACCTCGCCGCCGACCCCGAGGCGGATTGGCCGGCCCTGTCGCGCGAGTTCGTGACGTCGCTCGGGCTCGACTGGAACCCGCTGACGACGCAGATCGAGTCCCATGACTGGCAAGCGGAGCTGTATACGGCGATCGCGCACGCCGGACGCATCCTGCACAACCTCTGCACCGACATCTGGACCTACATCTCGATCGGCTATCTCGCGCAGATCCCGCAAGCGGGAGCGACCGGGTCCTCGACGATGCCGCATAAGGTCAACCCGATCCGCTTCGAGAACGCCGAAGCCAACCTCGAACTGTCGGCGGCGCTGCTCGACTCGCTGTCGCAAACTCTCGTGACGAGCCGTCTGCAACGCGACCTCACCGACTCGACGACGCAACGCAACATCGGCGTCGCCCTCGGCCACTCCCTGCTCGCGCTCGACAACATCCGCCGCGGCCTCGACGAGGTATCGGTCGCCGCTCCCGTGCTCGCCGCCGACCTCGACACCAACTGGGAGGTGCTCGCCGAGGCGATCCAGACGGTCATCCGGGCGGAGGTCACCGCGGGCCGTTCGTCGATCGCCGATCCGTACGCGCTGCTCAAAGAGCTCACCCGCGGCAAGCGCATCACGGGCGACGACCTGCGCTCATTCGTCGAGGGCCTCGACATCGGAGCCGACGCGAAGTCTCGCTTGCTCGCGCTCACTCCCGCGGGCTACACCGGCCTGGCCGACGACCTCGTCGACGCGCTCGACCCGGCCTGACCGCCCCGCGTCGCGGACTCGTCTTGGTCGATCCGCGACTTTTCGTCGAGATGACGGCGTCATCCGCGCGAAAAGTCGCGGATGGAAGTGTCGCGAGCGCCGATCTGCGCGCGGCGACGCCGAGTCAGTGGGGTGACGGGCCGTTGTCGGGCGGGTCGGGCTTCGAGATCGCGAGCAGTAGCGTCGCGCAGATGACGACCGAGACGACGAACGCGGCGCCGAAGAACACCACCGCGAGCATCAGCTCACGCGTCGCCATCAGCACACCGATACCGACGAAACCGGCGAGCACCGCCGCGAGGCCGAGTACTTCGGCGGGACGGGCCCGCTCCCGGAACGACGGTCGGCGACCGTTGGGCACGCTCATGAGGCGACGACCCCGTGGGCGTCCACTGTTCGGCCGGGTCGTGTCGTGCGGACCGTGACCGCCGAGATCGTCTGCAGCACGCCGACGAGGATCGCCCACGCCCCGATGACGCCGACCAGGATGACCGAGGAGGTCAGCGTTCCCGTCGTCCCCTTCTCGCCGACGAGCGCCTGCTCGAAGTCGGGCGGCAGCAGCACAGCGACGAGGCCGAGAACCACCGTCAGGAGGCCGGCGATGATCCAGTCGCGGGCGAGGGGCGAGAGCTTACGGGCCAGGATGCCGCTCGTGCCCTCGAGCACCCCGGTGACGACCGCCCATGAGCCGACGAGCAGTGCCAGGAACGCGACGCCGCCATGCGGCACGGCGAGACCGATGACGCCCGCGGCGAGGGTCACGACCCCGTGCCCGACGAACAATGCCCGCATGCGGCCGGCGTAGGCGCCGAAGAGCGACGCGGCGAGCACGAGCAACCCGGCGAGGACCGCGAAAACGCCGAAGGTCACCAGTCCGAAGACGGGGGTGTGCTCGAGCGTGAGGGTGATGGTCACCCCGAGTGCGAGCGCCAGGACGCCGCGCGCGAGCTGAGCGATCCAGACGGTTACCACTCGACCAAGTCTAGACGCGCGGTCTAGACGCGCGGCATGTCGGCGAACCGCGAGTACATCCCCTGGAAGGCGACGGCGATCTCGTCGGTCGCCCCGTTGCGGTGCTTCGCGACGATGAGGTCGGCTTCGCCCGCCCGAGGGTGGTCGCGCTCGTAGGCGGCTTCGCGGTGCAGCAGGATGACGATGTCGGCGTCTTGCTCGAGCGATCCCGACTCGCGCAGGTCGGAGAGCGCGGGCTTCTTGTCGGCGCGCTGCTCGGGTCCGCGGTTGAGCTGGGCGAGCGCGACGATCGGCACCCCGAGCTCTTTGGCCAGCAGTTTGAGCGCCCGCGAGAACTCGCTGACCTCTTGCTGACGCGACTCGACCTTCTTGCCCGAGGTCATGAGCTGGAGGTAGTCGACGACGACCATCTTGAGCCCGACGCGCTGGCTGAGCTTGCGGCATTTCGCGCGGATCTCGACGAGCGTCATGTTGGGGCTGTCGTCGATGAACAGCGGGGCGTCACCGATGTCGCCGCGCACGCTCGCGAGCCGGGTCCAGTCGCGCTCATCCATGTTGCCCTTGCGCAATACGTGCATCGGGATGCCGGACTCGGCCGAGAGCAGGCGCGTCGCGATCTCGCTGCGGCCCATCTCGAGCGAGAAGAAGATGGTCGGCAGTTTGTGATGCACGGCCGCGGTGCGGGCGAAGTCGAGCGCGAGCGTCGACTTACCCATCGCGGGCCGGGCGCCGACGATGATCAGCTGACCGCCATGAAGTCCGTTGGTGAGCGCGTCGAGTTCGCTGAAGCCGGTCGGGACGCCCGCGAGCTGTCCGTCGCGGCCACGCGCGAGCTCGATCTCGCCGACCGCCGTGTCGATGGCTTCGACGAGGGGGATATAGTCGTCGCCCTCGATGCCGCCCGTGACGCCGTAGATCTCCGCTTGCGCGTTGTTGACGAGGTCGGTGACTTCTCCCTCGCTCGCGTACCCCATCTGCACGATGCGCGTGCCCGCCTCGACGAGCCGCCTCAGAACCGCCTTCTCGGCGACGATCGACGCGTAGTAGCCGGCGTTCGCGGCCGTCGGCACAAGCCCGGTGAGGGTATGCAGGTACTCGGCGCCGCCCGCGCGACCGAGGAGGCCGGTCTTCGTGAGCTCGTCGGTGACCGCGATGACATCGGTCGGCTCACCGTGCGAGTAGAGGTTGAGGATCGCGTCGAACACGACCTCGTGCTTGGGCATGTAGAAGTCGAGGCCGCGCACGACTTCGGTGACGTCGGCGACGGCGTCGTTGCTGAGCATCATGCCGCCGAGGGCACTCTGCTCGGCGAGCAGATCGTGCGGGGGGGTGCGTTCGCCCTGCCATCCGCCGGGCGCTCCCGCGCCGGGTGCGTCGGCGAGTCCGAGATGGGCGATGGACATGAAGCGACCTCCTGCGGTCAGGCTAAGCGGGCGCGCCGACATCGCCGGGCGACACTCGGGTCGATCGGCGGCCGAGGTTTCCCCGAACCTCGCGGCGGGCGCTCGCTCAGGCTAGGAGCGACACGGCACGGGGACAACCCGGCTTGTGGACAACGCTGTGGGCAATCGGCGGGAAACGCCGACGTCCGTGTGAAGAAGTTGTGGAAACATCTGTGGAGAACTCGCTGGGTTTGGCCAACAGTTCGCCTCTGACCAGGCTTTTCTCTTCCCACACCCCTGTGTGTGGAAACAGGGTTGGAGTACCGCTTGAGAGTTGCGGGGTTGACAATTCGCCTGTGGACGGAATGTCTTCAACGCGCCCAAAAGCTGAGGGGGGTGCCCTCCCCGAAACGTCGAATGGCGCACCCCCGAGGGGGCGCGCCATTCGAGGGTGGAGCGGGGTTACTTGGCGGCGATCACGTCGAGCGTGAGCGCCGCGAGCACGTCGGCGCGCAAGCGCACGGTCGCGTCGTGCCGGCCGAGACTCTTGACCGGCGCCGAGATCTCGATCGACCGCTTGTCGACGTCGCCGAGTCCGGCCGCCTTGACGGCCGCCGCGACATCCGCGGTCTTCACCGAGCCGAACAGTCGGCCCTCACGGCCCGCCTTGACAGCGAGCTTCACGGGCGCCGCTTCGAGCTTGGCCTTGAGCGCTTGAGCCTCCTCGAGGGTGGCGAGCTCTTTCGCCGCGCGCGACGCCTTGATCGAGTCGACCTGCTTCTCGGCGCCCTTCGACCAGGCGATCGCGAAGCCCTGCGGGATGAGGTAGTTGCGGGCGTAACCGTTCTTGACGTCGACGACGTCACCCGGCGAGCCGAGGCCCGTGACCTCGGAGGTCAGAATGAGTTTCGACATGTCTCTACCGTCCCGAGCCCGCGTAGGGGAGAAGCGCCATCTCGCGCGCGTTCTTGACCGCGCGCGCGATGAGCCGCTGCTCCTGCACCGAGACGCCGGTGATGCGCCGAGCGCGGATCTTTCCGCGTTCGGAGATGAACTTGCGAAGCGTCGCGACATCCTTGTAGTCGATGATGCCGACGCGGATGCTCTTCGCGGGCGCGGCGTTCTTGCCACCCTTGGGCACGCGCTTGCGGCGGTCGCCGCTACTGCTGCTCTTGCCAGCCATTGCTGTCTTCCTTTTCGAATTCTCTAGCGTTCGATGAGCCGACGGCTCAGAACGGGGTCTCGTCGTTGTAGGAGCCCGGAGTGTTCCAGACGTCGTCGGCGCCGCCGGCGGCGGGCGCGCTCGCGGCCCACGGCTCTTCGGCTCCACCGGCGACCTGGCCGCGGCCACCTCCGCCACTGCTGCCACCCGACGCGCGCGTCACCTGGGCGGTCGCGTAACGCAGGCTGGGGCCGATCTCGTCGACCTCCAACTCGATCGCCGTGCGCTTGTTGCCCTCGCGGTCGTCATAGGAGCGCTGCTTCAAGCGACCGGTCGCGATGACCCGGCTGCCCTTCGTGAGCGAACCCGCGACGTGCTCGGCGAACTCACGCCAGCACGAGGCGCGCAGGAACAGGGCTTCGCCGTCTTTCCAGTCGTTCGCCTGACGGTCGAACGTGCGCGGGGTCGACGCGATGGTGAAGTTGGCGACGGCCAGCCCGGTCTGCGTGTATCGCAGTTCGGGGTCGGCGGTGAGGTTCCCCACCACGGTGATGATCGTCTCGCCGGCCATGGTTACTCCGCCTCGGCGGCGACGGGCTGCTCGGCGGCGACCTCGGCCTTCGGGGCCGCGGGCTTCTTGGCGATGGCGGCGGCCTTGCGGACCGCCTTCGCCTCTTCCTCGGCGGTGTGGGCGGCGACACGGGCCACGGCCTCCTCGGCGCGCAGCACCTTGGTGCGCAGCACGGCCTCGGAGAGCTTCAGCTGGCGGTCCAGCTCGACGGTCGCATCCGAGGTCGCGGTGAAGTTGACGACGGCGTAGATGCCCTCGGACTTCTTCTTGATCTCGTAGGCAAGACGACGGCGGCCCCAGATGTCGACGTTCTCGATCGTGCCGCCATCGTTGCGGATCACGCCGAGGAACTTGTCCAGGCTGGGGGCGACGGTGCGCTCATCGATCTCGGGATCGAGGATCACCATCAGCTCATACTGGTGCGTCATAAACCCACCTCCTCTGGTCTTTCGCGGCTACAGGATGTCTGCAGCAGGAGGGTAGTGACGTGTTGCCTCCCACAGTGAGCGGGTGGGCAACCTGTCGATCATAGGTCAGTTGCGCTCGGCCCACCAGCTCAGGAGTCGCCGCTCCGCCTCCTCGGGCCCCAGCGGGCCGGAGTCGAGCCGTGTCTCCATGAGGAAGCGGTAAGCCTCCCCCACGTCGCGCCCCGGCTTCAACCCGAGGATGCGCATGATGGCCTCCCCGTCGAGGTCGGGGCGCAAGGCCGCGAGCTCTTCCTCGTCGGCGAGCACGGCGATCCGCGCCTCGAGATCGTCGTACGCGCGCGCGAGCCGATCCGCTTTGCGCTGGTTGCGCGTCGTGACATCGGCTCGAGACAGGATGTGCAAGCGCTCGAGTTGGTCGCCGGCGTCGCGCACGTAGCGACGCACCGCCGAATCGGTCCAGGAACCCTCGGCATAGCCGAAGAAGCGCAAATGCAGGCGGATGAGGGTGGCGACCGCCTCGGTCGTGGCCTTGTCGAAACGCAATGCCTTCAACCGCTTCGCGGCCAGCCGCGCGCCGAGCACGTCGTGATGGTGGAAGGTGACGCCGCCCGAGGGTTCGATCGCGCGCGTCGCCGGCTTGCCGATGTCGTGCAACAGCACCGCGAGACGCAGAACGAGGTCGGGTTCGTGCCCGCGAGCCCGTTCCAGTTCGATGGCCCGATCGAGCGCGATGAGGCTGTGCTCGTAGACATCCTTGTGGCGGGCATGCTCGTCGATCTCGAGTCGCAGAGCGGGCACTTCGGGAAGAACCTGGTCGGCGATCCCCGTGTCGACGAGCACCCGGATTCCGGCCGATGGCTCTGCGGCGAGCAGAAGCTTCGCGAGCTCCTGCTGCACGCGCTCGGCGGCGACGATCTCGAGGGACGGCGCCATCCTCCGCGCCGCCTCGGCGGCTTCCGGGTCGAGATCGAATCCGAGCTGGGCGCGGAATCGCGCGCCCCTCAGCATCCGCAACGGGTCGTCGCCGAACGAGATCTCCGGAGCGACGGGAGTGCGCAACCGCCCGTTGAGGAGGTCGTCGAACCCGCCGGTGGGGTCGACAAGCTGAAGCTCCGGAACCCGCAACGCCATCGCGTTCACCGTGAAGTCGCGTCGGCTCAGATCGGCGTCGAGGCTGTCGCCGAAGGCCACCTCCGGCTTGCGGGTCGTGCCGTCATAGCTGTCGGAGCGATAGGTGGTGATCTCGCACAGGTAGCCCCCGAGGCGAACGCCGATGGTGCCGAACCGGCGCCCGGTGTCCCACAGGGTCTTGCGGAGCGGCGCGAGAACCGCCTCCGTCTGATCAGGGGTCGCGTTGGTCGCGAAGTCGAGATCGACGTCGTCGCCGCTCAAGCCGCGTCCGAGGAAGGCATCCCGCACGGTGCCTCCCACGATCGAGAGCTCGAAACCGGCCTGCTGGTAGAGCCGGGCGAGTTGGGCGACGGCCGGTTGCCCGGCGAGTTCGCGGAGGCGGGCCATGGCATCCGCGACGCTGTCCATGCCCCCATTCTCCCCGTCCGCTCGTGCCGCGGGACACGAGCGGCGTAGTCGCTGCGCTTAAGCTCGGGGCATGGTGGCCGCGCGAGACCCTCAGCTCGCGGCGCGAACGGTCGTCGGGCGAGGTGTCGCCGCGGTCGTCACCGCGAGCGCGCTTCTCGGATCGATGCTCGGCGTCACCCCGGCGAGCGCTTCGTCCTCCGCGTCGGCGAGCGATGTCGTCGTGAGCGTCGTCGTGCCGATCACCGCGCCGTGGGGCGACGAGGGCGTGCTCGATGCCGCGACACTCGCGACGTCGACGTCACCGACCGGGGTGTTGACTCGCGAGCTCGACGAAGTGCTCACCACGTCGGCGACGATCGCGCTCGACCCGATGATTCCGGCATCGATCCGGTCCCTCGGATCCGCGGCACCCGAGACGGCGGTCGCGTGGCTCGCCCGCCTGGCGGCCGCCCCGAACGAGACCTTCCTGCTCGCCTACGCCGACGCCGATCTCACGGCTCTCGCCCGCACCGCCTCGCTCGATCTGGCTCAGCCGTTCGACCTGGACTTCGCGCTCGACCCCGCCGCGTTCGGCCCCGCGCAGACAGCGACCCCGGGCCCGACCGCAACCCCGAACGACGACCCGCCGCCGCTGCCGACCACCGAGGAACTGCTCGCCTGGCCCGGCACCATCGGGCACATCGCCTGGCCATCCGAAGGTTCGGCGACGGCCGCCGATCTCGTCGCCTACTCCGCCGCGGGATACGACGCCGCGCTGCTGAGTTCGACCACCCTCGCCGAGAACTCCACGGCGCACATCGACATCGACGGCTTCTCCGGTCTCGTCGTCGACGCGGCGGCCTCCGGCGTGCTCCGTGAGGCTGCCGCGACGATCGACCCGGCAACCCGTCAGGGTGCCGTCGACCGACTCGGCCCGGCCCTCGACGCCCTCGCGGCCGCCCACCCGGGGCGCTCGGTCGTGCTCACTCTGGACCGCACGCCGACTTTCGCGATTCCCGGACTCGCCGAGACCCTCGAGTCGCTCTCGGCACGGGAGAACACGCGCCTGGCGGGGCTTTCGGCGGTGCTCGGTTCGACGGCCGCGTCCGCGGCGATCGTCGATCCCGCCCCCGGCCCGGCTGTCGAGCTCGCGCCCGCCCTGACGGGCGCCCTGCGGGCCGAGCAGGCATTCGCGACGATCCTCACCGAGCCCGAGCAGCTCGTCGTGCCGCGCCAGCTGGAACTGCTCAAGCTGCTGACCGTGCAATCCGTGGACTCCGCGGGGTGGCGAGCCGCGGCCGACGAATTCCTGCGGCGCTCGGCCGAGATCCTGGAGTCGGTCACGATCGTCGACACCGGCGATGTCCTCGTGACCAGCAGCAGCACCTTTGTACCGGTGCGCATCGCGAACGCCCTCGACTTTCCGATCACGGTGCGGGTCGATGCCCGCCCGTTGCGTCCTCTGCTGAGCATCGAGAGTCCCGCCGAGGTGACGGTGGAACCGGCATCGTCGACGACCCTCAATCTCGGTGCCCAGGCGATCACGAACGGCGAGGTGCTCGTCGAGGTGAGCATCTCGAGCCCGGCGACCGGCGCGCCGATCGGACGATCCCACCTCGTCAACGCCGATTTGCAAGCGCAGTGGGAGACGGTCGGCATCATCGTCGGGATCGTCGTCGCCGTCGTGTTCGCCGTCGGGATCGTGCGCAACGTCGTGAAACGCCGCCGAGGGAGCCGCCGCGACGACGAATCCGGCTCGGCGACCACATGAGCGGCACCGTGCGGCGAGCGTCGGCCGCCCTCGCCTCCGGCACGATCGTGTCGCGGTTGCTGGGCTTCGCGAACGTCTCGGTGCTCGCGTTCGTCGTGGGGGTGGAGGGCTCCGGGCCGAACGCCTTCGCACTCGCCAATCAACTGCCGACCTACATCTATGCGATCGTCGCGGGAGGACTGCTCTCGGCGGTGCTCGTTCCGCACATCGTGAAGGCGGCGACCCATGCGGACGGGGGCCAGGCGTTCGTCAACCGCCTCGTGAGTCTCGGGGTGGTCGCCTTCCTCGCGACGACCGCGCTGGCCACTCTCGCGGCGCCCGCCATCGTTCGTGTCTACGCGATCGGCGGCTCCGACAAGGCCCTGGGCGGCGGGGGGCTCGAGCTCGCGATCGCGCTCGCCTTCTGGTGTCTGCCGCAGATTCTCTTCTACGCGATCTACGCCCTCGTCGGGGAGGTGCTCAACGCCCGCAACGTCTTCGGCCCGTCGGCGTGGGCGCCGGCGCTCAACAACGTCGTCATGATCGCGGTCCTCGTGCTGTTCGGAGCGCTCTTCGGGATCGACCCGGCACATCGCGACCCCGCGACGTGGGATGCCGCGAAGATCGCCCTGCTGGCCGGGGGCGCGACCCTGGGGGTAGCGCTGCAAGCGATTCTCCTGCTGTTCTTCTGGAGGCGCACCGGGCTGCGGTTCCGGCCGGACTTCCGCTGGCGAGGGGCCGGGCTCGGCGCCCCGGCCCGCGCCGCGGGGTGGGTCTTCGGCATGGTGCTGGTGATCCAGTTCACGAACTTGGTGCAGACGAACGTCGCGTCGTGGGCCGACGACTCCGACGCGTCGCTGGGAGTCTTGCGCGTCACCTGGCTGATCTTCATGCTGTCGCACTCGATCATCGCGATCTCGATCGCGACGCCGTACTTCACGCGGATGAGCACCGCGGTGCGCGACGGTGACACCCCGGCCCTTCGCGCGGACCTCTCCGCCTCCTTGCGCACGATCGGAATGCTGGTGACCGCCGCCGGCGTCGCTCTCGCGGCATCCGCACTTCCCTTCGCCGCGTTCTTCGCCAAGGATCCCGACGGGGCCCGGGCGATCGGGTTCGTTCTGCTGGCGTTCCTCGTCGGGCTCGTGCCGTTCAGCACGCTGTATGTCGTACAACGTGCGTTCTATGCGCTCGGAGACACGCGCACACCGTTCCTGCTGCAGATCGCGCAAGCCGTCGTCTTCACGGCGGGCGCGCTGGCCCTGCTCGTCGCACCCTCGCCATGGATCGCGGCCGGGATCGGTCTCGCCACCTCGATCTCGGTTATCGTGCAGGCGGTGGCGGGCGCTGTCATCCTGCGCCGTCGGCTCGGCGGCGGGGGCGGCGCGATCGTGCGACGATTCGGAGTCTTCGCCCTCGCGTCGATCCCGGCGGCCGGCGTTGGCGTCGGGGTGCTGGCTCTGCTCGGCGGGTTCACCCCCGACGGTTTCGCGACCGCCGGGCAGTTCGAGGGGATCGTCACCACCGCGATCGTCGGGGCCGGCGTCATCCTGACCTTCTTCGCGGTGCTCGCCGCGACGCGCGCGCCGGAACTGCGGGGTCTGCGGTCGCTCATGACGCGAACCTGAGCACCCGCCGGGCACGAAATATCGGGTACCTAGGATGTGTTGCATCGGATGGACGAGGGGCTGCCGCTCCGGAAAGCAGGACGCGCAATGCGCCAGATCGTGATCATCGGCTCGGGGCCGGCGGGGTATACCGCCGCGATCTATGCGGCGCGCGCGAACCTCAGGCCTCTCGTCATCGCGTCGAGCGTCGAGTTCGGCGGTGAGCTGATGAAGACCACCGACGTCGAAAACTTCCCCGGCTTTCCGGACGGAATCATGGGCCCCGATCTGATGATGAAGATGCAGGCGCAGGCCGAACGGTTTGGTGCCGAGATCGTCTACGACGACGTCACGAAGCTCGAACTCACGGGCGACGTGAAGAAGATCCACCTCGGCGACGGGACCGTCGAGGAAGCCCTTACCGTCGTTTATGCGACCGGCTCGGAGTACCGCAAGCTCGGCCTCGCCGACGAGACCCGCCTCTCGGGCTACGGCGTCTCATGGTGCGCCACGTGCGACGGCGCGTTCTTCAAGCAGAAGAAGGTCGCCGTGATCGGTGGCGGCGACTCGGCGCTCGAGGAGGCGACCTTCCTCACCCGTTTCGCGGATGTCGTCTACCTCGTGCATCGCCGCGCCGCGTTCCGCGCGTCGGCCGCGATGCAGGATCGTGCCTTCGCCGACCCGAAGATCCAGGTGCTCTGGAACCAGGAGGTCGCCCACATCTACGGCGACGAGAAGGTCACCGGCATCGGGCTGACGAACACCGTCGACGGCTCCGAGACGACTCTCGACGTGCAGGGCGTCTTCGTCGCGATCGGCGCCGACCCGCGCACCCACCTCATCCACGGCCAGCTCGAGCTGACCGACGCGGGCACCATCGCGGTCGACGGCCGGTCGTCGCGAACGAACATCCCGGGCGTTTTCGCGGCCGGCGACGTCGTCGACCCGACTTACAAGCAAGCGGTGACCGCCGCGGGCTCGGGCACCGTCGCCGCCCTCGACGCCGAGCACTACCTCGCCGGGCTGCCGAACGAAGTTCTCGTGCTCGCCGGTGGCGGGCCACGCGAGCCGGGTTCGCCGGTACCGGTCGCGGCGACGGCATCCGCGTAACCGCGGAATGCTCGCCCGCGACGGGCGGTTGTGACCAGCAGACCTGAGAAGAAAGAAGGAAGAAGAAGGATGTCTATCGCCAGGGATGTGACCGACGCCTCGTTCGAGGCGGACGTGCTCAAGTCGGACAAGCCGATCATGGTCGACTTCTGGGCGGAGTGGTGCGGCCCGTGCCGCGCGGTCTCGCCCATCCTCGACAAGATCGCCGAAGAGAACTCCGAGAAGCTCAAGATCGTGAAGCTCAACGTCGACGACAACCCGGCGACCGCCGAGAAGTACGGCATCACGTCGATCCCGGCGATGTACGTCTTCGACAAGGGCGAGGTCGTCAAGCGCGTCATCGGCGCCAAGCCCAAGCCGGCTCTCGAAGCCGATCTGGCCGAGTTCCTCGCGTAGCAAGCGTCCATCCGTGACTTTTCGCGCGGATGGACGGCTTGTCGGCACGAAAAGTCACGGATCGAGCAAGCCACCCACGGCGACGGGCGGCCCCGCGGCGGGTAACCTTGACGGCTATGCAGACGCAGGGCACCAACATGGACCCGTGGTACGGGTCGTATGCCGCGCGAACGGCTGGCCTGTCGGCCTCCGAGGTGCGGGCCCTCTTCGCGGTCGCCAGCCGTCCCGAGGTGGTGTCGCTCGCCGGCGGCATGCCGTTCGTGTCGGCCCTCCCCCAGGATCTGCTGACCGGCGCGGTCGAGCGCACCGTGCGGGAGCGCGGCGCGACGGCGTTGCAGTACGGTTCAGGCCAGGGGATGCCGGCGTTGCGCGAACAGATCCTCGAAGTCATGGCCCTCGAGGGCATCCATGCGAGCGTCGATGACATCGTCGTGACGACCGGTTCGCAGCACGCGCTCGAGCTCGTGGCGAAGCTGTTCCTCGATCCGGGCGATGTCGTTCTGGCCGAGGGCCCGTCCTACGTGACCGCGATCACCGTGTTCACGTCGTTCCAAGCCGAGGTCGTCCACTCGCCCATGGACGACCAGGGGCTTCACCCGGAGGCACTTCGCGAGACGATCGCTCGCGTGCGGGCCGCCGGTAAGAAGATCAAGTTCCTCTACACGATCCCGTCGTTCCACAACCCGATGGGCGTGACCCTCCCGTGGGAACGTCGGATGGAGATCCTCGAGATCGCCCGGCAGAATGACATCCTCGTGCTCGAGGACAACCCCTACGGTCTGCTCTACTTCGAACAGGCTCCGCCGCACGCAATGCGCTCTGTCGAGACCGACGGCGTGATCTATCTCGGCACGTTCTCCAAGACCCTCGCCCCGGGCTTCCGCGTCGGGTGGGCCGTCGCCCCCCACGCTATCCGAGAAAAACTCATCCTGGCGAATGAAGCGGCGGTGCTCTCGCCGTCGTCGTTCTCGCAGACCGTCATCTCCGAGTACCTCTCCTCCGCCGATTGGAGAGGTCAGATCGACACCTTCCGCGGCGTCTACCGTGAGCGCCGGGATGCGATGCTCTCGGCCCTCTCCGACCAGTTGCCGACCCTCTCCTGGACGGTGCCCACGGGCGGCTTCTACGTCTGGTTGCGGTTGCCCGAGCATCTGGATTCGAAGGCGATGCTGCCGCGCGCGGTAAAGGAACTGGTCGCCTACACGCCGGGTACGGCGTTCTACGCCGACGGATCCGGTCGCAACGCGATGCGGCTTTCGTTCTGCTATCCGACCCCCGACTTCATCCGCGAGGGCATCCGACGGCTCGCGATCGTCATCAACGGCGAACTGGCTCTGCTGAACGAGTTCCAGCAGACCGGTCCGGTGAGCGCTCTACCCTCAGAGCCCGAGGGCGTCCTCCCTCCGTTTGCCGGGTGAGCCCGACGTGAGCGAACTGAAGCGCGTCGTCGTTCTCGCGGGCGGCATCTCCCACGAACGGGACGTCTCGCTGCGCAGCGGACGGCGCGTCGCCGACAGTCTCCTCGAGCACGGGCTCGAGGTCGAACTTCGCGACCCTGACGCCACGCTGCTCGCCTACCTGCGCGATAGCCGCCCGGATGCCGTCTGGCCCGCGCTACACGGCGCGAGCGGTGAAGACGGAGCCCTCCGGGGCCTCCTGGAGTTCCTCGGGGTGCCGTTCGTCGGGTCGTCGTCGCGATCCGCGCGGCTCGCGTGGGACAAGCCCACCGCGAAGATCATCGTGGAGCGCGGCGGTGTCGCCACTCCCCGCTCGATCACCCTCGGCCGTGATGCGTTCCGCGAACTCGGCGCTGACGCCATCTTCGCCGCGATCGACGACGAGCTCCCGGTACCGCTCGTCGTCAAGCCCGCACAGGGAGGCTCGGCCCAGGGCGTCTCGATCGTCACCGATCGCGACGCCATGCCCCGGGCGATGGTCGAGGCGTACACCTATTGGGATGTCGCCCTCGTGGAGCAGCAGATCACCGGCACCGAGATCGCGGTCGGCGTCATCGACACCGGCGACGGGCCGGTGGCGCTGCCGGCCGTCGAGATCGAGCCGCTATCCGGCGTCTACTCGTTCGAGGCGCGCTACAACGCCGGAGAGACGCGGTTCTACACGCCTGCGCGCCTGTCCGACGAGGTCGCGGCGCGTGCCGCGAAGACCGCCGTCGACGCGCACGTCGCCCTCGGCATGCGGCACCTATCGCGCGTCGACCTCATCGTCGACGGGGCGGGCACCCCGTGGTTCCTCGAAGCCAACGTGCTTCCGGGGCTCACGGAGACGTCGCTGCTCCCCCAGGCGCTCGAGGCCGCCGGCCACGACCTCGGCTGGATCTACACCCGCCTCGCCGAAGCCGCCACGACCGCGTAGCCCTGCGGGCGTCGCGGGTTCACCCGATCGAGGATTCGACCCCGAGTTCGTCCAGGATGCGGCGCAAGTCGGCGACGGTCGCGAAGTCGATCGTGATCGTGCCCTTCGATGATCCGAGGGCGATCTTCACCCGGGTGTCGAGTTTGTCGCCGAGACGCTCGGCGAGCTCCGCCAGGTGCGCCTGCCGTTTGCCGGCGACCGGCTTGGCGGCCTTCGGTTTCGACGGCGACATCACGCCGGCAGCGGCTTCTGCGGCGCGCACGGAAAGATCTTCGTTGACGATCTTGTCGGCGAGCTTCCGCATCCCGTCGTCGTCCCCCACCGAGAGGATGGCCCGGGCATGCCCCGCGGTCAGCACCCCCGCGGCGACCTTCGTCTGGATCCCCTGGGGCAGGCGCAGCAACCGAATGGTGTTCGTGATCTGCGGACGCGAGCGGCCGATGCGGTCGGCGAGCTGCTCCTGCGTGATGCCGAAGTCCTCGAGCAGCTGCTTGTAGGCCGACGCCTCTTCCAGCGGGTTGAGCTGAGCGCGATGGATGTTCTCCAGCAGCGCGTCACGCAGCATCGCTTCGTCGGCGGTGTCTTTGACGACGGCGGGGATGCGCTCGAGCCCGGCCGCCTTCGAGGCGCGGAACCGACGCTCGCCCATGATGAGCTCGTACTGCGGCTCCCCCTCCGCCGCTTCGGCACGAGGCCGCACGACAATCGGTTGCAACACGCCGAACTCTCGAATCGAGACGACGAGTTCGTTGAGGGCGTCAGGGTCGAACTCGACACGCGGCTGCTGCGCGTTGGGCACGATGTCGGCCAGTTCCAGGTCGGCCAGCCGCGCTCCGGGTACGGCGACGAGTTCCGGTTCGGCGCCGAAGAAGACATCGACCGGGCGGTCGTGGTCGATCTGCTCCTCGGGACCGGTCGGGATGAGGGCGCCGATCCCTCGGCCGAGTCCGGTGCGCTTCGGCGGGGCCATCAGGCGACGCTCCGGTGGGCGATCTCGGATGCGGCCTCGCGATACGAGAGGGAGCCGGGTGAGTTGCCGTCGTAGCTGATGACGCTCTGGCCATAGCTCGGCGCTTCCGAGATGCGTACCGAACGAGGGATGACGGTCCTCAGCGTCTCGGCCGGGAAGTGCTCCCGCACCTCGTCGACGACCTGGTTCGCCAGGTTGGTGCGGGCGTCGTACATCGTGAGCAGAATCGTCGAGAGGGCGAGCTTCGGATTGAGATGGCGCTGGATGAGCTTGATGTTGTCGAGCAGCTGACTGAGGCCCTCGAGGGCGTAGTACTCGCACTGAATCGGGATGAGCACCTCCCTCGCCGCCACGAAGGCGTTGATGGTGAGGAGTCCGAGCGACGGCGGGCAATCGATGAGGACGTAGTGATAGGGATCGTCGACCTCGTTGAGATAGACGTCGAGGGCGGTGCGCAGCCGCTGCTCGCGAGCGACGAGCGACACCAGCTCGATTTCCGCACCCGCGAGATGGATGGTCGCGGGCAGACACCACAGGCCCGGAAACTCGGGGCTCTTCTGCACGGCGTCGCGAATGGGCGCGTCGCCCACGATCACGTCGTAGACGCTCTCGACCTCGGAGCGATGCTCGACACCGAGTGCCGTCGACGCGTTCCCCTGCGGGTCCAGATCGATGACGAGCACCTGGGCGCCCGCTTGCGCCAGTGCCGCGGCGAGGTTGACGGTCGTCGTCGTCTTGCCGACCCCGCCCTTCTGGTTGGCGACCGTGATGATGCGAGTGTGAGCGGGGACCGGCAGTGTCGCGTCCGCGAGCGCAAGCCGGCGGCGGGTGAGATCGGCGACCTCGTGAGCGAGAGGGGTCGAGGGGTCGAAACTACTCAACAGGACGTGCCTTTCAACCAAAGTTTCGCGCGCGGTAGCGCAAGGAGCAGCGGCATTTCTGGCCGTTGCCGCTTGGCAGCGCCGACGGTCGTCCCGCCGTCCCGTGTTTCACGTGAAACATGCGGCAGGGTGATCAGTGACCTACCTTAGCCCGAAAGACCCGGGTCACCTCGGGGGTGATTCCCTCGCCGAGAACGAGCACCTCGGCGTCGTGAACGCGCGCCTTGCGAAAGGCTTTCTCGGCCGCGTCGACCTCGTCGCCGACCCGCGCGCCCTTCATGAAGAGCAACTCGCCGCCCGGCTTGACCAGGGGCGCGCACAGCGGAACGAGCTTGTTGAGCGCCGACACCGCGCGGGCCGTCACCTGATCCAGCAGCGGGTCGAGGCGCACATCCTCGGCCCGTCCGCGCACGACCGTGACGTTCGTGAGGCCGAGCCGGTCGGTCTCCGCCGTCAACCACTCGGTGCGGCGCTCCATCGGCTCGATGAGCACGAGGTGCGCGTCGGGCCGGGCGATCGCGAGAACCAGACCAGGCAGGCCGGCTCCGCTACCGACGTCGCCCACTCGTCCCGGGCGCAAGAGGGGCGCCACGAGCGCGCAGTTCACAATGTGACGCGACCAGATCCGCTCAGCCTCAAGTGGCCCCATCAGCCCGAGCGCTTCGCCGTACTCCCCGAGATCCGCCGTGAACGCCCGCGCCACATCGATGCGATCGCCGAAGAGCTCGGCAGCGTACGAGGGCTCTCTCTCCACGATCACCGACTCCGCCCGTGCTTCCCGCGCGCGGGAGAACAGTGCGCGGCCACGTCTCGCGCCGCGACGACATCCGTTCCGCGTGGCGCGTGCTCACGCGGATGTTTCACGTGAAACACCGCGAGCCCGCGCCGGCGTCGACGGGTCACCGGGGCGTGATGACCGTGTGGCGGTCGCGACCTTCACCCTCGGACTCCGAGGTGTATCCGCGCTCCGCGACGAGGTCATGCACGAGCTTGCGCTCGTAGCTCGACATCGGAGGAAGCGACGCCGTGGCCGCTCCTCCCTCGAGCCGCGTGATCGCATGGTCGACGAGGGCGGCGAGCTCGTCGGCGCGCGCGTCGCGCGATCCGCCGACGTCGAGGATCAGCCGCGAGAACCGGCCGGTGCGATTCTGGACGGCGAGGCGCGTGAGCTCTTGCATCGCCGTCACGGTGTCGGGCTTGGAGAGCAACCGCAGGTTCGAGTCCGCGGTCGCCGAGACCGAGACATACGCCCGTCCACCCCGGGCGTCGATGTCGATGTCGCCGTCGATGTCGGCGATGTCGAGCAGTTCCTCGATGTAGTCAGCGGCCGCGTCGCCCTCTTCGATCACTTCTTGCTCGGAGGGCTCGGAGTTCGAGGTAAGCGACTCGGAATCGGGAGCCGTCTCGCTCTCGTCGACGATCGGGGTCTGGGTGATGTCGCTCATCGGCGGCCGCCTTGCTTCTTCGATCGGTTCTTGCCCACCGGCTGTTGCCGCTGGGGCTTCTTGGGTTCTTCGACGATCTCCTCGAGCATCGCGGCGTCGTCGGTCATGCTCGCACGGCGCTTCTTCGCGAGCCGGGCCTCGCGGGCCAGGGCCGCTTCGCTGCCGGGGGTCGGCATATTGCGGATGACGATGAACTGCTGAACCATCGTCCAGAAGTTCGAGGTGAGCCAGTAGAACATGACGCCGATCGGAAACGCGAAGCCCGAGAAAGCGAACACGAGCGGCAGCAGGTACAACAGGATGCGCTGCTGCCGGTACATCGGGCTCGCCTTCATCTCCGGCGACTGGTTCTTCGACATGATCTGCAGCTGAGTGATGAATTGCGACGCCGTCATGAGCACGACCATGACGACCGCGATGACGATCACCACGACCTCGACCGGATTCTGGGCGGCGGCACTCTGGATGCTGTCGTGCAGGGGTGCGACGCCGAAGAGCGAGGCCTTGCCGAACTCGGTCGCGAGCTGCTGGCTCAGCAGACCGACGCCGGTGCGACCCTGGTTCGCCTCGTTGAGGACGGTGAACAGGCCGAAGAAGATCGGCATCTGGATCAGCAGCGGCAGACACGACGCGAACGGGTTGGTGCCGGCCTTCTTGTAGAGATCCATCGTCTCGCGCTGCATCGCCTCGCGGGAGAACTGGTCACGCTTGCCGCGGTACTTGTCCTGGATCTTCTTGAGCTGGGGGGCGACTTCGAGCATCTTGCGCTGGCTCTTGATCTGCCGCACGAAGATCGGGATGAGGGCGGCGCGCACGACGAGCACGAGGCCGACGATCGACAGCACCCAGGTGAGACCCGCGCCGGAGTCGAGTCCGAGCGTCGTCAGCAGCGTATGGAAGCCCACGAGGATCGCCTCGATGACCCACTTGATGGGCCACAGCAGGGTGTTGAAGAAGGCGAAGATGTCCACTGGAGGGGTCAGGCCTTTCCGTAGTTCGCCGGGAGGACGAAGCCGAAGTCGGTGATGCGGTAGCGGGGGGCGCGGCGGGGACGGACGTCATCGACGCCGCCACTCGCCCAGGGGTGACAGCGCGCGAGTCGCCAGGAGCCGAGGATCACGCCCTTGATGACGCCGTGCTGCTGGATCGAGCCGAGCGCGTACGCGGAACAGCTCGGGTAATAGCGGCACACATCCCCGTAGAGCGGTGAGATGACCGCGCGGTAGCCGCGCAGGATGAGCACGCAGACGTTGCGGGGGAGCAGCCAGAGGAAGGTGAGGGCAGCCATCAGGTTCTTCGCGAGGAATCGAGCACATCGTGCATATCGGCGGAGAGACTATCCCAGGAGGCCTGCGCGGTTCCGGGGAGAACCCGGATGACGACGTCTTCCCCGCGGTGACCGGCTTCGATGAATCCGCGCCCCAGCGCCCGAAGGCGACGCCGCACGAGGTTGCGCCGCACCGCGTTGCCGACCGCCTTCGACACGATGACCCCGAAGCGGGCGGGCGCTTCGGGGTCGGTGGAACGTCGGTAGTACACGGCGGTCGACGTCGTCGCTCGTCGCCCCCGGCGCACGGTTGCGCGGAAGTCCGCAGGGAGGACCACCCGGTTCACCCTGGCGAGCACGAGGTCTTAAGCGGAGAGCTCGGTGCGCCCCTTGCGGCGACGGGCGGCCAGGATGGCGCGGCCGGCGCGCGTGTGCATGCGCAGACGGAAGCCGTGCACCTTGGCGCGGCGCCGGTTGTTGGGCTGAAAGGTTCTCTTGCTCATGATGGCTCTCCACGCCCGGCGGCCGCGAACATGTCGAGCGACCGGGAAGATCAGGTAGTCCCGCGACGGACGCGGGTGAACTGATTAAAGATACGGGCAGCTACTCAAGCGGTCAAACGCGGCCACGGCGCACGACCTCCCCGTCCCCAGATCACTTGTCCTGCTTGACCGCGCGAGGCATCCGCGAACTAAGGTGAACTGCTGTCGTTCGCACCCGTCCGAGAGAACGGCACACCCCTCGTCCACAGGAGTCAGGCCAGTGGATAACCCTGTGCACAACTTTTCCGGCACTCCAGGATGAAGGCATGAACGACTCCGACCCGACCCGCGACCTCTGGTCGGCCGTGCTTGCTCAGCTCGGGGCGGATGAGAGGATCACTCCCCAGCTCCACGGCTTCGTCAACCTTGTCGAACCGAAGGGCGTGCTGAACGGCGTTGTCTACCTCGAGGTGCCGAACGAACTCACGCGCGGGATGCTCGAGCAACGCATCCGGGTTCCCCTCATCGAGGCGATCACCGGAGCGGCCGAGAATGTCGTCAACTTCGCGATCGTCGTCAACCCGGAGATGCAAGCCGCGTCGCTTGCCTCGGTAGCCGACTTCGGTAATGACCTGCCGGCGCCCGCGCCGGACCCGACGCCCACGATCGGCGACATCGTCAGCCGGCGCAGCGACTCCCGCCTCAACCCGAAGTACAACTTCGACAACTTCGTGATCGGCGGATCCAACCGCTTCGCCCATGCCGCGGCTGTCGCCGTCGCGGAAGCACCCGCCAAGGCCTATAACCCGCTCTTCATCTACGGTGACTCCGGCCTGGGCAAGACCCACCTGCTGCACGCGATCGGCCACTATGCCGAGAACCTCTACACCGGCATCCGGGTGCGATATGTCTCGAGCGAAGAGTTCACGAACGACTTCATCAACTCGATTCAGAACAACCGGTCGGCAGCGTTCCAGTCGCGCTACCGCGAGATCGACATCCTGCTGATCGACGACATCCAGTTCTTGCAGCGCGCCGTCGAGACGCAGGAGGCGTTCTTCCACACCTTCAACACCCTGCACGATCACAGCAAGCAGGTCGTCATCACGAGCGATGTCGCGCCGAAGTTCCTCACCGGATTCGAAGACCGGATGCGGTCGAGATTCGAATGGGGTCTCATCACCGACGTGCAGGCTCCCGACCTCGAGACCCGCATCGCCATCCTCCGCAAGAAAGCTCAGAGCGAGAAGCTGCAGGTTCCCGACGAGATCCTGGAGTTCATGGCGACCAAGGTGTCGAGCAACATCCGTGAGCTCGAGGGAACCCTCATCCGGGTGACGGCGTTCGCGAGCCTCAATCGCACGCCCGTCGACCTGCAACTCGTGCAGACCGTGCTGAAGGATCTCATCACCCTCGATGAGGACAACGTCATCGCGCCGGTCGACATCATCAACAACACGGCCGACTACTTCAAGTTGTCGGTCGACGACCTCTACGGGTCGTCGCGCTCTCAAGCCGTCGCGACGGCGCGGCAGATCGCTATGTACCTCTGCCGCGAACTGACCAACCTGTCGTTGCCGAAGATCGGCCAATTGTTCGGCAATCGCGACCACACGACGGTCATGTACGCGAACAAGAAGATCAGCGAGCTCATGAAGGAACGTCGCTCGATCTACAACCAGGTCACCGAGCTCACGAGTCGCATCAAGCAGAACCAGCGCTTCAACAAGATCTGACTCTTCTCGGCATCCGTCTCGTGTCCCCCCGAATGGGGGACTGGACGAATCGATCGATTCGCGCGATTACACACTGTGGACAGCTTGTGGATAACACGGCCAAATTGAGGGAATCACATGTGGAATCCGGCCGGATCCCCTGTGGATTCGGGCCGAGCGCCACATCGTTCTCCACCGATGCCCCGTCGAGAATCCACAGCCGTTCTTCAACTCACACGGTTGTAGTTCCCCGCGAGCGACTGACCACTCACCAAGTTATCCACATTTGACCGCCGGTTAAGAGGATTAACTCTCTCTTCTCCAGTTGATCGGTTCGACAACCTCGGGGCCGCGTCCACCACCAGAATCCACGGGGCTCTTCCTGTGCCAGGATCGATGTGAAATCCTGGCCCACCGGGGTCTCGCCCCCTTTCGTCGAACAAGCTGCAGCCGTGAACCAGCCAGCAGTGTGGACAAGGAGTCCGTCGTGAAGTTCCAGGTCAATCGGGACGTCTTCAGCGAGGCTGTGTCGTTCGCGGTCAAACTGCTGCCCCAGCGCACGACGCAGCCCATTTTGAGCGGCGTGCTTCTCGACGCGACCGACGGCACTCTCGTGCTCTCGTCATTCGACTACGAGGTGTCGTCTCGCGCCGAGATCGCGGCGGATGTCGAGGAAGCGGGCAGCGCTCTCGTCTCGGGCCGGCTCCTCGCCGAGATCGCGAGCCGACTGCCCAACGCGCCGGTGCAATTCTCGACCGTCGACGGCAAGATCGCCGTTCAATGCGGGTCGGCGAAGTTCACACTGGGAAGCATGCCGGTCGAGGAGTACCCCACTCTTCCTCATGTCGGGGATCGCACCGGGGTCCTGCCGGCGGAAGACTTCGCGACGGCCGTCGCTCAAGTCACCGTCGCGGCATCTCGCGACGACGTCACCCCGGTCATCACCGGCGTGCAGCTCGAGGTCGGTGACAACAACCTCTCGCTCGTCGCGACCGACCGGTATCGGGTGGCCGTGCGGGAGATCGACTGGGATTCCGGCTCGACGACCGCTGCGGGCACGACAGCTCTCATCCCGGCCCGGACCCTCGCCGAGGTCGGCAAGACCTTCGCGCACAGTGGAACCATCTCGGTCACGATCGCGCGAGGCGACGACCGCGAGCTCATCGCCTTCAGCGCCGACAAGAAGACCGTGACCTCCCTGCTCATCAAGGGCAACTTTCCCCCGGTGAAGAGGCTCTTCCCGGAAGTGGTCGACAACTACGCCGTCGTGAACACGGCAGACCTGATCGAGGCGACGCGGCGTGTTTCCCTCGTGCTCGAGCGTGAAGCCGCGTTGCGCTTCTCGTTCTCGATCGACGGCGTGACGCTCGAGGCCACCGGGGCCGAACAGGCGCAGGCATCGGAGACCATCGAGGGGCACTTGCACGGCGACGACACCGTCGTCTCGCTCAAGCCGTCGTTCCTGCTCGACGGGCTCGGTGCCGTGCATTCCGAGTACGTGCGCATCTCGTTCACCAAGACCGACAACCCCAACAAGCCGGGGCCCGTGCTCATCACGAGCCAGTCGTCGAAAGAGCAGCCTGGCGCCGACGACTACAAGTACCTCCTTCAGCCGAACCTCCTGCTGCGCTGACCCAGGATCCGGAATGGCCACGCGGGATGCGCAGCACCAACCGACCGCGATGCACATCGGGATGGTCGGGCTCGGGAAGATGGGCGGCAACATGCGTGCCCGCTTGCGAAAAGCGGGTGTCGAGGTCACCGGCTACGATCCGAACCCCGCCGTGACGGATGTCGCCGACCTCGCCGACCTCGCGGGATCCCTCCCCGCTCCCCGCGTCGTGTGGATCATGGTGCCGTCGGGCGCGATCACCGATCAGGTGATCTCGGATGTCGCCGCCGTACTCGAACCCGGCGACCTCGTGATCGATGGGGGCAACTCGCGCTTCTCCGATGACACCGTGCACGCCGCCCAGCTGGCCGAGAAGGGGATTCGTTTCGTCGAGTGCGGAGTTTCCGGGGGGATCTGGGGCGCCGAAAACGGTTATGGCCTGATGGCGGGTGGTGACGCCGCCGACATCGAGGAGCTGCTGCCGGTCTTCGACGCATTGCGCCCCGAAGGCCCGCGCTCGGAAGGATTCGTGCACGCCGGACCGGTGGGCGCCGGCCACTACGCGAAGATGGTGCACAACGGCATCGAGTACGCCCTCATGCAGGCGTGGGCCGAGGGGTTCGAGTTGCTTTCGGCGCGGGACGATCTGATCAATGATGTCACCGGCGTTTTCACCGCCTGGCAGCGCGGCACGGTCGTGCGCAGCTGGCTGCTCGAGCTGCTCGTCAAGGCTCTCGAGGAAGATCCCGAGCTCACCGACATCGAGGGCTACGTCGAGGACTCCGGGGAGGGTCGGTGGACGGTGCACGACGCCCTCGACCGGGCCGTCCCGGTGCCGACGATCAGCGCCGCGATCTTCGCCCGATTCGTCTCTCGCCAAGAAGACTCACCGTCGATGAAGGCCGTCGCCGCGCTGCGGAAGCAGTTCGGCGGCCATGCGGTCCGGTCGGCGTGATCGTCACCCATCTGTCGCTCACCGACTTCCGCAACTACCGTGAAGCCGAAGTCGACCTCGTCGCCGGCTCGAACCTTTTCGTCGGCAGCAATGGCCAGGGCAAGACCAATCTCGTCGAGGCGATCGCGTACCTGAGCACGCTGGGCTCCCACCGCGTCGCGACCGATCAGGCGCTCATCCGGGCGGGGCAGGACGCCGCGATCGTGCGGGCTCGCCTCGAGCACGCCGAGCGATCGGTGCTCGTCGAGGTGCAGCTCAACCGCACCTCAGCGAACCGTGCGCAGGTGAATCGGGTCGGGACGAAGCCACGTGAACTTCCGCGCTACGCCACGAGCGTGCTGTTCGCTCCGGAAGATCTCGCCCTCGTGCGCGGTGACCCCGGCGGACGCCGCCGGTACCTCGATCAGCTGCTCGTGCAACTCTCCCCACGCCTCGCCGGAGTGCTCGGCGACTACGACCGCGTCGTGCGACAGCGCACGACCCTGCTCAAGTCGGTGCGGGCCGCACGAGTGCCCGAATCCCAGCTCTCGACGCTCGAGGTGTGGAACGATCGGCTCGCCGATCTCGGACGACAGGTCATCGTCGAACGCTCGGGTCTCGTCGAACGACTCCGCCCGCAGGTGGCCGACTTCTATCGACGTATCGCGGGAGACGACCACCGAGCCGATCTCGGGATGCGGCTCAGCATCCTCGGCGATGCCGGCAGCGCGGACGAGGGCGCTGACGATTCGGCGGATGCCCACGGGGCGACCCCCGTGCTCGACACCACGGAGGTCGGTGAGGCGTTCACCGCCGCGCTCGCCCGGGTGCGTCGCCAAGAGCTCGACCGCGGCCTCACCCTCATCGGCCCGCATCGCGACGATCTGGTGTTGACGCTCAACGGACTCCCCGCGAAAGGCTATGCGAGCCATGGGGAGTCCTGGTCGTTCGCCCTCGCGCTCAAACTCGCGGCCGCGGCGATCCTGCGCGCCGACTCCCCGCTCGGTGATCCGGTGGTCATCCTCGACGATGTGTTCGCCGAACTGGACGAAATCCGGCGGGGCCGACTCGCCGCCGCGATCGGTGACTACGAGCAGGTGCTCATCACGGCGGCTGTGCTCGACGACGTGCCGAGCGAGCTCCGCGCGCACACCGTGCGCATCCGGTCGGGGCGCATCCTCGAGCCTGGGGAGGACGCGTGACCAGCGACCGATCCACGCCCCCCTCCGAGCACATCGCGGTGTATCAACGTCTGCGTCGGCTGTTCGGAAACCCCGAGCTGCGCAGCGCCGACGGTCGCCGCCGCCGACGCGGGGCCGAAGCGGCCGCGAGCGAGCCCTACGGGCTCGGCCGGGACCCGCGCGGCGTGGGCGACGTGCTCGCGGGCGTCGCGACCGCACGCGGCTGGGAGTCGCCGCTGGCGCGCGCGGAGCTCCTCGCCAGCTGGCCGGAGATCGTCGGTGCGGACACGGCGGCGCACACCTCCCCGACCGGAATCGAGGACGGCATCCTGACGGTTCAATGCGATTCGACGGCGTGGGCGCAACAGTTGCGGCTCATGTCCGCGACGGTGCTCAACCAGCTCGCGGAGCGGTTTCCCGCGGCGGCCGTCGAGTCCACTCGCTTTCTGGCACCCCACGCCCCCTCCTGGAAACACGGCCCCAAGGCCGTTCCGGGGCGCGGTCCACGCGATACCTACGGCTGAGAAGGCAAATCTGGTCGACCTTGTCAGGAAAACCCCGCAGATCGCCGAATCGCCCGCTGGCGACCCGCTTCCCGGGATAGAATCGAGGCACGCTCGCCGCCTGTCATTCGGCGGCTGTGACCGACCCCGGCAGGAGCCACCTCCCCATGAGTCCCACCCCGCGTCAGGGCGAGCCCGACGCGACCTACGGTGCCGCTGACATCCAGGTTCTCGAAGGCCTCGAGGCGGTGCGCAAACGACCCGGGATGTACATCGGGTCCACCGGTCCGCGAGGGCTTCACCACCTCGTCTATGAAATCGTCGACAACGCCGTCGACGAGGCGCTCGCCGGCTACTGCGATCGCATCGAGGTCACGATCCTCCCGGACGGTGCGCTGCGCGTCGTCGACAACGGCCGCGGCATCCCGGTCGACATGCACCCCGTCGAGAAGAAGTCGACCGTCGAAGTGGTGCTCACGATTCTGCACGCGGGTGGCAAGTTCGGCGGCGGCGGCTACGCCGTCTCGGGTGGCCTGCACGGCGTCGGTTCGAGCGTCGTCAACGCGCTGTCGTCGCGGCTCGAGGTCGAAGTGCATCGCCAGGGCAACGTCTACCGGCAGAGCTACTCGGTCGGTGTTCCCGACGCTCCGCTCAAGAAGGGCGAGGCATCGGACGCGACCGGCACGACGATCACGTTCTGGCCGAACGCCGACATCTTCGAGACCGTCGACTTCGACTACGAGACCCTGCGCACGCGCTTTCAGCAGATGGCCTTCCTCAACAAGGGCTTGACGATCGAGCTCACCGACGAGCGCCCCGAGGAAGAGCTCGAAGACGGCGGGCGCCATGACGTCTTCCTCTACGAGCGCGGACTCGTCGACTACGTCGAGCACCTGAACTCCACGAAGAAGACCGAGGTGATCCACCACGAGATCATCTCGTTCGAGTCGGAAGACACCGAGCGTCGCATCGCGCTCGAGGTCGCGATGCAGTGGACCACGTCGTACTCCGAGAGCGTGCACACCTACGCGAACACGATCAACACCCACGAGGGCGGAACCCACGAAGAGGGTTTCCGCGCCGCGCTCACGACCCTCGTCAACAAGTACGCCCGCGAGAAGGGCCTGCTCAAGGACAAGGACGAGAACCTCTCGGGCGACGACGTGCGCGAAGGCCTCACCGCCGTCATCTCGATCAAGCTCGGCGAGCCGCAGTTCGAGGGCCAGACGAAGACGAAACTCGGCAACACCGAGGCGAAGTCGTTCGTGCAGCGTGTCGTCGGCGACATGCTGACCGACTGGTTCGAACGCAACCCGAACCAGGCGCGCGACGTGATCCGCAAGTCGATCCAAGCCGCGATGGCGCGCCTCGCCGCCCGCAAGGCGCGCGAGCAGACGCGCCGCAAGGGACTGCTCGAAGGCGGCGGGATGCCGGGAAAGCTCAAGGACTGCTCGAGCCGCGACCCCGGCCTGAGCGAGATCTTCCTCGTCGAGGGTGACTCGGCCGGCGGCTCCGCCGTGCAGGGGCGCAACCCCGAGACGCAGGCGATCCTGCCGTTGCGCGGCAAGATCCTCAACGTCGAGAAGGCCCGGCTCGACCGAGCGCTCGGCAACGCCGAGATCCAGGCGATGATCACCGCGTTCGGCACCGGCATCGGCGAAGACTTCGACGGCGAGAAGGCGCGGTATCACAAGATCGTGCTGATGGCGGATGCCGACGTCGACGGCCAGCACATCACGACGCTCATGCTCACGCTGTTGTTCCGCTACATGCGACCGCTCATCGAAATGGGCTACGTGTACCTCGCGCAACCGCCGCTGTACCGGCTGAAGTGGTCGAACTCCGACCACGACTACGTGTTCTCCGACCGCGAGCGCGACGCCTTCCTCGAAGCCGGGATCGCGGCGGGCAAGCGTATTCCCAAGGAGAACGGGGTGCAGCGCTACAAGGGTCTCGGCGAGATGAACCACCAGGAGCTGTGGGACACGACGATGAACCCCGCGTCGCGCACGCTCCTTCAGGTCACGCTCGAGGATGCGGCGGTCGCCGACGGCGTCTTCTCGACCCTCATGGGCGACGACGTCGAGTCGCGCCGCAACTTCATCCAGCAGAACGCCAAAGACGTTAGGTTCCTCGATATCTGATGGCAGACACCACGGGCCTCGACCCCGACCGGCACGACAAGATCGAGCAGGTCGACCTCCAGCTGGAGATGCAGCGGTCGTACCTCGACTACGCGATGAGCGTCATCGTCGGGCGCGCGCTGCCCGACGTGCGCGACGGGCTCAAGCCCGTGCACCGTCGCATCGTCTACACGATGTACGACGGCGGCTACCGTCCCGACCGATCGTTCAGCAAGTCGATGCGTGTCGTCGGCGACGTCATGGGCCAGTTCCACCCGCACGGCGACAGCCCGGTCTACGACGCGCTCGTGCGGCTCGTGCAGCCGTGGTCGCTGCGCTATCCGCTCGCACTCGGCCAGGGCAACTTCGGCTCCCCCGGCAACGACGGCGCGGCCGCCCCGCGGTACACCGAGACCAAGATGGCGCCGCTCGCGATGGAGCTCGTGCGCGACATCGACGAGAATACCGTCGACTTCCAGGAGAACTACGACGGTCGCACGCAAGAGCCCACCGTGCTGCCGGCCCGGTTCCCCAACCTGCTCGTCAACGGCAGCGTCGGCATCGCGGTCGGCATGGCGACCAACATCCCGCCGCACAACCTGCGCGAGGTCTCGGCTGCCGCCCTCTGGGCGCTCGAGAACCCCGACGCGACGCGCGAGGAGCTGCTCGAGGCGATCATCCAGCGCGTCAAAGGCCCCGACTTCCCCACCGGGGCGCAGATCCTCGGGCTCAAAGGAATCCAGGATGCCTACCGCACGGGCCGCGGCTCGATCACGATGCGGGCGGTCGTCAGCGTCGAAGAGCTGCAGGGGCGCACGTGCCTCGTCGTCACCGAACTGCCGTATCAGGTCAACCCCGACAACCTCGCGATCAAGATCGCCGACCTCGTCAAGGACGGCAAGCTCAGCGGCATCGCCGACATCCGCGACGAGACGTCGGGGCGCACCGGCCAACGGCTCGTCATCGTGCTCAAGCGCGACGCCGTCGCGAAGGTCGTGCTCAACAACCTCTACAAGCACACCCAGCTGCAGGAGAACTTCGGCGCGAACATGCTCGCGATCGTCGACGGGGTGCCGCGTACCCTGCCGATCGACGGGTTCATCTCGCTGTGGATCGCGCACCAGATCGAAGTGATCGTGCGGCGCACCCAGTTCCGGCTCGACAAGGCCGAGGCGGATGCCCACATCCAGCGCGGCTACGCGAAAGCTCTCGACGCCCTCGATGAGGTCATCGCGCTCATCCGTCGCTCGCCCGACGTCGACGAGGCGCGCAAGGGACTCATCAAGCTGCTCAAGATCGACGAACTGCAGGCCGACGCCATCCTCGCGCTGCAGTTGCGCCGGCTCGCGGCTCTCGAGCGCCAGAAGATCTTCGACCGGCTCGCGGAGCTCGAGAAGGAGATCGCCGAATACAAGGCGATCCTGGCGAGCGAGTCGCGGCAGCGCGAGATCATCATCACCGAGCTCGGCGACATCGTCGCGAAATTCGGCGACGACCGGCGCACCGAGATCCTCATGGGCTTCGACGGCGACATGAGCGTCGAAGATCTCATCCCCGAGGAGGAGATGGTCATCACCATCACGCGCGGCGGCTACATCAAGCGCACGCGCAGCGACAACTACCGGTCGCAGCATCGCGGCGGGCGCGGGGTGCGCGGCGCGCAACTGCGGGCGGATGACGTCGTCGAGCACTTCTTCGTCACGACGACCCACCACTGGTTGTTGTTCTTCACCAACACCGGCCGGGTCTACCGGGCGAAGGCCTACGAAGTGCAGGAGGCCGGTCGCGACGCGAAGGGTCAGCACGTCGCCAACCTGCTCGCGCTCCAACCCGACGAGCAGATCGCGCAGGTGCTCGACATCCGCGACTACTCGGTCGCGACCTACCTCGTGCTCGCCACCCGTGGCGGCCTGGTGAAGAAGACGGCGCTGACGGAGTACGACACCAACCGCACCGGCGGCATCATCGCGATCAACCTCCGCGAGGGCGACGAGCTGGTCTCGGCACTCCTCGTCGAAGACGGCACCGACGTGCTGCTCGTCTCGCGGCACGGCATGTCGATCCGCTTCACCGCGTCGGATGCTGCGATGCGTCCGATGGGACGCGCGACCTCCGGGGTGATCGGCATGCACTTCCGCAGCGACGACGCTCTGCTGTCGGCATCCGTCGTCCCGTCGACCGGCTCCGGACAAGCCGCGGACTCGTTCGTCTTCGTCGTCACCGAGGGCGGGTACGCCAAGCGCACGGCCGTCGACCAGTACCGGCTGCAGAACCGCGGCGGGCTCGGCATCAAGGTCGCGAAGCTCAGCGAGACGCGCGGCGACCTCGCCGGAGCGCTCATCGTGGAAGAGGATGACGAGGTGCTCGTCGTCCTCGCGGGTGGCAAAGTCGTTCGTTCAGCCGTTGCCGAGGTTCCCGCCAAGGGGCGGGATACGATGGGCGTCGTCTTCGCGCGTTTCGACGACGACGACAAAATCATCGCGATCGCCAAGAACAGCGAACGCAATATCGAGATCGCGGCAGAACCCGACGCCACCGACTCCGACGCCCCCGGGGCCGAGGATGCAGCGGCGGAGGGCGGCACGGAAGCTAGTGCCGCGGCCGACGGAGAGGACCGGTAAGCGATGAGCGTCGCGGAGAAACTGCAGCGTAAAGAGATGCGCCAGACGACGAGCCGTCAGGTGCGCCTGAAGCTCGTCTACATCGACATCTGGTCGCTCGTGAAGCTCTCGTTCCTGGTGTGGCTGTGCCTGGGCATCGTGCTCATCGTCGCGAGCGTGCTCATCTGGGTGGTGCTGTTCTCGACCGGTATCTTCAGCCAGCTCGACGAGACCCTGCGCGACATGCTCGGCCAGCCCGAGTTCGCGATCGTCAACAGCTTCGGAATCGGCCAGGTCGTGCTGTTCACCTTCATCATCGCCGTGCTCAACACGATCGTCGGAACCGCTCTCGGAGCCGTCGGCGGGTTCCTCTACAACCTCAGCGTGCGCTTCACCGGCGGCCTCCTCGTCGGATTCCAGAACGCGTAGAGGCTGATACTCTTTCTCTCGGCCCGGATCCTGCTGAGATCCAAGCCACTCGGGGATATAGCTCAGGCGGTTAGAGCGCTTCGCTGATAACGAAGAGGTCCGAG